>JBFEYJ010000062.1:0-14889 GCA_041562215.1 Thiohalomonadaceae bacterium | reverse complement strand
GGTTTGCAAAGTGCTCACGTGACCATCCGGCGCGGGAGGTTGGGCCAGTTGCAGCGCAACTGCAGGACATCGAAAGGTAAGGCATCAGGCGTTTTCTCTACCTTCATCATTAAAGGGGGGATCCTCTTTTCAACTCGCCAGTTCGCCAAGATTCGCAGCGTTAGCCGTATCAAACCTGTAGAATGCCAGGGATTGAAAAGTTGCATTATCAATACCACTTAAGCTAAAGAATAACATCGGCCGTTCAGGATTGCTTGCGATGTAGATTAAAAACGACTTAAGGAGAGGGAAGTGACTAGTTCAATTTCGAAGTTCATTAAACGTTGGCGCACACCGGAAGCGACGGCCCAGGAACCCACAGAGTATGCACCGGCCCCTGGTACCGAGATTCGCTATTCACCTGAACTCATCAATGAGTTCAAACAGGAACATAAACGCTTCTTCGCGTTACACAACGCTGTCCTTTCTGCCCGGGATCGGGGCGATGTTGCTGCAATCCCCCCACTGTTAAGTGAGTTCGAGGCTGCTCTCACAGGCCACTTTCTGACTGAACGGGTACGCTTATATGCCTATTTGGATGCCTATTTCGCCATCGACCGGGAAACTCATGAGATGTTACGGGAGTACCGCACGGAGATGGATCGCATCGGCGCTTCAGTGATGCAGCTGATCCGCAAATATCGGAATATCGATACCGACCCGTCGCTCAGAGAAGATTTCGGCGGCGATTTCGAAGAGCTTGGAAAAGTTTTGACCGAACGTATGCTGCGCGAAGAGATAACGCTATATCCCCTCTATCTGCCAGTATCGAAATAACGCATCATGAAGATTCGGTAAAATTCGCGCGCAATCTGTATCCGTTTTTTTGCATACCTCGGAAATTGAATACCGTCGACGAGCGAAGCAAGAGGCCGGAGCAACGCCACACTCACAGACTCCCTGCCACTTTCAGCCGGCTGACTCTGCCAAAGCAGGCTTAAAAAGGCGGTTTGTCACTAAATTGAATGGCCTCTCCACTCACAGGATGCGCAAATGAAAGGGTGGTGGCGTGCAGCAAGAGCCGGTCGGCCATGGCCAGGGATTGAGTATCGGCATAGAGGCGGTCCCCAAGAATGGGATGTCCGATAGACATCAGATGAACCCGCAACTGGTGTGAACGGCCGGTGACGGGGATGAGGCGCAGGCGGCTGCGATCATCCCAGGCATCGAGCAATTCCCAACCGGTCAGCGATGGTTTCCCCAGCGCCGGATCGACCATCTGACGGGGGCGGTTGGGCCAGTCGCAGCATAGCGGCAAGTCGATCTCACCACTCTCCTGCGACGGCACACCGGCCACTACAGCGGTGTAGCTCTTATCCACCAGCCGCGACTGAAACTGGCGGCTTAGCTCACGATGTGCCGCCTTATGACGCGCCAGCAGCATCAGGCCAGAAGTCTCCCAGTCCAGCCGGTGCACTTCACGGATCCCGGTAAATTCCCGGTCCAGGCGACTTACCACGCAATCCTGCTTATCTTCACCCCGTCCCGGCACGGATAGCAGGAGAGTCGGTTTGCTAACGACAACGATATGCTCATCAAAAAAAAGGATTTCCAACGACATGCGATGAGATGTTCCTGGGCGGTAAATGGGGCAACGGGCGCACATTATAATCGCCCAATGAGCAGGTGCAACGAGGTCATCCCTATTGCAGTCGATGTGACAGAGATCACAATTTCACATTCGTAACAATTTCATCATTGGCGGAAATTCGCTACAGTGCAACGCTGGTTTGTGTTTATCCCGGATAACAATAACCAATCAGGCCAATGGCATTGTAACGACGCCGCTTATGCCGACCCTGGAAAGAACCGGGATCGCCGTAAAAGGCATCTCTCTGCAGCTTATGGAAAAAGAACACTCTTTTTTGCGCCGACCCGACTCAAGAGAGCCCTATGGATTTTAAAGATTACCTGCGCATACTCGCCGCAAAAGACGGATCCGACCTCTACCTGAGCACCGGGGCACCACCCTGCGCCAAGTTTCATGGCGTGCTCAGGCCTCTGGACAAGGCACCCATGCCACCGGGAAGCATTCTCGACATCGCCAACGGCATTATGAGCGCGGATCAGCAGCGCGATTTCGAGCACGGTCTGGAGATGAATCTGGCGATCTCCGAATCGGGCATCGGCCGCTTTCGTGTGAACATTTTCAAGCAGCGCAATGAAGTCTCCATGGTGGTCCGCAACATCAAGACCGAGATCCCCAACATCAAAGAGCTCGATCTGCCACCAATCCTCAGCGAGGTGATCATGGCCAAGCGCGGTCTGATCCTGTTCGTCGGTGGTACCGGCTCGGGCAAATCCACCTCGTTGGCAGCCCTCATCGACCACCGTAACAGCACATCGCCCAGTGGCGGGCATATCATCACCATCGAGGATCCGATCGAATTTATTCACCCACACAAACGCTGCATCGTGAATCAGCGCGAAGTCGGCGTCGATACCCTCACTTTCGAGGAGGCGCTGAAAAACACCCTGCGCCAGGCCCCCGATGTGATCCTCATCGGTGAGATCCGTGACCGTGAAACCATGGAGCACGCGCTGGCCTTCGCCGAAACCGGCCACCTGGCGATCTCCACCCTTCACGCCAACAACGCCAATCAAGCTCTGGATCGCATCATTAACTTTTTTCCCGAAGAACGCCGCCCGCAGCTGTTACAAGACCTCTCCGCCAACCTTCGCGCCTTCGTCTCGCAACGCCTGATCCCCACTGTGGACAACAAGCGCAAGGCCGCCATTGAGGTGCTGCTGGGCAGCCCCACGGTGCAAGAACTCATCAAACGCGGTGAGATGCAAAGCATCAAGGAGGTGATGGATAAATCCGAAGGCATCGGCATGCAAACCTTCGACGGCGCCCTCTTCAAGCTCTACAAGGCCGGCTACATCAGCCTGGATGAGACATTGAAAAATGCCGACTCACCCAACAATCTGCGCCTTCGCATCAGCCTGTCTGAAAAAGGCGGCTCAACCGAAACCACGAACGACAGCGGACTCAATCTCAGTCTGGAAGCGATCGAGGAAGAGGAAGAGGAAGCCCCGGTCACAGGTACGGCCCAATTCTGAACACGTGGAAAACGGTATAGCCGGTGTGCGCAGATCGGCCTTACTTTCTCTGCCCTGAGTACCGGCTATAATGAAACACACCATATTGGCAAGGAGATAACGCCTCATGAGTAACGAAGTCAAAACAAATATTCGCCGCACAGACACCTGGACACGTGGTCTGTTTATCCTCCTCTTTGCAGTCATCTACAGTATCGCTGAGGTGGTGATGGGGGCCATCGTCCTGTTCCAGTTCGGTAGCCAGCTTTTCACCGGAAAAACGAATGAAAAGCTTTACCGGTTCAGCCACGGACTAACTGCCTATTTTTACCAGCTTGTGCAATTCTTCACCTACCGTTCAGATCTCAAACCCTATCCCTTCAGCGAGTGGCCCGACGAAGGACTGGAGAGCGTGCAACAGCAGGAGAGCGAAATGCAGCAAGCCACACAGCAAAAACCGGAAGAAAAACAGCCTGTTGAGCCAACCAAGACGACCAAACCGGCCGCAAAAACCACCAGAACGACCAAAACCACCAAGACTACCAAGGCCACGAAGCCCGCTGAGCCCACTCCGGGTTCAGACGAGGATGTGCCGGAAACGAAGGAATAATAATGGTGGTGCTGTAGGGGCACCCATCAGCAACCCATACATGAGTTCATCATGGCTTAACCTGAGAACTCGAAAAGACGCTGAGGAAACCCGTTTAATCACAGGCTTTTCTTCGGCGTCTTAACGAGTTCGCGGTCTTTTTCGGTTGAACACCGAGAGACCTCGCTAAAACGCCTGGAAAAAACCTTATCTTCATCAGCCTTTCCCGGATGAATTTGCATCTTGGCGAAATAAGCTATTGCATCGTAACGCATCTCCACAAAACAAAACGGTCACATCAACCTCTATCGGAATCGTTTATGGAAACCGTAACCGCCCGCCTGCTGCTGCTTGCATCTCTCTGGGGCCTCTATGCCCTGCTCCATTCAGTGCTGGCCGCCCTCCCTACCAAGCGCTACATCAGCTCACATTATCCAGCGCTCATGCCCTGGTACCGCCTGGGCTTCAATATTCTCGCGGTGATATTACTGCTTCCGCCATTGTATCTGACCTGGCTCTGGCAAGGTCCGCCTCTGTGGCAATGGAGCGGCCCCCTCTTCTGGCTGGCCAATGGGCTTGCCCTGCTCGCCGTTGCCGGTTTTTTCTGGACGTTACGCTTTTATTCGGGTGCTGAGTTTCTTGGCCTGAGCCAGGCACGCAGGAAAGAAAAGTCCATCACCGATCAGGAACACTTCAACCTCTCACCGCTGCACCGCTATGTTCGCCATCCCTGGTACGCGCTCGGCCTGGTGATCATCTGGACACGTGATATGGATATGATGTTTCTCACCACCGCGCTTGTCATGACGATCTACTTCGTCGTCGGTTCACGGCTCGAAGAGCGCAAGCTGGAGAGCTATCACGGCGAGGTCTACCGAGAATACCGCAAGCATGTACCGGGTCTGTTTCCCCGGCCCTGGCGACACTTGAGCAAGGAGCAGGAGCAGGCGTTGTTAGAGATGTCCAAGGTACAGCAGGCCGGAAAACAGACCCGTACCTGAGTAGGAAGTCCCTGGTCAGCCTTGCTTTCTTGCCAGTGTTAGATAGAGGGATGCCAGGAAATAGACCGAAAAGACCAACAGCATCCACTCGGGAATGCTAAAGCCCAGGAAGGTCCACTTCACTTCGGCGCACTCGCCTGAGCCGGAGAACACCATCTCCAGTGTACGACTCAGGGGGAAGACCTCAAGCATGTAATCCAGGCCGGGACCGCAATCGGGTACCCGGTCAGGCGGCAGATGTTGCAACCAGACGTTTCGACCGGCGGTGAGAAGGCCGAACAGGGCTGCCAGTGCAGTCGCTCCCGCATAGACACGCCGTCCCCATCCGGCCGGATTATGCAGAAGGGCGACCAGCAACACCGTCCCCATACCGATTACCGCTATCCGTTGCATAATACACAGCGGGCAGGGCTCGAGTCCCATAACATGTTGCATGTAAAGGGCGGTACCGATCAGCACCACACAGCCAAGAAAGCCTGCAAGAAAAAGCATCCGTTGTGACATTATGTTTCTCTCTGTGAAAAAGGGTAAACGGTAAATCGACGACAATAGTTACCACATCAGATCATCGGGGATTTGATAGTCGGCATAGGGATCATCCTCGTCGCTCTGGGCTTCCGGCTCGTTACAGAGGATCACACAGGATTCATCACGCTGGCGGATCTTCTCAGCTACTGCGGTGGGCACCAATTCATACTGCTCATCGAGCCTGACGATAGCCAGCCGCCCGAGCCCTAACTGACGCTGCATCTGCTCGGTTACGTAGAGGCGCTTGACCTTGTTATCATCGCTAAAGTTGTAAGCGATATCCCCTTCCCCCCTTGGCAGTCGGTTAACCTCAATCAACTGCCTCACCTGGGCTGCCAGCGCCTTGCGTTCAGCCTCCTCCTTGCGCTGCCGGTTAAGCTCCCGATCCCGCTCGGCCTTCTGCGCCGCTGCTTGCTGCGCCAGGCGACTTGCCTCATCCACCACCACGGCCTTCTTGCTCTGCTGCTTGGCCTGTTTGTGTTTCTCTTTCTTTGCCTGTTTGACCTTCTTTTCGTCAACCAGGCCCATTTTCAACAATTGATTCTGTAGGGAGTTGCTCAAGGAATTTCTCCTGACCTTTCACTTTCGCTTTCTGGATAGCGACACTATACCCCAGCCGGTTTTAGTGGTGAAACGGTCAGGGACCGAATTTCCCATGATTCCTGTTAAAGCCCATTACAGAGTGGCTGAGCCGACTCGAGGAGCGGATAGTAAAAGGGGGCGCACTGCGTCCCCTCCCTCCAGCATTTAATGCCATTAACGCGGCATGTACGTCATGCACATGACCTTGCTACCCTCCTGACTGACACTGATACTGTCGGCAGCACATTCGAAGTCGTTGTTGTGACTGCAACCAGCGACCTTGCACGCACCGACCCCCGCCTTGATTTGCCTGCTCCTGACATGGCTTCCCGTGTTCATAAAGGTATCGCAACCGGGAGAGACGCCATCACCGATGGTAATGGCCTTGGCATGACAGGCGGCATTGAGATTGTAAGAACACTCGGAAACGTCACATCGCTGAATCATAGGCATTTCGATCAAGATTTCCATGAACGCTCTCCTTCTGGCATTTGGCCGCCGGATTGGCGGCAGATGAAAACTAGGTCAGATGGCCGGATTTGCAAGCCCCGGGTGACCTCATGCATCGATGCGCGGCACCTCGCGTCTGTCTACACTTTAGTATGTTAATTCCCCATCAAGTGGAGACTCATGATGGACGGTCGCCCGGAGCTACCGCCGCGCAACAAGGCCAATGTCATCCTGCTTGGGATAGTGAGTTTCATCAACGATACCTCGAGCAAAATCATTGTCCCTATCCTGCCGCTGTTTATTGCGCAGCTCGGAGGTGGGGGGTTGGCGGTGGGGCTCACCGCAGGGCTGAGCGACAGCGCCGCCAGTCTGGCCAAGCTCTTTGCCGGCTACTGGTCGGACCGGATCGGCAGGCGCAAACCCTTCGTCCTTGTCGGCTATGCACTCTCTGCTCTGGCGAAATTGTTACTTGCGTTAGCCGGCAGCTGGCCTCAGGTACTGGCACTGCGGGTAGCGGAACGTCTGGGCAAGGGGGTGCGCTCGGCACCACGCGATGCGCTCCTCGCCGCCTCCACCGAAAAACGTCATCGCGGCCGCGGCTTTGGCCTGCACCGTGCCATGGACAGTGGCGGCGCGCTCCTCGGCACCCTGCTGGTGTTGGCACTGTACTGGTTTTTCGGGCTTGGCTTTCTGCAGATCTTTTTGATCGCCGGCCTGCTCGGCTTCGTCAGCCTGTTGCCGCTGTGGTTTGTAGAGGAGAGTGGCGACGGCAAGAAACCGAGGCCGCCACGGCTCGAATTGGCGACACTACCGCCCCCCCTGCGCCGTTTCATGCTAATCGCCTTCACCTACGCCCTGGCCAATTTCAGCTACATGTTTTTCGTGCTTCGCGCCGAGGGGCTGTTCCAGGAACGGCTGGCCGTGGCGGTCCCTTTGCTGCTCTATGCGCTCTATCAACTGAGCTTTACCCTGTTTGCTGTCCCAGCGGGGATCCTCTCCGATCGCATTGGCCGCCGCGCCGTGCTATTGGCCGGTTACGGCCTGTTCACCGTGCTCTGCCTCGGCTTTATGTATGCCCCGTCACTGCCTTCACTCCTGATCCTGTTCCTTCTCTATGGTGTCAACTACGCTTTGGTAGAGGCTACCGAACGGACCATGGTTTCCGATCTGGCGCCTGAGCTTGAGCGAGGTACAGCGCTGGGTGCCTACCATATGACCACCAGCCTTGCCGCACTGCCCGCGGGATTGCTTGCCGGCCTGCTGTGGGACCTCAACCCGAACTACACATTCGCCGCTGGGGCGTTGCTCTCAGCGTTGGCGCTTACCATGCTGGCGGGGATGCTCAAATCCGATCGGCCATTGACTCGATAAAGCAGAGAGCAGGGATCGCTGTACGGTGAACTGATACAGGAGGTTTGTCACATGAACTGGTTGATTCTTGGCCTTGCTGTGCTTATCGGCGTTCATCTGATCCCCGCCGTGCCGCCATTGAGGCGCCGGTTGATAACAGGACTTGGTGAGGTGGCCTACAAGGGCCTGTTTGCACTGTTCGCCCTCACCGGTCTGGTCCTGATCATCCTGGGAATGAGCCAGGCCCCGTTTATTCCTTTATGGGCTCCCCCTTTGTGGGGAGGAGGACTGACACCGCTGTTCATGCTTCCTGCCATGATTTTACTGGTAGGGGCGTATCTGCCAGGCAATCTCCATCGATTCACGCCCCATCCCATGTCGTGGGGAGTGGTGTTGTGGGCAGTGGGACACCTGCTGGCCAACGGTGATGCTGCCTCGGTACTGTTGTTCGGATCCCTCGGCATCTACAGCCTGTTTGCCATTTGGTCAGGCAACCGACGGGGGGCCACCAGGGCGACCAGGACCAGAACCATCGATCGGGACCTTATCGTCATCGGCATCGGCCTGCTGCTCTATGTGGCAACCGTCTTCCTGCACCCCATCCTGTTCGGCGTGCCGGCAATCAAAGGTCTCTGAGCGAAACGAGTCCCATGAGTACACGTCTGGAAAACCCGGTCTCCCGCTCGGTCTGGGAGTCGAAATACCGTTTCCAACTCGGTGAGGAGATTATCGATCGTGATATCCGCGACACTTGGCGCCGCGTTGCCCGCGCCCTGGCGGCAATGGAGTCAGAGGATGCGCCGAGGTGGGAGGCAAGCTTTCTCTCAATCCTCGAGGACTTTCGCTTCCTGCCCGGCGGGCGCATCCTCGCCGGTGCCGGGACCGGTCGCGAGGTAACCCTGTTCAATTGCTTTGTGATGGGCCTGCCCGGCGACTCCATGACCGGAATCTTCGATGCCCTCAAGGAGGGCGCCATCACCATGCAACAGGGGGGCGGCGTCGGCTACGACTTTTCAACCTTGCGACCGGCAGGTGCACCGGCACGTCGTGTCGGCAGCATCGCCTCCGGACCGGTCTCCTTCATGCGGGTATGGGACAGGATGTGTGCCACCGTCCTCTCCACTGGAGCTCGACGCGGCGCCATGATGGCGACGCTGCGCTGTGACCACCCGGATATCGAAACCTTCATCGACGCCAAGTCCGACCCGCATGAACTGCGCCACTTCAACCTCTCAGTTCAAGTCAGCGACGCCTTCATGGAAGCTGTTGAGCGTAATGAACCATGGCCTCTCCTCTTCCCTGCCGAACAGGGCGAAACGGAGCAGACCCTGCCGCGACACTGGCCGGGCTACATTGCGGAAGTCCCCTGCCGGATTTACGGCGAGGTTTCGGCGCGCAAGCTGTGGGAGCGGATCATGCGCGCCACCTATGAATACGCCGAACCAGGGGTATTTTTCGTCGATCGCGCCAACCGCATGAATAATCTGTGGTACAACGAGCGCATCACCGCCACCAACCCCTGCGGTGAGATCCCGCTACCTCCCTACGGTGCCTGCGACCTCGGCTCTGTCAATCTCACACGCTTCGTCCAGGCACCGTTCAGCGCCGAGGCACGGATCGACCTCGAAGCGCTCCGACAAACCGTCACCATCGCTGTTCGGCTGATGGACAATGTCATCGACGCCTCGCATTTCCCTCTGCCGGCACAGGCCGATAGAGCCCAAGGCACCCGGCGTATCGGTCTTGGCCTGACCGGCCTGGCCGATACCCTGATCATGCTTGGCCTGCACTATGGCAGCGAGGGCGGGCGCCGGCGAGCCGCCGAGTTAATGTCCACCATTTGCCACACCGCCTACCGGACATCGATCGAACTGGCTCGTGAAAAGGGAAGCTTTCCCTTTTTCGAACAAACTCGCTACCTCAAAAGCCCCTTTATCCAGGCGCTACCCGAAGACATCCGTAAAGGGATCGCGAACTACGGCATCCGCAACAGCCACCTCACCGCCATCGCCCCTACGGGCACCATCAGCCTGTTGGCAGATAATGTCTCCAGCGGCATAGAGCCGGTATTCGCCTATCGCTTCAGTCGCCGCATACTGCAGCCCGACGGCACCCAGGTACTACATAAGGTCAGTGATCATGCTTTCCGGCGATGGCAACGGTGCTACGGCTCCGCCTCACTTCCCGAAGCCTTTGTCGATGCGCGTTCACTCACTCCGCACGAACACCTGCTGATGCAGGCCGCGCTGCAACCCTACGTCGACAATGCGGTCTCCAAGACAATTAACGTGCCGCGAGACTATCCCTTCGATAAGTTCAAGGCGGTCTACCGCGAGGCCTATGAACTTGGCCTCAAGGGTTGCACCACTTTTCGCGAGAACCCGATCAGCGGCGCGATCCTTGAGCTGCCGGGTATCGAGCCTAAGGGGGGCTGCTGCAGCCTTGAGCGGGAGGATGATTGATGACCACTATCACTGATGGAGAACACCCAACACGGAAATGATGAGCAAGCGATCCGCCGCACCTTCGACCGCACACTCTCTGTGCGCACTCTCGGACCGAAAGCGAAGCAACTTGCGAACCTAAACCTCGTCCGCGTCCAGCGCGCCTCCGAGGGTGCGCCCTACACCGGACTCAAACCCGCAGGGCTCGATCTTGGTCCAGCCATCTCTGCCGCCGACAAATCGATTACTACCGGTTCGATAGAGGCTATGGAGAAGCTGCTTACCAAGGCAATCCACAAAGGCCTTCGAGAGCACTTCAACGCGATTCTTACACGCAAGGAATACGATAAAGAAGACGTCGCAGCGGGTCGCCTCTATGTCGAAACCTACGTACCCTACATCCATTACGTAGAAGGGCTTGGGTACCCGGCGACAACCACGGCAAAGGGACACTATCCCAAGCCGCCGGAGGAGTCACATTGACAAGCGTCTTTGCCGCAATCAAGCACTCCCACCCAGACGGTGAGCCCAACGATCCGCGGTGTGGCTCGTCGTCAATGAATTGCGCAGTTAAGGTAATAGAGCCCGATACCAACGCATTCAGCGACGGTCGTTGTTATAGACCAAATCCTTTCCTGGCGCCTTGGCATGGCAGGCGATACAACCTTCCTCCTTGTTACCCTTGACCACCCGCCCCGCCAAAGGGATCCCCTTGGGGTTTTTCAACACCTGCCCCTGTGGATCGTATTTGACCCAGAACCAGTCCAGGTTCTCGGGGTCGTAACCCTTTTTGCGTTTATACATTACCGTGACCGCCTGCAAATACTTCATCGGATTATTCGCTACCATCTCCTTGCTGATCCCCTCACCGCCATAGTTACGCTTGACGATGAGCCGCCCATCGTGACCGTCAACGACAAGACGGCCATCCAACGTATCGAGGACTTCACCATGCGGGAAAACCCCTTTATAGGGGGTGGATATCATCGCTTTATCCCCAACGAGACGGCTCTGTTGCATAGTTTTCCAGAGCTGTTTCGCGTACTCGATATCTTCCTTGTTACCGAAAGGCGCAGCGGTGAGTTGTCCGCTTGTGAGGGAGTAGACCAATAGGGCAGCCACTGAAGAAATAATTACTTTCATCTTTATCCTCCTGACATATTCTTGAGTGGAGTTGTCAATGTAGTTGAACAAAGAGACGATACAAGTCACTGAACACTGCTCAGCCTATTCATTTATTTTATTAAGAAAGCAAGCCGTTAAGTGGCGCATCAAACTGTTAACACATTGTAAAAATTGCTTTGGGCTACAAACAGCCCCCTCTTGGCAAGTGATTCTAAATTGGTTAGTTATGGTCGTGTTTCGCCCTGAAGCGGACACGTTCTATACTTAGGGGGCTGGTCGAAATAATATTTACATTCGGTCGCACCTGGGCCATCACTGCTATGTTGCGTTTCTTGGCAAGGACCCTGCCATTACCTGCGAAACGCGCCTTGCATTGATGACCCAGACACGCCCTCGGTGTTGACAACATTATTTCGACCAGCCCCCTTAGCGAGAATCACCGGAACCGGGAGATGGTAACTGCCGTTCCAAAACAGCGTAATATCCGAAACTGAAGTTGATTCGCACCATGATTGCCAATACAGGCTTTACAAGATTTTCCTCCGGAATCCGGCTAGTTATGATGGCGTTGTTAATGACGTCCGTCACATATGCAGACTGCGTTAAAGACCCGCAGGGAGAAGTATACTGTGGTGCCGGGCGCTGCGTAATCGACAGCAAGGGAAAAGTCTGGTGCTCCCGGCACTATAATGGTGATGTGGTAATTACGTTGTACGGACAAGTGCTTTGTGGGAAGGGCGAATGCGATAAAGACAGTGATGGCCTCTTCTTCTGTTCGTCAGAGGTCGGTGGTACTGTTCTCGTAGACAGCCGCGGGCGTGTGCGTTGTTATGGCCGGTGTGAGCCGGCGACTGCAGACAATTGCGAAAATACCCGCGCAGACAGCACAGATGGTTAAACGCCTGTCTTCGACATTCTGATCGTTGCCTTGGCACAGCGTAAGAGAACGCAAACAATTACAGAAGAACGTCATCTTAAGGTCGATAGCTGGAATTATCATACCAATAAATTCAGTCCGCCTCCGGCAGGAAGCGACCATTAATAAGATCGGAAATCATCATCACAAAAGAACGTCTTTTGCCAACGACTTCCTCGCTGAGTGACTTGGCAGGGGTATCCGGGCACTACGATACGAGCCATCCCGGCCATAGCCCATTTCCTTAGAACTTCCTTGCTAGAGTTATTTCAGTGTAATTTTGAAAGTGGGTACACCGCCCCGGGATTCCCATTTGAGAGCAGACAGGTGAATGTCTCCGAATAACCGGGCTCCGCCTTCATCCTTTGTTTTGTGCAGAGTTATATTTATCGGAGGCACCGGTTTGAAGAGCATTGCCGGCAGACCCGACTGAACCGTTCCAAGCAGGCACTTCTCCTGAAATCAAACGTGCTACGTGGAGGCAGTAGCACAGCAGTTGTTCTCTATGCGTCGAATTGAAAATAGTCTGCTTCCGCGTACTCGATCAGGGTTGACCTGGTCTAGTCCCGCTTCGTAAATAGATCCGTCACCCTTCCTTCCAAGCCGGATTTCGTTCCCCAATTTCCGCGGTAGTGGGGGGAACTGATCCCGTGCATGCGATAGGCAACGCGCGGGCTGCTCGGCAAAAACGGGCGGTCAGCAGCGTGCTGACCACCCCCTTTTTTTTACCGGGGTACCGCCACAAAACCTACCGCACGCAATAACAGGGGCAGCTCCAACATTCAAACATTGTTGGAATGTTGGAGCTGCCCCCGAAAGCGTTCGAGGAAAGCATGAGTTTCAAGCACTCCGCCCTCTTGGTAGTAGTAATGACCCTAAGAAGGCTAAGTAAGTGCCATTCTATACGGCCCCCAGAATTCCAACATCCACGCCCCGGAACGCGTGCGCGTAATGCACGGGTGTTTGGTAGTGACGGTTGAGAAGGCATGAAAGAAAAAGCCCCGCTCGGCCTGGCGGCCAGCGGGGCATCCTAGAGAGTTATAGATCGTTATGGATGTTCTATTCCTCACAAGGTAGCGGAAATAGGTATACTGTCCCTGGAATTCTCCAGGGGCAGGAGCCGAGCCCCGCCCCTGTGCTGCAACCAGAGTTAATACAGATAGACTGCGCCGCTGTCTGCGGCCGTATTATCCTCTTGACCAGTAACGCATGCCGCATCGCTGCTGGCACATATACCGCTGAAAGCACTCTCCTCATCGATCGCCCCCACAGCCAGGGTTTGACCATCGCCGGATATGGCGATACTGGTTCCAAACTGATCCCAGTAGTTGGCCTTGGTCGCCTTAACGTAGGCCTTCTGGGACCACTGCGTACCCTCGCGGGTGAAGACGTAGGCAGCACCGTACAAACGCAAGCTGGACGCTGCTCCGTCGACACCGGTGGCGTTCCCACCGTCCTTGGGCGCGCCCACCGCGAGGATGTTACCGTCATCCGAGAGATCCACGTCTATACCGAAATATCCGTAGACCGCATTAGAAGCCTTCACATAGGCCTGCTGCGACCATGCCGTGCCTGAGCGAGTAAATACATAGACAGCGCCACTGTCGCCAACGGAGTTGTCATTCTGATTGCCGTTAATACCAGTGGCCCCACTATCCTCACGGTTCGCTCCCACTGCCAGTGTATTTCCGTCGCCGGAAAGTGCAACTGATCTGCCGAATTCATCATTTTCTTCGGTGTTCGAGGCCTTGATATAGGCCTGCTGTGACCAACTTGTACCGGAGCGGGTAAACACATAAACCGCCCCGCTGTAAGTAGCCAAATCATTGGTCTGGCTACCGTTCACGCCCTTGGCTGAGCTGCTCTCGTAAGGCGCTGCGACAGCGACCGTGTTGCCATTCGTTGATACGGCGACGGCCTCACCAAACCTGTCGGCATTCCCTGTATTCGAGGCTTTGAGGTATGCCTGCTGGGACCACGTCGTACCCGCGCGAACAAATACATACGCTGCACCGCTAACGGTCCCGCTGTCGGTTTGGTCGCCGTTCACACCGGTGGCGGCGCTTCCCTCCGAGATCGCCCCAACCACAAGAGTGTTGCCGTCTCCGGAGAGGGCAAGGTCACCGGAGGTTTCGTAGCCACCACCGAATTTGTCCAATTTGGTGGTATTAGAGGCTTTGATATAGGCCTGCTGCGACCAGGCAGTGCCCGATCGGACGAAGACATACACCGCACCACTGCCGCTGGCCGAGTTGTCGGCCTGGTCACTGTTAATACCCTTCGCGGCACTGTCCTCTCCTCCCGCCCCCACCGCCAGGGTGTTACCGTCACGGGAGAGGCTCACGGTGTGACCGAACAGATCACCGTCCCCGAAGTCGGACGAGTACCCGCTGCCCTGGCTATTAGAGGCCTTGATATAGGCCTGCTGTGCCCATACCGAGCCGGTGCGGATGAAAATGTACACTGCACCGCTGTTGTAGCTGGTATTGTCGGCCTGGTTGCCGTTGATACCCTTGGCGGCACTATCCTCCATAATCGCCCCCACCGCCAGCGTGGTTCCGTCAGCTGATAGGTCAACGGAAGAGCCGAACTCGTCGTTCGCTCCCGTGTTGGAGGCCTTGAGGTAGCCGATGGCATCGATAAGACCCTCAGCCAGGAAAATGTCATCCGAGCTACTGCAGCCGTTGCTGTTGCAGGCACTATGTGTCTGCGTATCGGCTACAAGTGGGAAGAGCTGCAGGAAGGAATGCTCGCGGCTGTCGGCCGTATACAGATTGCAGTTGCCATTCTGATGATGGTGGGCATGATCATCAGTGCCTGGAT
>JBFEYJ010000061.1:0-14898 GCA_041562215.1 Thiohalomonadaceae bacterium | reverse complement strand
CGTCGATGTGGACATTAATGGTATTCATAAAGCACCTCCCGTGGGCGGCCTGATAGATAAGGAAGCCGTTGATCAAATATAGACCATTCTGGTGGAGTGCAAGCTGCATCTCGTGTTTTATCGGCAGGTTATCGCCAATGGTGTGTGGGGACGATGCCGGCCGCGCATCCCGCCTTCACACACTGTGTCTCCTGCTCATGTTTTTACCATCTAAAACAGAATGTTACGTTAGTGCCGGAACGATGCGCGGGCTTGAATCGTTGCTGAACAAGGCTTCTCTATCCCACCTGGTGAGTGGGCATTGGCCAGGCCAAAGGCAGCTGTTTTCGACGGTAAAATTCAAGCCCTGCTCAGTTCCGGGCAGTGGGATGCGAATATACAGGCGTCCCGAGGTTGCCGGATGGCTCAAAGTACGGTGATGAGGGGACTAATCCTCGTCCTCTGTCCAGTCATCATCTCCCTCATCGTTCTCATCGGCGGTCACGAGTTCATCATATTCCTCCTCATCGCTCTCCCTGGGAGCAGCTTTCTTGGGAGGGGGGACGTCGCTGCCCTTTTCCGGGATGGTACTGATCCTGGCGCCACGAGGGACAAAATCGCTGCGGATCTTGGTGTAGGCTGATTTCAGCTCCTTAATGGTGGTGTTTTCTTCATCACTGAGATCGCGCAATTTCGGCTCGACGATGTCGCGCCGGTACTCGATGATCTCACTTCGCTTGAGGTTGAAAACATAGACCGTGTTTGGGTCGGCAGTGTTCAAACGCTGGTCCATCAGCACCGGTGTACTCTTTTCACCTGCGTTCAGGTAACCGTACCAAAGATTGTTCTCACTCATATCGTCGTATCCTGGCTAGTCGATAATTTGAGGTATTAAGTTATGCTCGGTTGTTCTGGCCGGAAGGCTGTGAGGGGACTCAATAAGCTCTTCCGTAGGCAGAGCAAATATATCCAAGATCGTGTTGGTGTAAAGATGCAGGAAGAAAAAATTTCGACTTTTTGCGATAGAATTTTTTTGAGGCTAAATGGGGTTTATTGAGTCGCCGATAAAATAATTTGATGGGTGTGCTGGCTATCGTAAAGAAGCATTCCGGCATCACAGGCTCAGGACCACCGGTGTGACTCCCTCTCGGAGTGGGACTCTGCCCTGTTACCGTTTCGTTTGATGGATAACAACTGTTTGTTATTGTAAGGTTTTGTCGTCCAGGTCGGCATCGTTCAGAGGGTGGCTGTGCTTAGGGGGGCGGTTTCGTGCGGCTGCAGAAAGGTCTTCAGTCTGGTGCAATCCACTCTATGAAACGGTAGACTAACGGCGGATTTAATAAACAAGAATGAGGCGCAGGAGTTCACAAGCGCATGGTGATGCCGTGGCAGCCGGCGGCCGGCCCCCACCTAAAAGGTACTTGTAAAAATTAGGATGTTTTTCAGGCTAGGCAAGAATGGTCTAAAAAGTGCGGTTTACAGGTAGTCAATGCACATTTTTAGACTGTTTTTAACAAATCCTGAAAAAGAGCTAATTTTTCGAGGTGCTTTTACGGAAAATCCAGATTTGGTCATTGGAAGGGGTGGGGTGTTTATCGCGAAGGCGCCATCGGCGGGGGGCTGGAGTTGCCGATGCAAAATAGAAACATCGATGTGGGGTCTGTAGCGTTTTCGCGGCCGAGCCCGGAGGTAGTTGTCTACCTTAAACATATCCTATTGACCATGTTGGTCTTATCCCCTGCGGTACTGTTTCATGCGGTATTCAACTACGGTGGCATCGAACCACGTTTTTTTGTGGCGCCACTCATTGTCAGCGTGGTGATTGGTGTCTTGCTGGGACGTTCGGCGCGCATGCAGCAGCAGTTGCAGGAGCAGGGGGAGCAGTTTCGGGCAATAGCCGATCTGGCTCAGGAGTTTACCTATTTTCGCCGTCTCGACGGGCGATATAAATATGTTTCTCCAGCGAGCCTGACGATGACCGGTTATGCTCCATCCGATTTCTATCAGACCCCCAACCTGATGGACATGCTTATTCATCCTGAGGATCAGGCACGCTGGTCCTATCATGTACACAACATCAACGGGGGCGGACAGCCGGAGAGTTTTGAGCTGCGGTTGCTCAGCAAGTACAATAGAGTGGTCTGGTTCCAGCATATTTGTGCCCCGGTTTATAATGAAAAAGGGGAGCAGGTTGGCGTTCGTGCGACGAATCTCGACATTAGCCTGCGTAAGGAAGGCGAGGAGCATATCAAGCGGATGGCGCTCTACGACCCACTCACTGACTTACCTAATCGCCACTCTCTGGTTACCCGTATACAAACCCTGATCGAGAGACCATACAAGCCGAGAAAGCATTTTGCCGTGCTGTTTCTCGATCTGTGCCGTTTCAAAAATATCAATGATAGCTTCGGCCATGCGTTTGGTGATCGTCTGCTTAAGACAATCGCTAATTTGCTGGCCGGCGCCTGCCAGCAAAACTGTCTGGTGAGTCGTTTCGGTGGCGATGAATTCATCATCTTGCTTGAGAAGGTACGCGGAAAGGAGGATGCGGCAGAGATGGCACGGCGGTTGCTGCAGGTGCTCGAACAGCCTCTGGAACTCGAGGGTATCGACCTGCATGTCTCCGCGAGCATCGGTATCGCATTGTACCCTGAGGATGGGGAGGATGGGGATACGCTGATCCGCAATGCAGATGTGGCCATGTACAAAACCAAGAAGGAATCCAGCGGTAACATCCGTGTCTACAATGCCAAAGACAGCACCGAGGCGGCGGATTTCGTTACCACTGAGCGCAATATTCAGCGAGGGATCATGAAGCGGGAGTTCGCCGCCTATTTTCAGCCCAAGGTGGATCTGCGTAGTGGCAGGATCATCGGCATGGAGGCGCTTGCCCGCTGGCAACACCCGGAACAAGGAGTGATCCCGCCGGGAAAATTTATCGCCGTTGCCGAGGAGACCGGGCAGATTGGAGCATTGGGTGCGCAAATGTTGGAGCAGGTGCTGGAGGATATCCGCCGCTGGCAGGATATGGGAATAGCCTTGCCGGTGGCGATCAATGTTTCCGCCCGCCAGTTTGCCGATCATGATTTCTGCAGTACCCTGGTTAATACCATCCATGAGGCGGGCTGTGCGCTGAGCCTACTCGAGGTGGAGGTTACCGAGCAGGTTTTTCTGGGCGATATCGAAACCGCCTCGGCCCGCCTGCGCTATCTGCGTTCTGCAGGTTTGACTGTTGCCCTGGACGATTTTGGAACCGGTTATTCCTCCTTCAACTATATCAAGCAGTTGCCGATTAACACTCTGAAGATCGATCGCAGTTTTATTGCCCATATCGACAGTGATAAGGCCGAGTTTGCCATCATCAGGGCACTGGCCTCCCTGTGTCAGGATCTGCGTTTAAATATGGTGGTGGAGGGAGTAGAGACCGCTGCGCAGCGACAGGCGCTGATGTCACTGGGCTGTGATAAGGCACAGGGCTATCACTTCTTTCGGCCAATGCCCACAGGCGATATGGAGCAGTTACTGCTCAGGCAACAGGCGGCGCATGCCTGATAAAAACTACATGCCGCCAGTCTCGCGAGGTTAGTGCCACGCGCCACGGAGCAAAGCGAATCTGAATGGAACAAGTTCAATTCCCTGTGGTTAGTGTGGGAGATGTTGTAATTATCATGAGCTAGGCTCTCTTCGTGCCGGTCCACAAGCCTCATCGACTGCGTTGCACTCGCCTGACTTAGCTACCGCGAGTCCAGCGCTCGCGCGCGTCTTGGCCGGTGAGGTCACATTATTTCCTGCATCGACCACGACAAACACCCTCTGCAGTGGGCAAGTGCGACCAGGGGTGACACTGCTTAATGATGTTTTCGTCCTTCGGTTATTTTTCTGTCGCTCAGCATGTTCTGCACTTCGGCAACGGCGATGATCATCCCGCCATGAAGGGATCCAGTTCGCCCTCCATATGCATCTCGGTCAGTTCATTGAACCCACCGATCCATTTGCCGTCGATAGCCAGTTGCGGCACGGTACGGGCGTGGTTGGTGATCGCTAACATCTCACGTAATGCGGACTGGTCATGGTCCACACGTTTCTCTTCGTAGGTGATTTGCCATTTTTTGAGCAGGGTCTTGGTTTTGTCGCAAATGGGGCAGGTACCTGTGCTGTAGATTGTGACGCGTGACATGGTTGCTGGTTTCCTTAGTTCATGTTTATCGGGCGAAAAGTGCTTTTCATTGCCGGGAGCCCTCGGATAAGCTGCGCCGATGAAACTGGTACGCCGTAACATCATTTTGCTTTCCTTCTGCCAGGCCGTGATGATGACCGGCGGCTCACTATTGATCACAAGTTCCGCTGTGGTGGGTGCTATGTTAACGGATGAGCGCGCGCTGGCAACCCTGCCGTTGGCGCTGCACTTTCTCTCCTCCATGCTTACCAGTATCCCTGCCTCCTTCACTATGCGCCGCTGGGGACGCAGGGCCGGCTTCCTTTTTGGTGCCGGCATTGGTGCTCTCGGTGGTGCAATGGCGGCCTGGGCGATCTGGTTGGGGGATTTTTGGCTCTTCTGCCTTGGTACCATGCTGGTTGGGGTCTTCAACGGCTTCGGGATCTTTTTTCGTTTTGCCGCGGTGGATGCAGCGCCCGATTTCTACAAGGCACGCGCGATCTCCTATGTCATGGCCGGCGGTGTGGTGGCCGCCTTCGCCGGACCGAACCTGGCCAGTTGGGCCAGGGAAGCAATCCCGGCAGCGAGCTTTGCCGGCAGTTATGCGGCACTGGTGTTACTTTTCGGCCTCGCCATGTTGGCTCTGCTGGGGGTGAAGATCCCGGTGCCGTCCGCGGCGGTGCAGCCGGGTGGACGACCCATACTACAGTTGTTGCGCCAGCCGGTATTTTTGGTGGCACTCCTCGGGGCCACGCTTGGTTATGGGGTAATGGTTTTGATGATGACAGCTACCCCGTTGGCTATGCAGGGGTGCGGCCTGCCCTTCGATGACTCCGCCTTCGTCATCCAGTGGCATGTCTTCGCCATGTTTGCCCCTTCCTTTTTCACCGGCGCGCTCATTAGGCGTTTCGGTGTGTTGACGGTGATGTTATGGGGGGCGCTGTGCTATGTCGGCACCGTGCTGATCAATCTCAACGGTGTCACCCTTGATCACTTCTGGAGCGCCCTGTTCCTGCTCGGCCTCGGTTGGAATTTTCTCTTCATCGGTGGCACGACACTTCTGACCGAGGCTTATCGCCCCGAGGAGAAGGCCAAGGCTCAGGCACTGAACGACTTTCTGGTGTTTACCGTGGTCACCCTCTCCTCGCTTTCTGCCGGGGCTCTCCAGTTTCACTACGGCTGGGAGGCGGTGAATCTGGGGATGACCCCACTGATCGGGATTATCGTGATTGTTGTCGGTATGCTGTTGTTGTGGCGTCGTCGGCAACCTGTCGCCGCGCATCAGGAAGTCGCACTATAGAGGAGGAAGGCAATGAGTGGTTGGGGATGTCCACACGAGACGAAAGGCCAGTGTCGTCGGGTCAATAACCTTCCCTGCGATCCGGGAATGAAGGGTTGTATTCTGTTCGGCCGTTTTGTATTCAGTAAGGAAGAGAAGAACCGTCCCGGAGGTCCGCGCCGGCGCAACCCCCGCGGGCTGAAGGAATAGGCTCGAGCTTACCTGGCGGAGTGTGGGTGATTATCTTGCCGCGTGCACCATATCAAGATTTCCTGTCGGGTATTCTGACGTGGGATGATGCTTTTGGTGAAATGGACTTAAGCTAGATACCACATCAATATTGTCGTGGGTGCCCAGAGTGGCTCCCAGGCAGGCAAAAAAAGCCGCCCTGATGAGGGGCGGCTCAGTGATCACCAGAACTTCTTCAGCCAGGTCTTCTTCACACCCGCCTTGTGGAAGGTTTTGACGTACTGCTTGTCCACTTTGTTGATATGGTCGAATAGCCAGTCCTTTAGGAACATCAGAAGATCCATGCCGACCTTGTCGTTACCGGCACGGAACTGACTCTGAAATTCGAGGACACGGTTGACGATCCTGTCGTGAATAGCTTTATGCTCTTCGTACCCGTCATAATGGAATACCCGCATTAGTGTTTCTTCCACAGCAAAGTGGACCTTAGTGTAGTCGACCAGCTTATCCAGAACGTCGCCGATCAGATCCCGGTTGGACTTGTTGGCCATCGCCATGTAAAGCTCATTCATGAACTCGATGAGACATTTGTGTTGCTCATCAATCTCCTGAATATCGACACTGTAGGTGTCATCCCAGGTTACCATAGACATAATTTGTGTCCTCCCGTACGATTTTGGTGAGTGGTTTTAATCCAATAATCATGCCAAGTCGGCATTTGTAATAATTAGTAATTGTTATACGCTAGATTCTGTCTTATTTCTGACAGATTTATTAGGAATACTGCACATCCGGCAATGGATTTGGTGTGACAGTGGTCTCAAAATAACATCAAATTTGATGGCTGCGTTAAATTTTTTGCACTACCGTAAGGCGGGGGCATGTCAGAAACGACACAAATGATGCAATTTAAGAGCCTGACAGTGAATCAATTCCAGCCTCCCAGTGAGCGGTTTGCCGCTATCGATCTGGGCTCGAACAGTTTCCACCTTATTGTCGCCAGTGAGGCGGACGGCCACCTGCAGGTGCGCGACCGCCTGCGTGAGATGGTACGCCTGGCCGGCGGCCTGGACATTCGGGGAAATATCGATGAGGTTGTCAGGGAGCATGCGCTGGCGTGTTTGCGCCGCTTTGGTCAACGCTTGAGCGGTTTTCATCCCGGCATGGTACGTGCGGTCGGCACCAATACGTTGCGTAAGGCTAATTCCACTAATTTCCTGCAGCTGGCTGAAGAGGCGTTGGGTCACCCTATCGAAGTTATCTCGGGGGTAGAGGAGGCGCGTCTTATCTATCTGGGCGTGGCGCACAGCCTGCCTGACTCTGATGCCACACGTTTGGTGGTCGATATCGGCGGCGGCAGCACCGAGTTGATCCTCGGTCGGCGGTTCGAGCCGCTGGAACTGGAGAGCCTCTATATGGGCTGTGTCAGCTACAGTCAGCGCTTCTTTGCCGATGGCGTGATCAGTGAAAAAGCAATGCGCGATGCGGTGATCGCCGCCCGCCTGGAATTGCAGGGGATCGAGAACGATTTCAGTGGGATCGGGTGGCAACAGACTGTCGGTGCTTCAGGCACGGTGCGCGCCGTTGGAGAGGTGGTGCGCAGCATGGGCTGGAGCGATGACGGTATTACAATGGAGAGTCTGCAACGGTTGGCTGCGGAGCTGATCGATGCAGGCCATATGGATAGGTTCAAGGTCAGCGGCCTTAAGGAGGAGCGGCTGTCAGTCTTTCCCGGCGGGGTGGCGGTGCTGCTGGCCATCTTTGAGAGTTTACCGATAGGCAGAATGGAGGTCTCCGACTGGGCTCTGCGAGAGGGTTTGCTGTACGACCTTATCGGGCGGGTGCACCATGAGGATGTCCGCGAGCGTACCATCAATGCCCTGTGTGAAAGCTACCGGGTGGAGCGGCGTCATGGGGAAAGGGTCGATGAGACAGCGAAAGCCGCACTTGCGCAGGTCGCTGCAGAGTGGAGTCTGGAGGACGATGAGGCAGAACATCTGCTGCGATGGGCGGCCAGGCTGCATGAGATCGGTCTGGCGATCGCCCACAGTTCCTACCACAAGCATGGCGCCTATCTGGTGGAAAATGCCGACATGCCCGGTTTCTCCAGAAGAGAACAGCGACGCCTTGCGATAATGGTTCGCGGTCACCGGCGCAAGTTTCCAACGAGCCTCTTCAGGGCGTTGTCCAAGTCGGAGCAACAGCGCATAGCGCGGCTTTGCATCCTGCTCCGACTTGCAGTGCTGCTGCATCGCAGCCACAGCAATGCGCCGCAACCCAACGTGCAGTTCATCGCAGGTAACAAGAGCCTGGAACTGAAATTTCCCGACGGCTGGCTGGCGGAACATCCTCTGACTGAGGCAGACCTTGCCAGGGAAACGGCCTACTTGCAGACGGCCAGGTTCCAGCTGAAATTTTGCTGATTCAGGACAGCCACGGACACACAGGCAACACCGCTCCCAGTGTTAAGTGGGCACCCCACCTCTGTGTGTCTTGTGCCTATCCTCCACTAGTCCCCTTGGCTCAGTTCACTCAGTAACCGTGCCTGTGCAGACATCGGTTCGGCATCACCCGGCGTGGTGCGCACATAACTGCCGTCGCTCTGCAGTTCCCATGCCTGGAGGTTGTCCTCGAGATAGTAATTGAGCTCGCGAACCATCCGTTCGCGCAGTTTTTTCTCCTCGACCGGGAAGCAGGTTTCGACACGCCGGTGCAGGTTCCGATCCATCCAGTCGGCGCTGGAGCCGAAGATCTCCTCCTTACCGCCGTTGAGGAAGTAGAACACTCTGGTGTGTTCGAGGAAGCGTCCAATGATCGAGCGCACCCGAATGTTCTCCGAGACACCGGGCACGCCGGGGCGCAGACAGCAGATACCGCGAAGCACCAGATCGATCTGCACCCCTGCCTGGGAGGCGGCGTAGAGGGCGCGGATCACATGCTGTTCGACCAGGGCGTTCATCTTGGCGATGATGCGGCCCGGTTTGCCCTTGCGGGCGTTCTCCGTCTCCCGCTCGATGCGCTCGATGAGGCCCGTGTGCAGGGTGAATGGCGACTGCAGGATCTTGCTCAGTTTGCTGCTGCGCCCGAGGCTGGTCAGCTGCAGGAACAGCTTGTGTACGTCCTCGCCAAGTTCCGGGTTGCCGGTCAGCAGGCCGTAGTCGGTATAGAGCCGGGCGGTACGGGCGTGATAGTTGCCGGTGCCCAGATGCACATAGTGGCGCAGTTTGCCCTCCTCGCGACGGACCACAAGAATCATCTTGGCGTGGGTCTTGTAGCCCACCACCCCATAGACCACATGAGCACCGGCTTCCTGCAGACGGTTGGCCAGGGCGATGTTCGCCTCTTCGTCGAAGCGGGCGCGCAGTTCAACGACCACGGTGACCTCCTTACCGGCGCGGGCGGCACTGACCAAGGCATCGACAACGGCTGAATCAGGTCCGGTACGGTACAGGGTTTGCTTTATAGCCAGCACCCTGGGGTCAGTGGCGGATTGTCTGAGAAAGTCGATCACCGGGACGAAGGACTCGAAGGGGTGGTGTAGCAGGATGTCGCCCTTGTTGATCGCCTGGAAGATATCGGCCGAAAGGGTGAGGCGAGAGGGTAGTCCCGGTGTGAAGGCAGGGAAGGTAAGATCGGAGCGGTCCACCTTGTCCGGCAGATTAAACAGGCGGTTCAGGTTGACAGGACCGTTGACCATGTAGAGGTCATTTTGCTCCAGCTCGAACTCGTGAAGTAAGAAATTACTCACTTCGGCCGGACAGTTGTCGGCGACTTCCAGCCGCACCTCGTCGCCGAAGCGGCGTGAGGTCAGTTCACCTTCTACGGCGCGTAGCAGGTCGTCCACCTCTTCCTCGTCGACGAACAGGTCGCTGTTGCGAGTGACACGGAACTGATAGCAGCCTTGTACTTTCATCCCGGGGAAGAGATCGTCGACGTGGGCGTGGATAATGGAGGAGAGGAAAACGAAGTCGTTTGTGCCGCTATCGCTTTCTACAGGCAGCTTGATCAGGCGCGGCAGGGCACGCGGCGCCTGCACGATGGCCATGCCGCTGGTACGACCGAAGGCGTCCTTACCCTTGAGTGAAATGATGAAATTAAGGCTCTTGTTAAGGATGCGGGGAAAGGGGTGTGCAGGGTCCAGCCCTATCGGGCAAAGGATCGGCAGCAATTCGTGTTCATAGTAGTTCTTTACCCACTCGGCCTGGGTGGGGTTCCACTCCTGGCGCTTAAAGAAACGGATCCCCTGTTGCTCCAGTGCCGGCAGCAGGACATCGTTAAGCACCCGGTACTGCTCCGCCACCAGCTCATGGGCCTGCAGGCTGATCTGGTTTAACAGCTCCTGCGGGCTCATGTTGTCCGGACCCGCCTGTACCGACTCCATGGCCGCTTTCTGCATCAGACCGGCCACGCGGATCTCGAAAAACTCATCCAGGTTGGAGCTGGAGATGCAGAGGAATTTCAGCCGTTCCAGCAGCGGTGTATTTTCGTCCTTGGACTGTTCCAGAACGCGGCGGTTGAAGGCCAACAGGCTGAGTTCGCGATTGATGTAAAGTTCAGGCGCTTTCAGATCCGGGCTGTCCATGAGTTCCTTAAACTTGGGGAGGTAGTCTGTCATTATTGTGGCTTATTCTTTTAAGTATATGTCAGGAATTAGTCGGAGTCTGTCAGCGGCCTTCAGCCACTAAAGAGCACGGGCTCACTACCTAATCGCGGCAGAATGCCCCTCCTACAGAACCAAGCCAAGGTTTTGCGGTCAGAAGTCATTCGATTTCCGACTTATAACTTGTCACTTTGTCCGGTACCATTGGCGCTGGCAAATTGAACCAGACATCTCCTGTACATCACCTTGGACACATCTCTGCAACAACTCTTCACCGCGCTTGATGAGTGCATGCTGTCGGATCGGCGCGCCTTACGCAAACGGCTTATGGGATTGCAGCGCCGAAGTAAGGATGGCAAGCCCATTGATCGCGGGCTCAAAGAGATCGGCGGCGCCATCGAGGCCTCGCGGCAGCGGCTGGCCACCCGCCGTGCCGCCATGCCCTTGCCGGAATATCCGGAAGCATTGCCGGTCAGCGCCCGTCGCGTGGCCATCGCGGCGGCCATCGAGGAACATCAGGTGGTGGTGGTGGCGGGTGAGACCGGATCGGGCAAGACCACCCAACTACCCAAGATCTGTCTGGAGTTGGGACGAGGTGCGGCGGGCCTGATAGGCCACACCCAGCCGCGGCGCATCGCCGCGCGCAGTGTCGCCACGCGCATCGCCGAGGAGCTGCACTGCGAACTCGGGCAGGCGGTAGGCTACAAGGTGCGTTTCACCGAGCGGGGCGGGGAGAACAGCTTCATCAAGTTGATGACCGATGGGATCCTGCTTGCCGAGATCCAGAGCGACCCGCTGCTTGAGCGCTACGATACGATCATCATTGACGAGGCACACGAGCGCACCCTTAACATCGACTTTCTGCTCGGCTATTTCAGGCAACTGCTGCCGAAGCGCCCCGATCTCAAGCTCATCATCACGTCGGCGACCATCAATACAGAAAGCTTTGCGACTTTCTTCGGCGGTGCGCCGGTGGTAGAGGTCTCCGGCAGAACTTATCCGGTGGAGACGCGTTACCGACCGCTGATGGACGAGGAGGCGAAAAAGGAGGCTGATCCGATACGCGGAATTCTCGATGCGGTGGACGAGGTTGCCCGGCTCGATCCGCTCGGTGACATCCTGGTGTTCCTCTCCGGTGAGCGCGATATCCGCGAGACCGCCGAGGCGCTGGGTAAGCACCGCATGCGCGAAACTGAGGTGATCCCGCTGTTCTCCCGCCTTTCCGCCGCCGAGCAGGACAGGGTATTCAAATCGCATCGCGGGCGGCGCATCGTACTCGCCACCAATGTGGCCGAGACTTCGCTCACGGTGCCCGGTATCCGCTTCGTCATCGATAGCGGCTACGCCCGCATCAGTCGCTACAGCCACCGGACCAAGGTTCAACGGCTTCCCATCGAGCCGATCTCCCGGGCCTCGGCCAACCAGCGCGCGGGCCGCTGCGGGCGGGTCAGTGCCGGCGTGTGCATCCGCCTCTACAGCGAGGAGGACTTTCTCTCACGTCCCGAATACACCGAGCCGGAGATCCGGCGTACCAACCTGGCCAGCGTGATCCTGCAGATGATGATGCTCGGGCTCGGGGATATCGAAAACTTCGCCTTTCTTGATGCCCCGGACAAGCGTTATATCCACGACGGTTATCGGCTGTTGAACGAACTGGGTGCGGTCGATAAGCACAACCGGATCACCGCTAAT
This sequence comes from Thiohalomonadaceae bacterium, assembly GCA_041562215.1. GTDB lineage: Bacteria > Pseudomonadota > Gammaproteobacteria > Thiohalomonadales > Thiohalomonadaceae > JBFEYJ01. The sequence goes on along the minus strand of JBFEYJ010000061.1, from coordinate 3,003 downwards.
GGTCGCCGTCTGGCTCGCTTGCCTGTAGACCCGCGTATCGGTCGCATGCTCCTTGCCGCCGATCGGGAGAACAGCCTGAACGAGGTACTGATAGTCGCCTCAGCACTGACCATTCAGGACCCGCGTGAGCGCCCGCTGGAGGCGCAGCAGGCGGCAGACGAAAAGCACCAGCGTTTCCATGACGAAAAATCCGACTTTCTCGCCTTCCTGAATCTGTGGAATTACTACCACGAACAGGCCCGTCACCTGAGTAACAGTAAGCTGCGCAAACAGTGCCGCAGCGATTTTCTCTCCTACCTTCGCATGCGTGAATGGCACGACATCCATGGCCAGTTGCTGTCGCAGCTGCGAGAGATGGGCCTTAATCTCAATCAGGCCGAGGCATCGTATGAAGCTATCCACCGCGCTCTGCTGGCCGGACTGCTCGGCAATATCGCCTTCAAGGATGAACGCGAACAGAAGGGAGCGCAGAAAAAACGCAAACCGCTGGTGGAATACCTCGGCGCGCGCAACATCAAGCTGACCATCTTCCCCGGCTCTTCGCTGGTGAAGCGTTCACCGAAGTGGATCATGGCCGCCGAGCTGGTGGAAACATCGCGACTGTTCGCCCGCGATGTGGCCGCTATTGACCCGGCCTGGTTGGAGGCACTGGCGAGCCATCTGGTCAAGCGCAATTATCTCGAACCGCATTGGGAGAAAAAGCCGGCGCAGGTCTCCGCTTTTGAACAGGTGACCCTTTACGGCCTGCTCATTGTGCCGCGTCGGCGGGTCAATTACGGTCCCATTGATCCCGTCCTCAGCCGCGAACTCTTTATCCGCCACGCCCTGGTGGAGGGGGAGTTTCGCACCGATGCGCCATTCTTTACCCACAACCGTGAGCTGCTTGAAGAGGTAGCGCTACTCGAGGCCAAATCGAGGCGGCGCGACATCCTGGTCGATGAAGAAACCCTGTTTACTTTCTATGACGAGCGCCTGCCGGAGGCGATCTATTCCGGCAAGTCTTTTGATAAATGGCGTAAACAGGCCGAGCGGGAGAACCCGCGCCTGCTCTATCTCGACCGCGAAAGCCTGATGCAACATGAAGGCGAAGGGATCACCGGCAAGCGATTCCCCGAACGGTTCGACTACAACGGCGTACCGTTGCCTCTGGAGTACCATTTCGAACCGGGGCATCCGGCTGACGGGGTGACCGTACAGCTACCGCTGGCATTGCTGGCCCAGTTGCGTCCCGGCCCATTCGAGTGGCTGGTGCCGGGGCTGCTCAAGGACAAGCTCATTGCCATGATCAAGGCCTTGCCCAAGGCGCAACGGCGAAATTTTGTGCCGGCGGTAAACTTCGCCGAGGCGGCGCTGGAGGCGATGTCGCCAGGCAAGGACTCCCTGCAGGAAGTTTTCTCGCTGCAACTGCAGCGCATCACCGGGATCCGCTTGGCACCGGATACCTGGCCGATGGAGGAGTTGCCTCCGCACCTGTTAATGAATTTTCGCGTTCTCGACGAACAGGGCCGGATAATTGGTGAAGGGCGTGATCTGGGACGGTTGCAACAACAGATGGCCGGCGAGGTACGCGAGAGCCTGCAAACCCGGGCGGACAATCCGTGGGAGCGTGAGGGACTGACCGGCTGGGAGTTCGCCGACCTGCCAGAATCGGTCGAGGTCGAACAGCATGGGCTCAAGCTCAAGGCCTTTCCCGCGCTGGTCGATGAGGGTGAGTCGGTGGCGCTACGACTTTTCGAAAGTCGCGAGGCGGCCGATGCCGCACACTGCAAGGGCGTGGCAAAGCTGTTCAAACTGGCGAATCGCGACAAGATCAAATACCTGCAAAAGCACCTGCCCGACAGCAAGACCCTGTGCCTGCATTATGTCTCCCTCGGCAAGTGTGAGGCGCTGCTCGCATCGATCATCGATGCCGCGGTGGATACGGCCCTGTTTGCCGCTCAGCCGCTGCCACGCACTCAGTCACAGTATGGGGCGTCGATACAGAGCGCTCGCGCGGAGCTGGTAGAGATCGCCAATCGTCTCGCCTCAATCGTCGGGGAGACGCTGGCCGCTTACCATCGCATCCAGAAGCAGCTCAAGGGGGCGGTGCAGCCGCAGTGGCTCAACAGCCTTGCCGATATCCGTGAGCAGATGCAGCGATTGTTGGCGCCGGGCTTTGTCGCCGCCATTCCTGTCGAGTGGCTGGAGCAGCTGCCTCGTTACCTGCAGGCGGTGGAACGCAGGCTTGAGAAACTGCGTAGCGATCCGCCGCGTGACCGTCATCTGTTACTGGAAATGCAGCCCCTTTGGCAACGCTATTGGGCTCGTTGCGACGAGGATGGCCGTTGCCGTGACAGCGAAATGCAGCGCTTTCGCTGGCTGCTGGAGGAGTTGCGTGTGTCGCTGTTCGCGCAGGAGTTGAAAACTGTCGAGACCGTCTCGGTGCCGCGATTGGAGAAGTTGTGGAAGCAGCTTTGCTCGGGCAGCTGACGGAAACCGACGGTTTAAGCGCATAACGCCGTCGACCGATTCAGTTGAGCGCGATAGTTGTGTAGAGAAAGTGCGACTTTAGAATGATTCAAGCGGTGGCAGCGCGGCTCGGGCACGTGACAATGAACCGTTGTGCCGAGACTTGTCCTGATGCAATGGCGGGAATATTCATTAGACGATAAGCTTTGATAATGAACATACGATAAGTGGTTGAGTTAATTCTCAACTTTTCTACAGGAGTCGGCTCCACAATGGGGGCTCCTGCAACGATTTTTGCACGAAACAGGCATGGGGTTTCATGGACAGTCCGGTGGCGTTCTATCAGCGGTTAAGGAAGTTTCTCCTCAGCGAATTGTGGCGTGTGGACCCCGCCGAACTGGGTTGGGCCAAGTATTACGGCTACCGTCTCCTGCGTCTGCTGTTTGTCATGGTGCGCGAGTTTTCCAGCGGCCAGCTCAATCTGCGTGCCATGAGCCTGGTCTACACTACGCTGTTGTCGTTGGTCCCTTTGCTGGCGGTGAGCTTCTCTGTGCT
>JBFEYJ010000060.1:0-14926 GCA_041562215.1 Thiohalomonadaceae bacterium | reverse complement strand
GTCGAGGCGGTAGCGGAGTGGCGCTTGGAGTGCGACTTGGCGGCTATTGCCGCGGGTGGCGATCCCGAGATGCCTGCTGTTCCTGCACTTCAGCAGGAGTTCCAGGCGAATGTTGCAGGCACTGAAATACCCTCACTCGGGCCGGGTTCGATGGTGGTGGCCGGAACGCTTACCCCGGCGACCCGGGCTCCACCGTCTATCGTAGCGGCCTGATTGCCGTCACCCCTTCTCATCGGCCTCGGTCGTATGCCTTGATTTACCCATTGAAATTCGTTAGCTGGAGTCGTCCAGATGTCGCCTGATCCAATTAGTTGCAATCTTACCCTCATACGTTGGTTTCCATTCCTGCGCTGGTTTAGCCTGGTTAATCGCGGAACCATTCGTGCTGATATCATTGCCGGCCTGACCGGTGCCGTGATCGTCCTGCCTCAGGGCGTTGCCTTTGCCATGATCGCCGGGATGCCGCCGGAATACGGTCTCTATACCGCCATTATTCCGCCGATCATCGCTGCCCTGTTCGGTTCCTCATTTCATCTTATCTCCGGCCCGACCACGGCCATTTCAATCGTCGTATTCAGCACTATCAGTCCGCTGGCCCAGGCCGGCACGGAGCAGTTCATCACCCTGGTGTTGACCCTGACGGTGATTGCAGGTGTATTCCAGCTGGCTCTCGGTCTTGCCAGAATGGGCACCCTGGTCAACTTCGTCTCCCACACTGTGGTGGTGGGCTTTACCGCGGGGGCGGCAATTCTCATTGCGACCAGCCAGCTCAAGCATTTTTTTGGTGTGAGCGTGCCGCGAGGTGAATCTTTTGCCCACACATGGCTATCGCTGATCGAGAAGATGCCTGAGGCCAATCCCTATGTCATCAGTGTGTCCTTGATCACTCTTGTCAGCGCCATCGTTTTCAAGAAACTGATGCCACGCTGGCCCAACATGTTAATGGCGATGATCATCGGTGCGCTGTTGGCGGCCGTGTTGGGGGCGGAAGAGCACGGCATTGCCCTGGTCGGCGAATTGCCCGGCCAGTTGCCGCCACTCTCCATGCCCGACTTCTCCTTTGCGACGCTCAAGCAGTTGGCCCCCGGAGCCTTTGCAGTGGCCCTGCTCGGGTTGGTCGAGGCGGTGTCCATCGCTCGTTCTGTAGCGGCCAAATCGCATCAGCGCATTGACGGCAACCAGGAGTTCATTGGCCAGGGCCTGGCCAATATCGCCGGTTCGTTCTTCTCCTCTTACGCCTCATCGGGTTCATTCACTCGAACCGGCGTCAATTACGAGGCGGGAGCACGTACACCGATGGCAGCGATTGCCGCCGCCACGTCCCTTGCACTGATCTTGCTGTTAATTGCCCCGCTGACCGCTTACCTACCGATCCCGGCGATGGCCGGCATTTTGCTGGTGGTGGCCTATAACCTGATTGATTGGCATCACATCCACAGTATCTTTCACACCAGTCGCGCCGAGGCGGGGATTCTTGCCACGACCTTCTTTGCGACCCTGTTCCTGGAGCTGGAGTTCGCGATCTATGTTGGCGTGATGCTCTCGCTGATCATGTACCTGAGTCGTACCTCACGGCCGAAGATCACCACCATGGCCCCGGACCACAACGAGATCAACCGGCCGATGGTCAATGTGGCGCGCCAGCCGGTCGATCAATGTCCGCAGATGCGTATTGTGCGTATCGATGGTTCACTTTTTTTCGGTGCGGTTAATCATGCTGCCAGCCAGTTCCGCTACTTTACCGAAGAGGCTCCGCAGCAGAAGCATATCCTCGTGCTGGCCCACTCGATGAATTTTGTCGATGTTGCCGGTTCAGAGTGGCTGATCCAGGAAGGCAACCGCCTTGCCAAGTTAGGCGGAGGGCTTTACCTGTGTAATCTCAAGGAAGGTGTGGGTGAGTTTCTGCGTAAGAGCGGCGTGATCGATGCGCTGGGTGAGGATCACATTTTTGACGCCAAGAGTGAGGCGCTCCAAAGCATCTTCCTCAGGCTGCAGCGTGAGACTTGCAAGCACTGCGAGCGGCGCATCTTCCAGGAGTGCCAGAGTGTGCCTGCGGTGAAAAAGGTCGCCTGATAATTTTTCGCAGAGGACGCCGGGGAACGCAAAGGAATGCGAAATTTGGTGTCCCGGAGCGCGGTGTCACAACCTTGGCGACCCATTACGTCCTTTGTGGTGAACGTGGTTATCCTAATTGCAGTGGCGGTTCAGCCATTCGCAGCTGTTGCTCTCGAAGGATCAGCACCTGTTCTTCCCAATACTTGACCGTGTTGAACCAGGGGAAGGCCATGGGAAAGGCCGGATCGTCCCAGCGCCGGGCCAGCCAGGCGGCGTAGTAAATCAGGCGCAAGGTGCGCAAAGACTCGATAAGTGCCAGCTGGCGGCGGTCGAAATCGAAAAATTCCTCATAGCCTGCAAGGATTTCACTGAGCTGTCGGCTCATCTGACTCCGCTCCCCACTGAGCAGCATCCACAGATCTTGCACTGCGGGTCCCATGCGGCTGTCGTCCAGGTCGACCAAATGCGCTCCGGCATCGGTCCATAGGATATTGCCGGGGTGGAAGTCACCATGCAGGCGGATGGGGGTGTAGGGCACGGCGGCAAAACGCGCCTTGACTGCTGCCAGTAGTGACTCGGCAAGGTCGCGGTACTGGTTCAGGTAATCCCGAGGCAGGAAGTCGTGTTCCAGCAGGTAGTGCAGGCTATCATCACCGAAAGATTCGGGTGTGATTTCCGGGCGAAACTTAAAGGGACGAGAGGCGCCCATGGCGTGGATCCGCCCGAGAAACTGGCCGAGGCGGTACTGGGTGTCCGGATCATCAAGTTCAGGGCTGCGGCCACCGCGGCGAGGGAACAGGGCGAAGCGGAATCCGCCGAAATGACGTAGCGTCCGGCCACTGCTGTCGGCCAGTGGTGCGACCACCGGGATCTCCAAGGCCGCCAGTTCCAGGGAGAAGTCGTGCTCCTCCTGGATCTGCGCATCGTCCCACCGGCCAGGGCGATAGAACTTACCCACCAGGAACCGGTGTGTCTCCTCACCGATTTGATAAACCCGATTCTCGTAGCTATTTAAAGCCAGTAGAGAGCCGGTCGGCAGATAACCTGCATCCTCAATGGCATCGAGTACCCGGTCCGGGGTCAATGTTTCATAAGGATGGAGGTTTGATGTTGTTTCCGGCAAGGTAGTGACCCTGGTTGTGGGGTGGAAGCTCCACCCTCTTTTGACTGTCAATAAGGATTGTACACGCTATGCCAAACCCGTTGTTGGAGATGACTGATCTGCCACCCTTTGGCGCAATCAAGCCGGAGCATGTGGAGCCCGCCGTTGATGTGGTGTTGGCTGAAAACCGTGCTGAGGTAGAGCGTCTGCTGTCCGCCGGCGAGAGCTGCAGCTGGGGCAGCCTGGTGGCGCCGCTGGAGGCGCTGGATGACCGGCTGAACCGTATCTGGTCGCCGGTCTCGCACATGAACTCGGTGGTCAACAATCCGGAACTACGCAAAGCTTACGAGACTTGTCTGCCCAAACTCTCCGACTATTCAACGGAAATGGGGCAGAACGAGCCTCTTTATCAGGCTTTCGAGTCAATCAGGGCCAGTGATGAGTTCACCAGGCTCAACACCGCGCAGCAAAAGGTGATCGAGCATAACCTGCGTGATTTCCGTCTCTCCGGCGTTGCCCTTCCTGCAGCACAGAAGGCCCGTTATAAGGAGCTCAAGGCCGAGCTGTCCCAGCTCACCACGACATTCAGCAACAATCTGCTTGATGCGACCAATGCGTGGAACAAGTTGATCACCGACGAGGCTGGTGTCAGCGGTTTGCCGGAGTCCAGCAAGGGGATGCTCAAACAGGCCGCCGAGCGTGAGGGGCAGCAAGGCTGGCGCGTCACTCTGGAGTTCCCCAGCTATTTTGCGGTAATGACCTATGCCGATGATCGCGCTCTGCGCGAAGAGGTTTACCAGGCCTTCGTCACCCGTGCCTCAGATAAAGGGCCCGATGCCGGCAAGTGGGACAATTCCGAGGTGATGGATGAGATCCTGGCCATCCGACACGAACTGGCGCAACTGCTCGGTTTCCAGAACTATGCGGAGCGTTCGTTGGCAACCAAGATGGCCGAGGAGCCGCAGCAGGTGCTCGATTTCCTGCGTGATCTCGCCGGCCGCTCCCTTGAGCTGGCCAAGGCGGATCTGGAGGAACTCCATAGATATGCGCGTGAACAGCATGGCATGGCTGAACTTCAGCCGTGGGATCTGGGTTACTACGCTGAGAAGCTGCGCCAGGCCAAGTACGCTATCTCCCAGGAAGATCTCAAACCCTATTTCCCCGAAAATCGGGTGGTGGAGGGACTTTTCGAGGTGGTTAATCGTCTCTATGGTCTCGATATCCGCGAGATGAAAGGGGTTTCTGCCTGGCATCAGGATGTGCGTTTTTTCGAGATCTACGACAATAGGGACCAACTGCGCGGCCGGTTCTATCTCGACCTTTATGCCCGTCCGAATAAACGCGGCGGCGCCTGGATGGATGAGTGCATTGTGCGCCGTATCCGTGAGGACGGTAGCGTGCAGGTGCCGACCGCCTACCTTGTGTGTAACTTCGCTCCGCCGGTGGGTAGCGATCCGGCGCTATTTACCCATGATGAGGTGCAGACCCTGTTTCACGAATTCGGCCACGGCCTTCACCACATGATGACGCGTATCGACACCGCCGGTGTGGCCGGCATCAATGGCGTGCCCTGGGATGCTGTGGAGTTACCCAGCCAATTCATGGAGAACTGGTGCTGGGAACGCGAGGCACTGGACCTTATTGCCGGCCACTACAAAACCGGTGAGAAGATCCCGCAGGCACTCTTCGACAAGATGATCGCGGCAAAGAACTTCCAGGCCGGCATGCAGATGGTGCGCCAGCTTGAGTTTTCCCTGTTCGATTTTCGCCTGCACCTGGAGTACAAGCCGGAAGAGGGCGGTCGAATTCAGCAGATCCTCGACGAGGTTCGCGCTGAGGTGGCGGTGGTTCACCCCCCTGAATATAACCGCTTCCAGCACGGCTTCTCCCATATCTTCGCCGGCGGTTATGCCGCCGGCTACTATAGCTACAAGTGGGCCGAGGTACTCAGTGCCGATGCCTTCTCCCGCTTTGAGGAAGAGGGGATCTTCAACCGGGAAACAGGTCTCGCTTTCCTTGAGACGGTACTGGAGCAGGGCGGCAGCCGCGAACCGATGGATCTGTTTATTGAATTCCGAGGCCGCAAACCGACCATCGACGCGCTGTTGCGGCATAGCGGGATTGCCGCTTAAACGAAAATGCTCAACCGCAAAGGACACAAGAATGTGGATGTGTTTTTAAGATCGAATGGGAAGAAACACTATATTTTCTGTTAACCATACAGTGAGCAAATTAACACAAGTCACTTTGTGTCCTTAGCGGTGAAAATGCTTTATGAAAATAGCTTCCTGGAATGTCAATTCGTTGAACGTCCGCTTGCCTCAGGTGTTGCAGTGGCTGGAGTCTGCAAAGCCGGATGTTTTGGCATTGCAGGAGACCAAGCTGACCGATGACAAGTTCCCTGCTGCCGAGATTGAGGCCGCCGGTTATCAGGTGGTCTATTCCGGACAGAAAACTTATAACGGCGTGGCTTTGTTGAGCCGATTTCCGATGGATGATGTGATCACCGATATTCCCGGTGTGAGCGACACCGAGCGGCGTATTCTCGGGGCCACGGTTGGTGGAGTGCGCGTTCTTAATCTGTATGTGATCAATGGACAGGTGGTCGGTTCGGAGAAGTACGACTATAAACTGGATTGGCTGGAGAGAGTGCATGACTATCTCCAGCAGGATATGAAGGCCCATGCCGACTATGTAGTGCTTGGAGATTTCAACATCGCGCCGGCCGATGCGGATGTGTACGACCCCGAGGCGTGGCGTGAACGTATTCTTTGCAGTACACCCGAGCGTGAGGCGCTGCAGCGGATACTCGACCTCGGTTTCAGTGACAGCTTTCGGTTGTTTGAGCAGGAGGAATATTTATTCACCTGGTGGGATTATCGCCTGAATGCCTTTCGGCGTAACATGGGGCTGCGCATCGATCTCATTTTGGCGAGCGAGACGATGGCCGCGCGTTGTCGCGGTTCAAGCGTGGACAAGTTGCCGCGCGGCTGGGAGCGCCCCTCTGATCACGCGCCTGTGATAGCCGATTTCGAGAGGGATTAAGCTTATGCAGGAACTCTTCATTCAGGTGCTGGAAGAGCTGGGCGCATTGTTGCCGAAGCTTATTATCGCCCTGGCTATATTTCTAGGATTCTGGTTGCTGGCGAAGATTGCTCGCGTCCTCATTCGCCGTTTTACGCGTCATCATGACATGGCGAGACAGAATATTTTTCACCTGATTCATCAACTGGTTTATGTCAGCTTACTGCTACTCGGCGTGGTGACGGCTCTCGGTACGATCGGGGTGAATGTGGCGGCCCTGGTGACCAGCCTCGGCCTGGCAGGATTCGCCCTCGGTTTTGCATTGAAGGACGCCCTCTCCAATCTTATCTCGGGCGTTATGCTGTTGCTTTATCACCCCTTTCAGGTGGGTGATGAGGTCATCGTCATCGGTCATGAGGGAAGAGTGATTGCTATCGACCTGCGCTATACAACGCTGCAGTTGCAAGGTCAGGTAGTGTTTATTCCCAATAGCAAGCTTTTTACCGAGAGCGTTGTCCTTAAGGTTAAGTCCGGGGCATTACCTGAGCATGGGGAGTATGTGCCCCTTGATGAGCCCGAGTGGTAAGGGTTCAAGATTCTAAAACGGCTGCAGGTTTGAGCCGACGAGGGAACAATACGGTACGCCCTCACAGCCAGTTGGTCAGCATGATCCCGACACCAATGCGGTTGCTGTAGTGATCGTAGTCGATCAGCGACTCACCATAGCCATTGAAAATCTGTACATAGCCATTTAGGCGTTTTTGTATCGGGAAGGTGTAGTCCAACTGCACAGCACCCCGGTTATCACTTTGCAGATTATTGCGCAGCATGATGCCCAGTGAGTGATCCCGGTAAAGTTTCAGCCCCCTCAACTCGAAGTTACCCATATAGTTCTTGATATCCGGGTTGTCGTCGTTCTCCTCACTCTCAGGTACTCGCCACCACGGCTTGAGGCTCATGTAAAAGTCATCTTTTTCCAAAATGAATTCGAGCATGACCCGGTTCCAGCTGCGTGATAGCGGTTCGGAACGGCCGTTCGATTGATGGTTGAGTGATAGCCCGACAGCGCGGCCATCCAGTCCGAAAACCTGATAACGAATCGGCAAGGAGAGCAGCAGCTCAGGCTCGTGATTGGTCTCACGAAAAGGCGACGAGTAGTTACCGCTATAGGCCTGCCAGTAGGATTGCTGGGTGTAGCCGAAGGAGAGGAAACCCTCACCAAACAGGAGCCCCTTGACCAACGGCACCTTGAAGCTGAACTGGAATTTGATTTCATTGTGCTCGGCAGCCAGGCCGGGATCCGTACTCTCATAGGGGGTGTCGTTAATGCGGGTGTTGTAACTCAGCGGCAGCACATAGGTTGGCCGATGGGGGGTGATGGCAAAAGGGTTATCGCTGATCTCCCACTCCAGGGCCATGCGCCGGTCGATGGCGGAGGTTTTCTCTTCGGCGGCTGTTGCGCTGATGGCCAGTGCAAAAAGCAGCAATGCGATGACTGGCGAAAGTGTGGCGGTAATGTGTTTCATTCGTTATAGGCTGGGTGGTTTTCGGTACTTGTTGGAGGTGAATGTAATCAGCTCATTGTCCCACGATAAGGCATTGCTGACGATGGCTGGTGGTTTATTGTGTGATGGCTATTTGCACCCGCTACCCCTCCTTACGCATAATTCGCCTATCCGATCAGGCAAGAGCACACATGAACTATAAAGATCTGCGCGATTTTATCCAGCAACTGGAGGCCCGAGGCCAGCTCAAAAGAATCCACACTGAGGTGGATCCTTACCTGGAGGTGACCGAGATCGCCGATCGCACCTTGCGTGCCGGTGGCCCGGCGCTGCTGTTTGAAAACCCGAAGGGCTCAGATATCCCTCTGCTTGCCAACCTGTTCGGTACCCCTGAGCGAGTGGCCATGGGGATGGGTGAGGAGTCGGTGGAGGCGCTGCGCGAGGTGGGCAAGCTGCTCGCCTACCTCAAAGAGCCGGAGCCGCCCAAGGGGCTGAAGGATGCCATCGAGAAGTTGCCGGTTTTCAGGAAAGTGCTGCACATGTCACCCAAGGTGGTGAAGAAGGCGCCATGCCAGGAGGTGGTGCTGGAGGGTGACGAGGTCGACCTTGGCAAGCTGCCGATCCAGACCTGCTGGCCCGGCGATGTAGGGCCGCTTATCACCTGGGGGCTGGTGATTACCAAGGGCACGCGCAAGCCGCGGCAGAATCTCGGCATCTATCGTCAGCAGGTGATCGGCAGGAATAAGGTGATCATGCGCTGGCTCTCTCATCGCGGCGGCGCGCTCGATTTTCGCGACTGGATGGAAAAGCATCCGGGAGAACCTTTCCCCATTGCCGTCGCGCTGGGGGCGGATCCAGCCACCATTCTGGGTGCAGTGACCCCTGTGCCGGACACCCTCTCCGAATACGCATTCGCAGGACTTTTACGCGGCGGCAAGACCGAGGTGGTGAAGTGCCTGGGCAGTGAACTGCAAGTGCCTGCCTCGGCCGAGTTTGTGCTGGAGGGTTACCTCTATCCCGGCGAGGAGGCTGATGAGGGGCCCTTCGGCGACCACACTGGATATTATAACGAGGTGGAGCGCTTTCCGGTCTTCACCATCGAGCGCATTACTCACAGAAAGGACCCTATCTACCACTCCACCTATACCGGCCGCCCTCCGGACGAACCGGCAGTGCTGGGGGTGGCGCTCAACGAGGTGTTCGTGCCTATCCTGCAGAAGCAGTTTCCGGAGATCGTTGATTTCTACCTGCCGCCTGAAGGGTGCTCCTATCGCATGGCGGTGGTGAGCATCAAAAAGCAGTACCCGGGCCACGCCAAGCGGGTCATGCTGGGCGTCTGGTCTTATTTGCGTCAGTTCATGTACACCAAGTTCGTTATCGTGGTGGACGAGGAGATCGACACCCGTAACTGGCAGGATGTGATTTGGGCCATCACTACCCGTATGGACCCGATACGCGATACCACCTTGCTGGCCAACACACCGATCGACTATCTTGACTTCGCCTCACCGGTCTCCGGCCTCGGTTCCAAAATGGGGATGGATGCCACCAACAAGTGGCCGGGAGAAACCGAACGTGAGTGGGGCACACCCATCATCATGGACGAGTCAGTGAAGCGCCGAGTCGATGATATCTGGAATGAATTGGGGATCTGATAACAATGTCTGACAGTAAATGCGAAGCGAATCCAACCGTTGAAGAATTGTTTGCAAAGAACCGCAAATGGGCCGAGGCGATCCTCGAAGAGGACGCTGATTTCTTCCAGCGCCTGTCACATCAGCAGTCGCCGGAGTACCTGTGGATTGGCTGTGCCGACAGCCGCGTTCCGGCCAACGAAATCATGGGTATGTTGCCTGGAGATGTCTTCGTTCACAGAAACGTCGCCAACGTGGTGGTGCATACCGATCTTAACTGTCTCGCGGTGATTCAGTATGCCGTCGATGTGCTTAAGGTGCGTCACATTATCGTCACCGGCCACTACGGTTGCGGGGGCATCACCGCTGCGGTGAAAAAACAGAAATTCGGCCTTATCGATAACTGGTTGCGCCATGTGCAGGATGTGCATCACAAGCACTGTAATAGCCTGCAGACACTGGTCGATGAAGAGGCGGTGGTAGAGCGCATGTGCGAGTTCAACGTGATCGAGCAGGTGCTGAATGTCGGTCAGACAACCATCGTCCAGGATGCCTGGGACCGCGGCCAGGCGGTAAACATTCATGGCTTCATCTACAGCATCCAGGACGGCCTGTTACGTGACTTGAATATGTCCGCCGACAGCAACGATAAGTTGCAGGCCTGCTATAAGGTCGCGGTAGAGATGATTGGAGAGCGGGTGCAGTCGCGCAGTGGTGAGTACTGATATCCCTGTGATGAAGACCGTTTGCGTGGCGGCCAGCCAGACTAAACAAATGTTCCGACCCGTGTTATAGATCGTTCCATCGCATTGTCATTGCGAGCGAAGCGAAGCAATCTCATTGTTAGCCCCGATGGCCAATGGATTGCTTCGTCACTCCCGTTCCTCGCAATGACAGAGATTTCACGGCCGTTCTTCGCAATTACAGAGGTTTCACCTCTGCTCCCGTAATGACAGATACTTCCCGTTAAACGTGTCAGGGGTAGGGGCGCTTATTAAATACCATTGCATTGAGGTAGGAGGCGATTTTTTCTGGCTCGAGTCCCTGCATATATGGCACCACGCCGAGCAGCGGGGCACGGATACGCTGCTCAATCGCACTAATATTTTCCGTCTGCTGCGACATCTGCGGATCGACACTGTTGGCTATCCAGCCGGCCAGTGTGCAGCCGCTGGTGCGTATCGACTCAGCCGTGAGCAGGGCGTGATTGATGCAGCCGAGGCGCAATCCCACGACTAGGATCACCGGCAGGCCCAGAGCGTGTGCCAGGTCGGCGACACTTTCCTGATCATTGAGTGGGACCTGCCAGCCACCGACCCCCTCGATGACAGTGATTTCCGCCTCTCTGCGTAGCCGCTGCAAGGTGTCGACAATAGTGTCGATTTCGATAGTGATGCCACTCTGTGCCGCGGCAAGGTGTGGGGCGATGGCCGGTGCGAAGGCATAGGGATTGACCCATTCGTAGGGGATTGCAACAGAGGCCTGTGCCTGCAGTCTGAGGGCATCGTCGTTGCGCAGCCCCTCTGCTGTGTTTACACACCCGCTTGCCACCGGTTTCATCGCTGCCACCGACTGTCCCCGCTGTTGTATTGCGGAGATCAAGCCAAGGGTACACCAGGTCTTGCCTACCTCCGTGTCGGTGCCGGTGATGAAGTAGCCACTAGCCACGGCGTCCTCCCAGTTGCTCAATGGAAAAGCCAAACTCGTCCGGCGCGTCATGACGTTCGGGTGGCTCTTTTTCGGCTCGCCAGGCATGGCCGGTGATCACCTCGTAGGTGGCCGGGAGCAGGCCGTCCGGCCGGCGAAACTGTTCATAGGCCTCCATTACTTGCCTCAGCCGCTTCGGTCCGGTAAGGCCCTGATTACGGCCAGGGTTGATGTTGTGGGCGCCGAGTGTCTTGAGGTCGCGCATCAGGGTCATGCTGTCGTGGTAGGTGATGGTGATGCGCTCCATGTCGAGCACCGGTTCGGCCAGTCGGGCGTGGAGCATGGCATCACCCACATCGTGCAGGTCGAGGAAGGTATTGACGTGCACCCGCTCATCCACAGTGGCCCAGCTGGCGCGGAGCTCCTGAAGGGTATCGGGGCCAAGGGTAGTGAAAAACAGCACCCCGCCCGGTCTGAGTACGCGCCTGAATTCACGGAACGTCTGCTCCAGATCCATGCACCATTGTACGGTGAGGTTGGAGAAGAGCATGTCGAAGCTGTTGTCAGCGAAAGGCAGATTTTCCGCATCCCCGGCGACAAAGCCGTGGTTGTTCTTGAATCGTGCCCAGCGCGAAAATCGCCGCCGGGTGTGGTGCAGCATCGACTTGGCGAGGTCCAGTGCGATGATGCGTGCCTTCGGATAGCGATCGCCAAGGGCGGCGCTGCAGAAGCCTGTGCCGCTGCCGAGATCAAGAACGGTGTCGGGCGTCATCCTCAGCAGATCGAGCCGCTCCAGCAGGCGTGAAGCGACCTCACGTTGCAGTACAGCAACCTCGTCATAGTGGGCTGCGGAGGCCTCGAAGGCGGCGCGGATATTGTGTTTTGCTGGGCGAGGTAGTGACATGGCTTAATCGATTAAATGCAAAGGAGGCAAAGACACAGAGCGTGCAACGGGAGTACCTGCAACAGACTTGTAATGGCTGGTGCAGGAAAGCATTTGTCTTTTTCGCGTCCTTTGCGAAAAGGCTTTTATATTCACCGCAGGAACACCTCGACGGCGGTTAAAAAATCGACCGGGTGGGAGATAAATGGGGCGTGGCCAGCCCCTTCTATGATCTCCAATGTTCCTTGTGGCAGTTGGCCTGCGGTGTATTCGGCGGCGGCCAGTGGCGCCAGTGTATCTCGCTCGCCATGGAGCACCAGTGTGGGCTGCTGAATCCGGGCAAGCGCCGGTCTGAGATCGGCATTTTGCAGGATGGCCAGACCTCCGGCCAGGGCTTGCGGGTCTGGTTCACCGTGTTCGAAGAGCGCATCACGCAGGCTGCGCAGCTCCTCTCGCGCACACGCCGAGCCGCGCGATTGAACGGCAAGAAAGCGTTGCAGGGTTGCCTTGTAGTTATTGCGCAGTGAGGCGGCAAACTGCGCCAGTTCGGCCTCGGGCATGGCATGGGGCCAGTCCGGTTTTTGGATAAAGCAGGGGTTTGTGCCAACCAGGATCAACTTGTCAATCGCCGCGCCCGCCTCGGCGGCCGCCAGCGCGATCCGTCCGCCGAGAGACCAGCCGAGCCACGTCGCATCGGACGGAACCTTGCCGGCAATAACCTCGGCCACCCGTTCGAGGCTGTATCTGCCGTTGAACATCGGGCTGCGGCCATGACCCGGCAGGTCGACCAGATGGAGGCGAAAGTGCTCAGCCAGTGGCTCGAACACCGGGCCGAAGAGTCCTCCGTGCAGCCCCCAGCCGTGCAGCATAATCAGGTCCGGGCCGCTACCCCGGATATCGATGTAGAGGCTCATCGGCAGAGCTCCTCCAGGGCATCGAGTAGCCTGTCTACCTGTTCTTCGCTGTGGCTGGCGCTGAGGGTGATGCGTAACCGTGCCGTGCCCTCCGGCACGGTGGGCGGGCGTATCGCGCTGATCAGGATTCCCCTGGCCAGCAGCGCTTCGCTCAGGCGTACCGCTTCACCTGCATCGCCCACCAGCAGCGGCTGGATTGGTGTGGGTGAGTCCAACAAGGGGAGAGCCAACCGGCTTGCCCCGGCACGGAAGCGACTGATGAGTGCCTGCAGTTTTTCCCGCCGCCAGCCTTCGGTCTGCACCAGTCGCAGGCTGGCGCGGGTCGCCTCGGCGATAGCCGGCGGCGTGGCGGTGGTGTAAATGTAAGGGCGGGCGGTGTTGATGAGGTATTCGATTAAATCCTCGGCACCGGCGACAAAGGCGCCGAAGGTGCCGAATCCCTTGCCCAGTGTGCCCATCAGGATCGGCACCTCGTCGAGCCCGAGTCCGAAGTGTTCCAGGGTGCCGGCGCCATTCTTGCCCAGCACGCCCATGCCGTGGGCATCATCCACCATTAACCGGGCCGCGTGGCGTTTTGCCACTGTTGCCAATTCAGGCAAAGGCGCAATATCGCCATCCATGCTGAATACGCCGTCTGTGAGTACTAACTTCTCTCCGGCCTTGCTGCGACACAGCTTAGCCTCCAGCGCCTCGGTATCGGCATGGTGGTAGCGGCTGAGGCGGGCGCGGGAGAGCAGGCCCGCATCGAGCAGGGAGGCGTGGTTGAGGCGATCCTCGTACACCGCATCGCCGGTACCGGCCAGTGCACTGACCGTGGCGAGGTTGGCCATGTACCCGGTGGAGAAGAGCAGGGCGCGCGGTCTTCCGGTAAAGGCGGCCAGCTCCTCTTCGAGTTGATGATGGGCGCGACTGTGACCGTTGACCAGGTGTGCCGCACCACTGCCGACACCATATTCATCGGCGCCTCGCTTCAGTGCTGAGATCACCTCGGGGTGATTGGCCAGCCCCAGGTAGTCATTGCTGCAAAAATTGAGGAGCTCAACGCCGTCAGTGTGCAGCAACGGCCCCTGCGGACCGTTGATGATGCGGCGTCGACGATAAAGATGGGCCGCCTCGCGGGCGGCCAGTTCGGCGGCAAGGTCCTTCATTCTGGCGGCAACAGGTTAGGCTTCAGCCTGGATCCCCAGTCGCTGGAACAGAGACTTGTCATGATCGGTGGTGGCGTTGTCGGTGGTCAGTAGCTTATCGCCGTAGAACAGGGAGTTGGCGCCGGCCATGAAACAGAGTGCCTGCGCCTCGTCGTGCATCGTTTCGCGCCCGGCGGAGAGACGCACATAGGTCGCGGGCATCATGATGCGCGCCACGGCGATGGTGCGGATGAATTCGAAGATATCAAGCTCCGGTGTGTCGCCCAGCGGTGTCCCCGGTACCTTGACCAACAGGTTGATTGGCACGCTGCCCGGATGCTCCGGCAGGTTGGCCAGCTCCTGAAGCATGGCGGCCCGGTCCCGGCGGCTCTCGCCCATGCCGAGGATGCCGCCGCTACAAACGTTGATCCCTGCCTCGCGTACCCGGTTGATAGTGTCGATGCGGTCCGAGAACTTACGCGTGGTCACCACCTTGTCGTAATACTCGGGGGAGGTGTCGATGTTGTGGTTGTAGTAGTCGAGCCCCACGGCCTTGAGCTGCTGCACATGCTCCGGCTCGAGCATGCCGAGGGTGACGCAGGCCTCCATGCCGAGGTCCTTCACGCCCTTGATCATGGCGATGACCACTTCCATGTCGCTCGCCTTGGGCTTGCGCCACGCCGCACCCATGCAAAAGCGCGTGGCCCCTCCTTGCTGGGCAGCCTTCGCCGCGGTGATTACCTCATCAACCGCCATTAGCGCTTCTCGCTCCAGCCCGGTGTCGAAGTGGGCGCTCTGAGAGCAGTAGCCGCAGTTCTCGGCGCAACCACCGGTCTTGATGTTGATCAGGGTGCTGATTTGCACCGTATTGGGCTCGAAGTGCGAGCGGTGAATACCCTGCGCCTGAAACAGGAGGTCGTTGAAGGGGAGGGAGAACAGGTTTTCGATCTCTTCGACGGACCAGTCGTGACGAAACTCTCCGGCCGGCCGGTTTGCCGCTGTACTTTGGCTCATAAAATGTTTCCTGAATGCTGC
>JBFEYJ010000059.1:0-15018 GCA_041562215.1 Thiohalomonadaceae bacterium | reverse complement strand
GCGCGCCGTTTGACCACACACTCGCACCAGTGGACGTTTCCTGCAACTTGGCGTCAAGCGAACCGTTGATCGAGGCACTGGCGCTTGCCGAGGATAAATCCGGGGAGAATTTAACGTCGGGCTTTCCTTCCGTTACCTGCAGTCGACCTGAAAAGACAGCCTGGACACCGTACTGTTTGCCGATGGCCTTAATGGTTTCCGGATTCAGTTCACTTCGCTGCATTGCCTGGAGTAACTCAGCCTTGCTTCCAAGTTCCAATACGCGTACGCCAGGCTGTGCATTCTGGAGGTGCATAATAAACTTCTGTGTGGCTGCCGGAGCAAGCTCGTTGTGCTGGTCAGCATTAAACCTGATGACACCGATGACCGGCCACTCATTGAGAGCTACCCTGGGCGGGATCTCCACGGTCACAGTATTGGCACAGCCGGAGATCAGAAGAAGAAAGGCGGCACCGGCAAGGAAAGGCCTGCTCAGGCTGCATAGCGAGTCATTTAATCTGGTCATTTTATTTTATCCGGGATCTTGGTGGGTTCTTGGAAAATATTTTCGTGCGGCGGGGCTTGTTGCACCACCACATTATTTTTGATCCCGGACAATGTCAAGCATCGCAATGGCGGAGGAATCCCCTTCACATTACGAAGCCGAGGTAATACCGCCAGAGGAAATGGGATCCCCTGACGGTTTGGTGCTATCCCTTGCTGATCACTGCATTCGGCATAAGGGATTTTCTTGAATTTTCACCACATAGGCATCGCTCTGCCGTGTGCCGTACCAACCGACAGGATTACACAGCCCATCCGTGCCGCAGTTCCGATCATAGGCCCCGCTGGTGGTAGGGAAATTGACCGAAGCGGTCAAGCCGGTACCATAGATGTTCCGGCAATTGTCGATGGCCAGGGCCCATCCGCGATCAGGACCATCTCCCCCAATGAAAGTGGAGAACAATAGTGCGCTTCCCGAGGCGTTCACTTTGGTGAGAAAGGCATCGGGTGAACCGCTTCCTATCCCTGCTTGGACCGGGTTAACCGTGGGAAAATCCGTCGAGTTGGTCCAGCCTGTGACATAAGCGTTACCGTCATCATCAACCGCAATCCCGGTGCCGAATTCCTGAGCCGGATTTGCGGTATTTCCTCCGATATACGTTGAATAAACCAGGGAAGAACCGTCGACACTGAATTTGGTCACAAAGACATCATCTTTACCGCCCCATGCCGTGCTATACGTCTGATAAGCGCCGGGTGTCACCGGGAAAGACGGACGGTCGGTAAACCCGGTAACATATGCATGACCGGCGCTATCGACTGCGATGCCCATACCCTCTTCTTCGCCATCCACATCCCCGTTGACTTCGCCACTGCCAAGATAGGTGGAATAAACGAGCGAGGCACCATCCGGCGAGAGCTTGCTCACAAACACGTCCGACACGGGATAGTATGCCTGGGTGATAGAGACGCTGGGTTCGGGCTGAAACGCCTCAGGCGTGGTTGGAAAATCTTCCGATGTCGTATCACCTGTAATGTAGGCGTTTCCTGAAACATCTACCGCTATCGCCAATCCTTCGTCCCATTCAGTGCTGCCTCCCAAATAAGTGGAGTAGACCAGTGATGTGCCATTAGCACTCAATTTAGTCGCAAAGGCATCCGCCCTGCCATCCGCATAGGTGGGTTGGAAAGCTCCTCCGGTGGTTGGGAAATCCGGGGATTGCGTATATCCGGTAATGTACGCATCATCGTTGGCATCAACCGCAATGCTGTACCCATTTTCTCTGGCGCTTCCTCCCAGGTAGGTACCGAAATCCAGTTGTTTCCCGGAAGGACTCAACCTTGCTACGAACGCATCTCCTCCGCCACCGGCAGTGCTCTGAAACGCACCGCTGGTCGTCGGAAAGTCCGATGAAGAGGTAAGGCCGGTGACATAGGCTCTGCCACCGCCGTCCAGAGCGATATCCAGAGCTAAATCCCTGGCGCTGCCCCCCAGATAGGTTGCGTAAATGAGGCGGGAACCATCACTGGAGAATTTCGCTACGAATGCGTCACCGTAATTACCATAGCTGTCGTCATAACCCGTTTGTATCGGGAAATCCGCCGAGCTTGCTCCACCGACCACGAAAGCCATACCGTTCTGATCGACAGCAATACCTTGCCCGTCATCGGTAGCACTGCCACCAAGGTATGTTCCGTATGCCAGCACGGGATCGATCACCAGCGGTTGCGTCTCATCATAGGCGGCGAGCTGCAGCGCGACTCGCTTGTTGTCCGACATGACATAATGACTGTCTATCGTTATCCGTTCACCGTTACTGTTTTGATAGGCAATCGGTGCCTGTTGGACGATATTCCCCCGAGAAGTATGCAACACCAGGTTCCCGCTCTTATCGAGACTTACCCGCTCGACTCCATCGAAAGCCAGCGAAACGACCTTTGGATCCGCACCTGGAGCCAGGATGAGATCATATTCCAGCTCACCATACTGATTGGCGTAATAGACAACATCAATGTCGGGGTAGATCTCGTGATAACGCACCTCGGAAAATCGCGGTACGCCCGTTGTCCAGTTCTTGGGGTCCTTGCCTTTGAGATAGTTCAGGTCACCTAGCAACTGCTTCATACCGGTAGCAATCGCCTCTTTGTTTCCCACTAAGAAATTAACTCGGATTACGTCTCTTTCAAGTTTTCCCTCCGAAGCTTGCGCCTGAAATACGCGTCCCTTGCCAAATGAAGCGGATTTTCCGGATTCCAGACTCAAAATCGGTCCCGTTGGTGTCAAGAACAGTCCGTAGCCAAAGCCATGGGAAAAAAATTGAGTTTCTTTCGCGGTCTGTCCCATATTCTGTTCGAAACCGGCGCTCAGCGTAGCGTAGGCTTTGGATGTAGCCGATACAGTGGCGTGTTTTTCTGCAGGCATCGATGCCGCGGACGATTTATCTACAGCGGCATTCGCGGATTGAAGGAAATTCGACGACATCACAATCAAAACGCTCTGTAAGAGCACAGAAGTGTATGTGATGTTTTTTGTACTCAATTCTACACGCTTGCAAGGCGTATTTGCATTGATTAAGGATTTAGCACTAAATGATTTTTTCAGAGTCATTATAGCCTCCATGGCTGCATTGGTTTTCTACTCATTAGTGTATGTAAAAACCATACAACATTGAGAGTAGACTCTCTTTCCCTTTAATGCCACAAAGGGTACAGGTTATGAACCATCTGTTTCTGTTACAGCCTTCATCCATTTAACCAATCTTGTTTTAATTATTCATATTGCAACAGCTCACCATAGACAAGAAAAACGCCATGAGCACATTTGATGTCTATGCTAAGCGCGTTCACTCCTCGACACCGTTCACTTGAGACGCAGATTGTGCATCAAAGGAAGATACTGTGGATGTTTTCTTTAAGCAAAAAAGGTGCAGAGTTCGGACATCACCATATATTCGGTAACATCAATGCCGGCAGCGTTAAAGTCGATCGTGTCGGGATAGGTGCTCACTTTCTCTGAGCGTTCCTTGGCCCGCGCCAACCACTCTGTGCACCACTCCGTAATATTTCGGGATGCTTCCTTGCCCAGGATATTTTCAGCCCGCACGAGAAGCTGCCGGAAACCACCGCGAGAAAGTGAATTGAAAATAGGCACGATGCGTGTAAGCTGCCGTTCTCTAAGAGCCTCGACAATCGAGCGCGAATGTTCATCCTGAAGCTCGTAACGGGCGAGCTCAAAATGGTGTTCGAGAGTCTCTTTGATATCAGCAAACACCGGTTTGGACTGCTCACCAGGATCAGTTACCGTCGTCACAAACGTTTTCAGCGCATCCAGTGCTGTGACCCGCCTCTCCACCGTTGACGTATGACGTGCCAGTTCACGGCAATACCTGTCTATCCCTTCTACGCTAAGGGTGAAGTGAATGTTACCTTCGTCTTTCACGTTAGGTTACTCATGATAAGGTGGTGTACCCCTTACATCGATTCGCGGATTCAATCTCTCTTATATGAAATTGTTTTGCCCCTCTGCCTCCAGGACATAAGGCACATAAGGCACATAAGGCACATAAGGCAATGATTGCACTGAACTTAAAAGTTAAGATAACGGACACAAATAATCATGTTTATATAACCTCAGCCGTCGCATCCTTAAGATTGAATATTCATTACCCTTTCACGGCCCTATACAAACCGTGCCGATAAACCGTATATAACTGCACAAGAGAAACAATGAATGTCATCACCAGAAGTATCTGCGACAAGGGTAAGGAAAACGCCGGATCGCCGCCCAAGATAAACGCTCCGTGCAACAAGGCGGCCAAGATACCGGCACAGGCCAACAGTACGCTTGCTAACCCGGCATGGCTACTCCGGCGGCAAACCAGCCGATAGCCATACAGCACCACCGGCAATAAAAGCAGATGTAACAAGACGAACAGCTGAATACCACCTGAGAGATGGAGAAGACTCCACTCATGCCAGTACGCGGAGTCAATTTCGTGGCTGATCAACAGAGTGGCGTTTAGAAGATAAAGGTGTTCGAGTCTGGCTGCGATATCCAAAAAATGATCTCCTTAACGTCGTTCTCTTCAACGAGTACTTAAGTATCGACATCATCTCAACAGCAAAAACCTACGCCCACTAACACTATCACTATTTGCACCATGTTTTACAAAGCTGTCCGCTGCTGAATCACTTGGCGACTTCGAGGCACTGCTGCCCCTCACTTCGATCCGGTACCTTTAAGCTAAGCGGCGCATCGTTACAATAGGGGCATGGAAAGTAAGCTTACGCTTTACCGGGGCTCCAATATCAGGTGCAGCCGGCAACGCGCCGTGTAAAGTGCTAATGCCAGCGAGCATACCCCAATGATTAGCACATAGCGTTAGATGCGGGTGACCTCTTCACTTCCGCATCACACCGTCAGGTACTGCTGCACCAGATCATCGTTCAGCTCCGCCATCGCCCCGCCGGCGGTAACCCGTCCCCGATCCATGATCACAAACTGCTCGCCGACACGTCGAGCGAACGGCAGCTTCTGCTCCACCAACAGCACGGTGATCTTCTCCTCACGATTGAGCCGCCGGATGATGTCGCCGATCTCGGCGACGATGTTGGGCTGGATCCCTTCTGTCGGTTCGTCGAGGATCAGCAACTTCGGCTCCACCACCAGGGCTCGGCCGATCGCCAGCTGCTGCTGCTGCCCGCCGGAGAGATCGCCGCCACGGCGGTGGCGCATCTCATAGAGTACCGGAAAGATCTCATAGATGCGTTCGGGGATCTTGTTTGAACGGTCACGACGGGCACCGAGGCCGGTCATCAGGTTCTCCTCCACGCTCAGCTGCGCAAAGATCTCCCGCCCTTGGGGGACATAACCGATACCGATGCGGGCACGCTGCTCCGCAGCGGCAGCGGCGATGTCATTACCGTCGTAGATAATGCGTCCTGAGTCTATCGGCAGCAGCCCCATCAGCGATTTCAACAAGGTGGTCTTGCCGACACCGTTGCGCCCCATCAGGCAGACACAGCTCCCCGCGGGCACCTCGAAGGAGAGGTCCCACAGGGTGTGGCTCTCGCCATAGTATTGATTCAGCTCTTCGATCTTCAGCACCGCTACTCCCCCAGATAGACTTCAATCACGCGCGGGTCGGCCTGCACCTGATCCATACTCCCCTCAGCCAGCACATGACCCTGGTGGAGCACGGTAACGGTGCGGGCGATGGAACGCACGAATTCCATGTCGTGTTCCACAACGATCACGGTGTGTCGACCGCTCAGCCCGGTGAGCAACTCGGCGGTCTTCTCCGTCTCCTGGTGGGTCATACCGGCAATGGGCTCGTCCACCAACAGGATACGTGGTCGCTGCATCAGCAGCATGCCGATCTCCAGCCACTGTTTCTGGCCGTGGGAGAGGTTTTTCGCCTGCGTCTGTTGCTGCTCGGTAAGCATGATCTGTCCCAGCACCTCGTCGATCTGCTCGCGCTCTCCCGCATTGAGACGGGCACGCAGTGTTGCCCATACCCGCTTGTCGGCGGCCATCGCCAGCTCCGGATTTTCAAACACCGTGTGCTCGGGAAAGACGGTCGGCTTCTGGAACTTGCGACCAATCCCGGCGCTGGCGATCTCATACTCGCTCATCTTTGTCAGGTCGAGTGACTGACCGAGAAACACCTTGCCCTCATCGGGCCGCGTCTTGCCGGTGACAATATCCATCATCGTGGTCTTGCCGGCGCCGTTGGGGCCGATGATACAGCGCAGCTCGCCATCGTCGATGGTGAGGTTGAGGTCGTTGATCGCCTTGAAACCCTCGAAGCTGACACTCACTCCCTCCAGATAGAGGATCGGGCCATGACTGGTATCGATCGCACCGCGCCGTACCGCATGACGTTGCGGATGGACCAGGTCGAACACCTGGTCGCGGCGCATTCTCTGGCGCAGTTGTTCAAACGGTTGCATTAGCCACCTCCTTGTTACGGTTACTGCGCAGCGTGATGATCAGACCCACCAACCCTTTCGGCAGGTAGAGTGTGACGATGACAAACAGCGCCCCCAGCGCAAATAGCCATGCCTCAGGCATCGCCCCCGTAAAATAGCTTTTGGCATAATTCACCAGCAGCGCCCCGACCACCGCCCCGTAGAGAGTGCCGCGTCCACCGACGGCAACCATGATCACCAGTTCGATGGATAGCAACGGTGAGAACTCACCCGGATTAATGATCCCCACCTGCGGCACGTAGAGCGCCCCGGCGATACCGGCGATCACCGCCGAGAGGACAAAGACCCAGAGCTGGTAGCTCTCAACTTTATAGCCGAGGAAACGGGCCCGGTTCTCCGCATCGCGCACGGCCACCACTACCCGCCCCAGCTTCGAGCTGACCACATAGCGGGAAAACCAGTAGACCGCCAGCACCATCAACGCGGTCGTCATAAACAGACCGACACGGGTGGCATCGGACTGCAGGCTGAAACCGAGGATATCCTTAAAGTCGGTCAGCCCATTGTTGCCGCCAAAACCCATCTCGTTACGGAAGAAGGCGAGCATCAACGCATAGGTAAGCGCCTGGGTCATGATCGACAGATAGACCCCGGTGACACGCGAGCGAAACGCGAGCCAACCGAACAAAAAAGCGAGCAGTCCCGGCACCAGCATTACCATCAACGCGGCGAACCAGAACTGGTCGAAACCAGACCAGTACCAGGGCAACTCCTGCCAGTTGAGGAAGACCATAAAGTCGGGAAGGTCGGGATTACCATAGACGCCGCGATCGCCGATCTGGCGCATCAGATACATCCCCATCGCATATCCGCCGAGGGCGAAGAAGGCACCGTGGCCAAGACTCAGAATACCGTTATAACCCCACACCAGGTCGAGGGCGATCGCCAGCAGGGCATAGCAGAGATACTTGCCGAGCAGGGTCACGGTGTAAGTCGAAAGGTGCAGTGCCGAGCCCTCGGCCGGAAGCAGATTAAGCAGCGGCACCAGCACCAGCAACAGCCCCACCACGGCGAACAGCCATTGACCGCCGCGGTCGTTGCGCAACGTCGACGGCAAAGTGTTTTGCAGTAGATTCATCTCAATGCTCCGCCGCACGACCCTTTTGCGGGAACAGTCCGCGCGGGCGTTTTTGAATAAACAGGATGATAAAGACCAGCACCAGGATCTTCGCCAGCACCGCGCCCGCCGTAGGCTCGATCAGCTTATTGGCAACGCCGAGCGAGAAGGCGCCGACCAGTGTCCCCCACAGGTTGCCGACCCCACCGAACACCACCACCATGAAGGAGTCGATGATATAGGCCTGCCCCATGTTGGGGCCGACGTTGGTCAACTGTGACAACGCCACCCCGGCGATACCGGCGATCCCGGAACCGAGGCCGAAGGTCATCGCATCTACCCAGTCACTGCGGATCCCCATCGCCCTGGCCATGGCGCGATTTTGCGATACCGCACGCACATGCAGTCCAAGTGCCGTCTTCTTCAGGATCAGCAGCAGACCCACGAATACCATCAGGGCGAACAGTAGGATGTAGAGGCGATTAAAGGTGAGTGAAAATGCCTGGCCGATCTCCAGCGAACCACTCATCCAACCTGGATTGGATACGGCAACGTTCTGCGCCGAGATGGTCGTGCGCACCAGCTGCTGCAGGATCAGCGAGATGCCGAAGGTGGCAAGCAGTGTCTCCAGCGGACGGCCATAGAGGTGGCGGATCACGCCGCGCTCGATGGCGATACCGAACAGACCTGCGACGATAAAGGCCGCCGGCACCGCCACCCACAACGAGTAGTCGATGGCATTAGGCATCGCCAGTTGCACCAGATAGGTGGTGTAGGCGCCGAGCATCATCAACTCGCCGTGCGCCATGTTGATCACCCCCATCACGCCGAAGGTAATCGCCAAACCGATGGCCGAGAGCAGCAGCACCGAACCCAGGCTAAGACCGAAGAAGATGGTCTCTGCCGTCTCCACCAGCGCCAGCCGTTTTTCAATTTTGCCAAGGGCGCTCTGTGCCGCCTTTTTATCGGAAGCACTGCTCGCTTCGTTTTCCAGCACGCCGAGCAGGGCGGCACGCGCCTCGGGATAGAGGCTGGTGGAGAGCAGCTCGAATGCCTCGGTCCGGCTTTTGGCATCATCAGCCTGAATATCCACCAGCGCCAGCGCCACCTCGATGGTTTCACGCACCTGGCGGCTCTTTTCCACCGCCCAGCGTTCACGCAGCAATGCGGCACCATCACTATCAAGCCCCTTCATCATCTCTTCAACCGCCGACAGACGCACCTCACTAAGGCGGTTGTTGAGGCTGAGCTGGGCGATGGTGCTGCGCAGCTGAATGCGCAGGGCGTTGTTGACACTAACCTTTTTAAAGTCGCGCTTGTTGACATCTTCCGAGCGCTCGGCGCCCGTCACCTCACGCGCGGCATATCCCTCTTCGGTAGCGAGCAGCTCGACAAGGACCGCATCATGCTTGCGGCGATAGAGACGGCCGTCGAGCATTACCTTCAATACCGGCACCACCCGCTCATCATCGATCGCGGCAAATTGGTCTATCGCCGCACCCTTGGCGTTGAAATCATCGGCATCAAGTCCCCGCAGCGCCGTAGAAAAATCGGCAGCCGACAGACTCAGCGGTGACAGCAGCAGTATGACCGTCAACCACCGTAGCAAGCCGGTTTGTCCTTTAGAATTACGCACAAATCACCTCTACTCAGTCGTGAGTATCAGTTAAGAATTCGGTCTGAAAATTAAATTTAAAAAGAGTGTGAGGGGGAGTAGCCCCCTCACAGATCGATCAGTAATTCTGACCGGAACACTTCTTGGTTTTTGTGTTGTAGTTGCCGCACTTAACCGGCGCGGTCCAATCGGAGATGATGTCCTTGCTGCCCGGCAGGAAGTCTGACCAGGCATCACCCGGTACGGTGCCGCCGGTGGAGCTGACCACCTCGAACTGGCCATCCGCCTGGATCTCACCAATCAATACCGGCTTGGAGATGTGGTGGTTCTTGCCCATCACCGCCATGCCGCCGGTAAGGTTAGGTACCGACAGACCGATCATTGCCTGCTCCACCTTGTCCACATCGGTAGTACCGGCCTTCTCGACCGCCTTCACCCAAAGCTTGAAGCCGATGTAGTGCGCCTCCATCGGGTCGTTGGTGACGCGCTTGTCATCCTTAATGAACTTGTGCCATGACTTGATAAAGGCATCGTTCTCTTTGCTGTCGACGCTCATGAAGTAGTTCCAGGCGGCGAGGTGACCGACCAGCGGTTTGGTATCGATACCGGAGAGCTCCTCTTCACCCACGGAGAAGGCAACAACAGGAATGTCTTCCGCGGAGATCCCCTGGTTTCCCAGCTCCTTGTAGAAGGGGACGTTGGCATCACCGTTGATGGTGGAGACCACTGCGGTTTTTTTGCCGGCCGAGCCGAACTTCTTCACATCGGCAACAATAGACTGCCAGTCGGAGTGGCCGAAGGGGGTGTAGTTAATCATGATGTCTTTCTCGGCCACACCCTTCGCCTTGAGGTAAGCGGCGAGGATCTTGTTGGTGGTGCGCGGGTAGACGTAGTCGGTACCGGCAAGCACCCAACGCTCCACACCCAAGTCATTCATCAGGTAATCAACGGCAGGGATCGCCTGCTGGTTCGGCGCTGCACCGGTGTAAAAAACATTTTTCGAAGACTCCTCACCCTCATACTGCACCGGGTAGAAGAGCAGACCGTTCATCTCTTCAAAAACAGGTAACGCAGATTTTCTTGAAACGGATGTCCAGCAACCGAAGGTGGCGGCAACCTTATCCTGCTCCAGCAGTCCGCGCGCCTTCTCGGCGAACAACGGCCAGTTTGATGCCGGGTCGACCACCACCGGCTCCAGCTTCTTGCCTAACAGGCCGCCTTTTTTGTTCTGCTCCTCAATCAACATCAGCATGGTGTCTTTCAGCGTGGTTTCACTGATCGCCATGGTACCGGAGAGTGAATGCAACACACCGACCTTGATAGTCTCGGCGGCTTGAACCATCTGTACACCGACACCCAATAATGCGGCTGCCGTCATGGCAACAATCTTCTTTGTTTTAAACTCGAATTTTTTCATGGTAATTCTCCTGATATCCCGCTTACACGTAATTTGTTGTTTTGGATTCTTCATGGAGATAGAACCAAACAACCGTTGGAGATAGCCGAGCCGCCGCAACTGAACAACGAACAGCCCGCTACCTCCTCAACGTTTAGTTACTTAACGGCACGCTATATGAAACCATGACAAGTGGATCGTCCTGGCCGCTATCAGCAGCGATGGCATCACCGTCAGCCTTACTCACAGTCCAGGTAAGTTCATCGGTTAACGCATAGCTCACACTGATATCGCTATAATCACCACCGTCAGTACCTACATCGGTCATACCGTAATGGAGACCGAATTTCTCGTAGCTATAATCGATGACGTAGTAGGCGTAATCATCAAAATCGTCAGGTTCAGCATTAATGAAGGCCTTCAGGCTAAGGTCTTTCCATGAACCGCCAACGATATATTCAGCAATATCACTATCGCCGATGGCGCCAGCCGCCTCAGGATACATGTACACCGCATAGCCAACGTCGATACCGAAATCACCGAACGATTTAGCAAAACCGAGGTAAGCATCGATCTCATAGCTATTGCCGTTAGTACCCGCCGCGCCGGTAGCATCGGTCAAGCCCTCGCTTGAGAACCAGGTGCCCGCATAGAAGCCACTTTCGTGGTCATACTGAATGCTTGAAGAGAGTGCAGGTTTGCCGTCGCTGATATCCAGACCACGCCATAGGTACATAGAACTGATGGTAAGGTCGGAACTGACTTCGGCTTGTGCAAAGGTAGGAACGGCCAGGACGGAAACAGCCAGGGAAGTAGCCATGGCCAGTGGGCTGAGTTTAGTAAGTTTGCGCATTAGAATGATCTCTTTAGACGAATCGTATTTTTATAACTATTACCCGCTGCATGGTGCAACGAGCTAGTACCAGCTCGTGGAGTAATTCTCCAAACCTGCTTCGAAAAGGTTTAACGCACAGTTCGTGCCAAAGATTAAAAACCCCATAAAAACCAGCAGGCTACGTCACACCCACATTCCTATTAACATGTCACAGCTTTGTTACGCTTTACTCAACGCACCTTTACAGTGCCCAGCTAAGGCCAATGTGCACAAAAAAGGCAACCAAAAGGCTGCCTCTCATCTGCAAATATCTAATAAAACGCTTAAATATCTTTCCCCTCTTTGCTTGTACTTCCCACCGGATCCAACATCCCCTGTTGCACAATAAAATCGATGATGGTTTGCAGCCCCTCACCTATCTTCAAATTGCTGAACACAAACGGCCGCTCACCACGCATCTTTTTGGCGTCTCGATCCATCACCTCCAGCGAGGCACCAACATAGGGCGCAAGATCGGTTTTGTTAATTACCAGCAGGTCCGATTTCGTGATACCCGGGCCACCTTTTCTGGGTATCTTGTCTCCGGCGGAGACGTCGATCACATAGAGGGTGAGGTCGGATAATTCCGGACTGAAAGTCGCACTGAGGTTATCGCCTCCGCTTTCGATCAGTACCAGTTCGAGTCCGGGGAAGCGCTGCTGCAACTCCTCCACGGCAGCGAGATTCATCGAAGCGTCTTCACGGATCGCGGTATGTGGACAGCCACCTGTTTCAACGCCGATGATGCGCTCCTGCGGCAATGCCTCGTTGCGGGTGAGGAACTGCGCATCTTCCTTGGTATAGATGTCATTGGTGACCACCGCGAGGTTATAGCGATCGCGTAGCCGGGCACAGAGTGCCGCCAGCAAAGCCGTCTTGCCGGACCCGACCGGTCCACCCACACCGACTCGTAGTGCCTGTCTTGCTGTCATTTTCTGAAGCCTCTAATCCTGGTTACATTTGATAAATGGTTTGCCATACACCGTGGCTTCGCTCACCACTGTTTATGAACGGAACAATCGACTGTATTGCGTCTCATGGTGTGCACTGGCCATCGCCAGGCCGAAGGCGCTCTGGCCAATCGCCGCATCATCCAGCCCTATCCCCTTCTCGACAGCGGCCGGGATCTGCCCGGCGGCCTCAAGCAGCAGACGCTGACCGGCGGTCTGCCCCAGAGGCACCAGCTTAAGCGCGGCGGCCACCTGATTCTCGCACCACGACCAGAGGAAACCCTCCGTCGCCTGTTGCATCGGAACGTCCCAACGCACCGCGGCCAGGGCAAACATGGTCACCAGTGCCGGTTGTGAATCCCGGGCATTCCATTCGGCGGCGCCCGTCACCTCAAGGTCACTCAGTAGCCGTGCCAGGGCGCGCCCCAACTGCCGCTCCTCTTCATAGAGTTCCCGGCTTTCGCGGCTGGCGAAGAGAAAACGGTTCCAGCGCATCAGCGCATTTTGATCACCCTGTTGCCAGGCCCGGTAACTGCGCTCCAGTAGCGGCACCTCCAGTGCAACAAGGCTGTGTTGCAGCACCCCCATGATCCACCCCCGTGCCTCCGCCTCATCCACGATCCAGCCGCGCTCAATTGCCGTCTCCATTCCCTGCGAATAGGCAAAGGCGCCGATCGGCAACGTTGGACTGACTAGCTGCATCAAACCGAGCAGTGAACGCCCCTGTAATTGACTAGTGGCTGTGGCCATGCCCGCTTCCTTGAAACGCATGCCCGCCATAGGCGCCACTCTCCGGCTCAAAGGGTGCCTGCTCCGCCGCCACTTCAAGGCCGAGGCCACGCACCATGTCGTCGATCACATGGTCGTGCAGATAACGCACCCAGCCTTCACCGATCTGTACTGCCATGTGGCGGTTACCCAGGTGATAGCATGCGAGTGCCAGCAAGCGTGGGACAGCCGTACCGGCGGTCGATACCGACTCCGGGGCCGCCTCGACCCGTACTGTCTTTCCATCAACACTGCGTAACAAGTCGCCGTGGAGCATTACGGTTCCGCGAGGCAACAATACACCTACCTCCCTGCCGTCCGTCAGGCGTGTCCGCAGGCGGCTCTTGATACGTTGTTCGTAGGGGAGCGACAACACCGCCCCCTCATCAATTCCAGATTCAACTTTTTCAATCAGCTCCAGCATCCTTAGTTCCCTTAAAAGAGGTAGTAGCGTTGCGCCAGCGGCACCACGCTCAGCGGCTCACACACCAGCAGCTCACCATCGGCACGCACTGCGTAGGTCTGTGAATCGACCTCCATTCGGGGCTGGTAGTGGTTGTGAATGAGGTCGGCCTTGCGTACCGTGCGGGTGCCTTGCACCGCCACCAGCCGCTTCTGCAGGCCGTAGCGTTGCGCCACGTTATTCTCCAGCGCCGCCTGCGAGACGAAGGTGACGCTGGTGGCATGGTTGGCCGCGCCGAGGGCGCCGAACATCGGCCGGTAGTGCACCGGTTGCGGTGTCGGAATCGAGGCATTGGGATCACCCATTGGTGCCGCGGCGATCATGCCACCCTTGATGATCAGCGACGGCTTGGCACCAAAGAACGCTGGCCGCCACAGCACCAGATCAGCCAGCTTGCCCACCGCGATGGAGCCCACCTCGTGGGCGATGCCGTGGGTGATTGCCGGATTAATGGTGTACTTGGCCACATAGCGTTTGGCGCGGAAGTTGTCGTGGCGTGCCGTATCCTCTGCGAGGCTGCCACGCTGCACCTTCATCTTGTGTGCGGTCTGCCAGGTGCGGGTCACCACCTCACCAACACGGCCCATCGCTTGCGAATCGGAAGCAATCATCGAGAAGGCTCCAAGGTCATGCAGGATATCCTCAGCGGCGATGGTCTCGCGGCGGATCCGCGAATCGGCAAAGGCCACATCCTCGGCGATGTTGGGGTCGAGATGGTGGCAGACCATCAGCATGTCGAGATGCTCATCGACGGTGTTGATGGTGTAAGGGCGGGTCGGGTTGGTGGAGGAGGGGAGCACGTTGGCCTCGCCGCACGCCTTGATGATATCGGGGGCGTGGCCGCCGCCGGCCCCCTCGGTGTGGTAGGTATGGATAGTCCTTCCCTTGAAGGCGGCGAGGGTGTCCTCGACAAAGCCAGACTCGTTGAGGGTGTCAGTGTGGATCGCCACCTGCACATCGTAGTCCTCGGCCACGCTCAGACAATTGTCGATACTCGCCGGGGTGGTGCCCCAGTCCTCATGCAGTTTCAGCCCCATCACCCCGGCAGCCACCTGCTCTTCGACTGCCGGGCGCAAGCTGGCGTTGCCTTTGCCGAGAAAGCCCAGGTTCATCGGCAGGCTATCGGCGGCCTTAAGCATCTGTTCGATATACCACGGCCCCGGGGTGCAGGTGGTGGCGTTGGTACCGGCGGCCGGTCCAGTGCCACCGCCAAGCATGGTGGTGATACCTGACATCAATGCTTCCTCCACCTGCTGCGGGCAGATGAAGTGGATGTGCGAATCGATACCGCCGGGGGTGACGATCTGCCCCTCGGCGGCGATCACCTCGGTGCCGGGGCCGATAATGATATCGACCCCCGGCTGGATGTCGGGATTGCCCGCCTTACCGATGGCGGCGATTCGGCCTTCCTTCAGGCCGAT
>JBFEYJ010000058.1:0-15173 GCA_041562215.1 Thiohalomonadaceae bacterium | reverse complement strand
GATGTCTCAATAAAATGATAGTTGTCCATTCCTGCTATGCCTGTGGAATCAATAAGGTCACAGAAAATTAACGTACTAACCGCAGGAGGTGGGGGGGGTATGAGAACGCTGCGGTATCTCTGCCTCGTGGTTTTTCCTGACGACGACTATGCTTGATCAGATAGGTGGCTGTTGGCCGCAAGAATGCCGGCAGCGAACCGCACCGGGGAATCATTGACCGTCGAGGCATAGGTTTCGAACGAGGTGTATTAATTCAGACTGGCGCCGTGGCTTTTGTGAGCATTCTGGATGTTGAAAGCGCTATTTGACCGACGGACTCTTGATGCGAAAAAAAGAGCCCATTTTCCACATCGGCACCTCCGGTTGGTCTTATGCCCACTGGAAGGGGGCCTTTTACCCACCGGCGATCAATGACGAGGAGATGCTTTACTTTTATTGTCGGCACTTTCAGAGTGTCGAGGTCAATAATTCCTTCTACCATCTCCCCCGTCAAGCCACGCTGGAGCACTGGCGTGACATTACCCCCGCCGGGTTTGTTTTCTCGGTGAAGGCCAGTCGCTACATCACGCACATGAAGAAACTGAACGATCCGAAGCAAAGTCTTGATCTTCTTCTCGACAGGGTCAGTGTTCTCGGAAACAAGCTTGGCCCAATCCTTTTCCAGCTGCCACCGAAATGGCACTGCAACCTGGAAAGATTCTCCCGTTTTCTCGACAGTCTAAGCAACGAGTTTCGCTATGCCTTTGAGTTTCGCGATCAGAGTTGGCTGAACGCAGAAAGTTATGCGTTGCTGGAACGGCACGGTGTGGCATTTTGTATCTATGAACTCGATGGTTTTCTCTCCCCTCGGCAGGTGACCGCCGATTTCGTCTATGTGCGACTGCACGGTCCGGCCGGTCCTTATCAGGGAAACTATGACACCCAAACCCTGGCGGGGTGGGCCGGCGCCTTTTCCACCTGGGCCACTCAAGGAAGAAGCATCTACTGTTACTTCGATAATGACGAAGCGGGCTACGCGGCACAGAATGCGTTGTCATTACTGTCCATGTTGCACAAAAGATAAAATCAGGCTCATTGGCAGAATTTTGTGGGCTGGAATGACTGCCGCACTCACCAAGTCATTGTCCTGACGAGCTTCAAAGTGAAGTCCTCATGCCGATAAAAACTCGTTGATGAAAAATCGCACCATACTGCATGTCGACATGGATGCCTTTTTTGCGTCTGTGGAGCTGTTGCGACATCCGGAGTTGCGGGGAAAGCCCCTCATTGTGGGTGGCTGCGGGGATCCCCACCAACGGGGTGTGGTCTCCACGGCCTCCTATGAGGCAAGGCGATACGGCATCACTTCCGGGATGCCCCTACGCCGTGCGTATCACGCTTGCCCGCAAGCCGTCTTTCTTCCCGTTGATGACAAGGCTTATGTGGAGGTCTCGAAGTCGATCAAGGCGATCCTGCACCAGTATGCTTCTCACCTTGAGGATGTTGGCCTGGACGAAGCTTTCCTCGATATTTCAGGTTCCGAACAGTCAGCGATACACATCGCTACATCGATAAAGCAGCGGATCAGGACTGAGACGGGCCTGACCTGTTCTGTCGGGATTGGGCCGAACAAGCTGCTGGCAAAGATCGCATCCGACCTGGAAAAACCCGATGGCCTGACTGTGTTGCAGCACAGCGATGTGCCCACGCGCCTGTGGCCGCTGCCTGTGCGAAAGCTCTGGGGCGTCGGTCCGAAAACCGAAGCTTCCCTGGCCCGTCTTGGTGTCTATACCGTTGGAGAATTGGCAGCCCTGCCGCAAGCGTCATTGGTCAAGCACTTTGGTCCGGCGCACGGACATTCTCTTTTTGATGCCGCCAGGGGGCTGGATGAGAGCCCGGTGATCAGTCATCGCCGACGCAAATCCATTAGCCGCGAGATAACGTTTCAGCGTGATATCACCGATTGGTCGTTGCTCGATTCCACCCTTGAGGAACTCATCCGTTCAGTTGTCGGGCGCTTGCGGCAGTATCACTATCTGGCTTCGGGTGTGAGTGTAAAACTGCGCTTTTCCGATTTTGAGACTCTCACTCGTTCCCAGCGCCTGGAGAGCAACAGCGACGATTTGGTCGTGATACAAGCGGCAGTTCATCATTGCCTGGAACGCTTCGTCCTGAGCAAACCGGTGAGGTTGCTTGGTGTGCGTCTTGAGCGATTGCAGGTGCGATCCAGGATGCGCTAAACAGTCACTGCCGAGACCTTGGATAACCACTTGGTTTGCTTCACCAAGTGGCACAATTGTCACCACGAGCAAGCTAATCCTCCTTCAGTCGTGCAAGAATTTCCCGAACGAAGGCCGGAATGTCATCGGGCTTACGCGAGGTGATCAGATTGCCGTCGACGACCACCTCCTGATCACGATAGTCAGCCCCTGCCTTTTTCAACTCGTCGCCGACAGAGGCGTAGGATGTGGCCGTGCGACCTTCCATAACACCAGCGCTAACGAGGATCTGCGGGCCATGGCAGATCGCCGCCACCGGTTTGTTCTGCTGAAAGAAATGCCGCGCGATATCGAGCACACGCGGATGTTTTCGTAATTCCGCCGGTGCCTTACCGCCCGGCAGGAGCAGCATTTCATAGTCGTCCGGATTGACCTCCTCTACCGTCAGGTTGACCGTGACCTCCACGCCATGTTTGCCGGTGATGGTGCCTGTTCGCAGTGAAGCGATATCGGCAGTCACCCCCTCCTCATTGAGCTGCTGATAAGGCTGGAGCAGTTCGCTGTCCTCAAAACCGTCGGCACTGATAATGAGGACATGTTTTCGCGATTTCTGTGAGCTGATCTGCATGGGTCACCTCCTTCCGCTATCTTTTGGCCATGCCAACAGCATAGGTCATCGAAACAGGGACGAAAGACGAAAGTCGAGAGGCGGTAATCGTTGAGTGAGTAGCCATGGGGTGCCTTTGTTGTGCCCGTAACAGAACAGAATCTCATGGTTGGTGCGAGCAGCGTCTATCACCCTTCGCTTCTTATCTCGTGCCTCTCGCCTCTCTCTTTTTCGATGTGGGTGATTGAATGGTTGAAACTCTGAGTGAAAACCTGAGAAGACACGTCTATGAGCTTGCCGAGGAGATTGGTGAGCGCAACGTTTTTCACCCGGAAGCGTTACATGCGGCCGAAGCATACATTCGTCACATATGGCAGGAGCAGGGATATCGTGTTGAGGCACAGAGCTATCGCGTGCGGAGTGTCCTTTCATCGAATCTCGAAGTGACACGTCCGTGTGGTGAAAAAGGTCGCGGCATGCTGCTGATCGGCGCTCATTACGACTCCGTGATCGGTAGTCCCGGGGCCAACGATAACGGCAGCGGGATCGCGGCACTGCTGGAGCTGAGTCGCCTGTTTCTTGCCGTGGAGTCTGCATGCCCCATTCGCTTTGTCGCCTTTGTCAACGAAGAACCGCCGTTCTTCTTCTCCCGCAGTCAGGGAAGCATGATTTACAGTCGGGCGGCACGCCGACGCGGCGATGATATCCGCCTAATGGTATCGCTGGAGACGATGGGTTATTTCAGCGATACACCGGGCAGTCAGCATTACCCGCCGCTATTCCGTTTTTTCT
This sequence comes from Thiohalomonadaceae bacterium, assembly GCA_041562215.1. Taxonomy (GTDB): domain Bacteria; phylum Pseudomonadota; class Gammaproteobacteria; order Thiohalomonadales; family Thiohalomonadaceae; genus JBFEYJ01. The sequence goes on along the minus strand of JBFEYJ010000058.1, from coordinate 11,576 downwards.
TCCCATCAAGGGCGAATTTCATCGCCTTCGTCAGTAATTTCCGCTCTCGGCATATGCAACGCCAATTGGTCGCGGCCTTTTGCTCAGCAACGGATTTTCCCGCGCAACAGGTGGCGACCTTCAGCCTGATCCCCGGCGTCGGCTGGAGTGATCACCTCTCATTCTGGCGGCGTGGTTACCGCGCACTAATGGTGACCGACACGGCATTTTATCGTTATCCCTGGTATCACAGCGCTGGGGATACAGCGGAGAAAATCGACTACCCGCGACTTGCTATGGTCACCGAAGGGCTGTTCCAGGCGCTGCAACGTTTAGCCCTGTCTGAGCGATAAACGCCGCTATTCCCACTCCTCTTCCGCCTGTTCCCGGAATTCCCCCCACAGTGCTCCCAGAGGCAAATCGAACAGGCTGTAGGCCCTTTTGCCGCGATGCGGTATGGCCCGCGCGGCGGCAAGCATGACCTGGGCGCTGAGCGCATATTCGGAGAAACGGGCCTCCAGCAGGAACAATTGATGTTCAGCAGCTCCGGCAGAGCCACGCCGCTCCATCAGTACACCGTGACCATCCTCTTCCATGCCGGCAATACTGTCGACAGGAAAGACCAGGACTTCCTCGCCTAGAAATAGCGGATCGTTGCAGATGGCCTGCTCAACCTGCTGCGCGTCATGCCCCTCTTCAAGTTCGATATAGAGATAATTCTGGCGAGCACCATCGGCGGAGCGTAGTTCCGTCGCCATTGCCCCTTTTACTCCTGGGACGGCACCGACAATGCTGCTGTGGTGAAGGTTCACCCCGGGGCGACGTGTGATTTCGGTATGGCCGTGCGGACAAAACAAGGCGAAAAGATTACGAAACAGCGAGAGTGCACCCGGGTCCCATCCGGCACCGACAATCGCCGGTACTTTGTGTCGAATCGCTAATCTGTCTATCTCATTTTTATGTTCGATAAAGTCATCACCATGCAAGATGGCGCATTCAATGATCGGGACCCCCTGTTGCAGAAGGTCATGAGCCGAACCCACGATCATTTCGGCAGGAAGACAAAGCAGCGCGGCATCGACACTTGAAAGACCACTGATGTGGTCTGTAACAGTGACTTCGTGCAAAGGGGGAGCAAGGGTTTCGCCACAACGTTCAGCGCGACGGACGATGCCGGCCAACTGTAACTGTTCATCCCGTTGTATGGCTTCTGCACAGGCCCTGCCTAATCGTCCAAAACCAATAATTGCCAGCCGTAAGCGTGCCATTAATTACCCCGGTTATTCGGGATTGTCTTATTCATGGCCTGCGACTTTGGGTGGGAAGAGTCGCTGCAGCTTGGAAGGGTACAGGCCGTTCCGCCGACCCCGTCACCCTTCTTTGGCTGAGGCTGAACAGGGTTCGGCAGCACTTGATGAGTGCATTCATCAACGATGCCAGCTGACCCTGATCATGATGTCTTCCTTGGTATATTCGAAATCGAGTTCTCCTTCATACGCCTTATGCAGGGCTTCCCCAATTCCCCGGGTGAGGTGCGCATCGGTAAAGGTGAAGACGATGTCTGAGCCTTGTTCTTCAATGCCCATGATGCGCTGTAGCGGATGTTCCTTACTCTCTTTTTCCGCAATGTTGTGGATCAGGTTCATGATCTCCTCCTTGTGCAGGCTGAGAAATTCTCCGCCAAGCGTCAGGAAGCCTGCAGGGACACGATCCAGAATACGTTGGCAGGCAGGGCAAAGCACTTCATGGGCATTCGCCATTCGTTCATCCCAACTCCAGCGCCCTTTGTGGAAAACTGCGCCACATTCACTGCAAACAGATGGTTCGGGGATCTTACGCTTGGAATGATAGGGGTCGTGATCCATCTCCTTGAGCAGGCGATCTTTTCTCCCCTGGTGAAGGTAATCGGTTTTTTTCGACTTGGATGGTCCTGTCATGGCGGCGTGTCCTGCTAATCGGATAGGCGTTGTCGGCAGTGATTGCGTAAACGGCTTTGCTTACGGAATGCGATGGTCGTATAAAGCAATAGTATTGGGCTTGCTATTGTCAAGTGAGTGGAGGTATGGCGCCAATCACTCACTTTTCATGCCTGTCCAGAGGGTTTTTCTCCCGATATCCACTGGGTGATCAGTCCAGGATAAACGTCACTTTCAGATCGACTCGAAAGGCGACGACCTTGTTATTCTCGACCTTGACCTGGTGTTCCTTGACCCAGGCGCCCTTGATGTTATGCACCGTTTTCGATGCCTTGGCGATACCCTGGCTAATAGCATCTTCAAAACTGGTGGTGGACTCAGAACTGATTTCAATGACTTTGGCGACAGACATTTTACTCTCCTTTGTTTAACCAGGGACAATCTGTGCGGATTGCCTCGATGAGGTATTAAAAAAAGAACTTTCCAATTATCTGAAATAATATCTCCGCAACAGAACGTGCTTGTTTTTCTTTGTTTCGGTGTGCAGAACATGCCCGTTAACGTTGCCAAATGACTCTGAGCAGGCTGTCATCTTTGCTGTACTGAAAATCCAGAACACCGTCAAAGGTCCTATGCAGGGCATCTCCTATTTCACGAGTCAGTTGCTCATCGGTAAAGGTAAATACAGCCTCCGTTTCATCATCTTCCACATCCATAATTCGCTTGAGGGGGTTTTGCTTGCCGATTTTCTGCACTTTTTCGCGGATTAATTTCATAATCTCGGGCTTGTGCTCAGTGAGGCAATCACCTCTTACCGTGAGGATGGCGGCAGGAACACGATCACGAACACGCAGGCAGGCGGGGCACAATGTTTCGCTGGAGTTTTTTGGCTTTGCATCCCATGTCCAGCGTTTCTCACGGTACACCGCTCCACAGTTAAAACAGACCATGACCTGATTTTCAGGTTCCTGTGCCGAGATGGCCGGATGTTCACTCTCATCGCGCAGATGCACACGCTTTAGGCGATGCAGATAGGTTGTGACCCCTGAAACCGGTGCTCCAGTCATGATACGTACCCCTCTTGCAAAAAAGTGGTGATTTTTAGCCGGTGCCTGTGGGAAAACTCGACACCTTTTATCGACGATGCAGGAAAAGGTTTAGAACCCTCTGACGGGTTGTCAATACGGCATTCACCTGAGTGGCTTCGTACACCACCTTACTTCTCAACGAAACGGTGTTCTGTCTTTCCTCCAGCTATCGTGGCGGCATGGGCAAAGTGGGCAAAGCTCGTCTACCTTTGCGGAAAGAGGCAGAAAATCTCACTCTGCATACCATGATGATGCTGAGGGTGTCGATGTGATCCCGGCCAGTAATCCTGATGAACAAAACAGCCTCTCAATGGACAACGAGTCAGAAGGATAAACTTATGAATGGCGACATGATTTCATGCAGCGCAAAACACTTTGCTGCACGAAAACAACAAGGTACAAACCGTTGAACGCTGTCGAGAAAATGCACAGGGAACGCGGCTCCAGCCCGTTTTTCTCCGGGAACTTCGATGCGGCGATCTTCGATCTGGACGGTGTCATCACCCGTACAGCACGCGTGCATGCCGCGGCATGGAAAGTGATGTTCGATGCTTTTCTTCAGCAATACGCGGTAAAAACCGGGACACAATTCAGCCCCTTCAACCTTGAATACGATTACCGCCGCTATGTGGATGGCAAGCCACGCTATGACGGGGTGGTGAGTTTTCTGGCCTCCCGCGGCATCACCCTGCCCTATGGTTCACCAGAGGATGCACCGGGTTCAGCTAGCATTTGCGCCCTGGGTAACCGCAAGAACGAATTTTTTCTTAATCTCATCGAGCAGGAAGGGGTCGAGGTCTATGAGTCGACCATCAGGCTCATTCGGCATTTGCGCCTGCGCGGGATCAAGACCGCAGTGGTCTCCTCCAGCCGCAATTGTGCCGAGATCCTCGATGCGGCAAGCATTGAGGGGTTGTTTGATGTACGGATCGACGGTAACGATATCGGTCCGAACGCACTCAAGGGAAAACCTGACGCGGACATCTTTGTCGAGGCGGCGAGACGTCTTGATGTTACTCCGGCACGCGCGGTGGTCATCGAGGATGCGCTTTCCGGTGTCGAGGCCGGTCGCCGCGGTAACTTCGGTTATGTGATAGGCGTTGACCGCAACGGCCAGTCAGAAGCGCTGCTGGCAGCCGGCGCCGACATGGTGGTTGCCGACATGGGGGAACTCGATTGTGGCGATGATGAGGCCCAGGCCCAAGCCATGCCGCCCTCCGCCCTGCAGCATCTGGACAGCATCGTGCCGCCGAAAGGCAAGCAACTTGCCGTCTTCCTGGATTACGACGGTACCCTTACCCCCATCGTGTCACGTCCCGATCTGGCACGCCTGTCCGAGGCGATGCAGGCCACCCTGAATCGCCTCTCCCGCGTCTGCCATATTGCTGTGATCAGCGGGCGCGATCTCGCCGATGTTCAGCAGCGAGTCGGTATCGAGACGATCTTCTATGCCGGCAGCCACGGCTTCGATATTGCCGGCCCGGGCAGGGAGCATGTTCAGTTCGAGCAGGGCACGGAGTATCTGTCACTACTTGAGCGGACCGCGGAGGAATTGCGTGAGAAACTTGCACCTGTCGAGGGTTGCCTGGTCGAGCGCAAACGTTTCTCCATTGCCGTGCATTATCGCCAGGTAGAGCCATCATCAGTGCAACAGGTCAAGGAAGCCGTTGCCGACATCCTGCATGAACATATGCAGCTTCGCCTTTCCAAGGGCAAGAAAGTCTACGAATTGCAACCGAACATCGACTGGGACAAGGGAAAGGCATTGCGATGGCTGCTCAAGGCGCTCAATCTCAATCGTTCGGAGTTCATACCACTCTATATTGGCGATGATGTGACCGATGAGGATGCCTTCGCGGCGATCCGTGATGAGGGTATCGGCATTCTGGTGGCCGAGACGGCGAAACCGACCGAAGCGCGGTACCGCCTCAAGAACCCGGATGAGGTGCAACGTTTTCTTGATGCCCTCATCGTGCACCTGGAAGCCCGCCTTGAGTGAATGGACACTTGTCTATGACAACTATCAATCCGGGCAGGAACGATTGCGCGAGGCACTGTGCACCCTTGGCAACGGATACTTCGCCACCCGCGGTGCTGCGCCGGAGTCGGTTGCCGATGAGGCGCACTATCCAGGCACTTACCTGGCAGGTGGCTATAACCGCCTGCGCAGTGAGGTTGGCGGACACGAGATAGAAAACGAGGATTTGGTAAACCTGCCGAATTGGTTGCCGCTCTCCTTTCGCATTAACGGTGGCGAGTGGTTCGATCTTGAACAGATGCAAATCCTCGATTATCGCCAAAGTCTTGATATTCACCGCGGTGTACTGGAGCGTAGCGTTCGTTTTGCCGATGGTAGACAGCGGATCAGCCGCCTGAGCCAGCGACGTCTGGTGCACATGGGGATGCCGCATATTGCCGCCCTATCCACGACGCTGGTGGCGGAAAACTGGTCCGGCAGTGTGGAGTTTCTCAGTGCACTCGATGGCCGTGTGCTCAACGACGGTGTGGCTCGCTATCGCGGCCTGCGCAATCGTCACCTCGAACCTCTGCTCGCTGAGGAATGCGATGACGAGCGCATCTTTCTCAAGATGCGAACCATCCAATCACGCCTGGAGGTGGCACTGGCCGCGCGTACCCGCCTCTATCGCAATAACGAACCTGCGGTGTGCCGCTCGCACAATCGCCGCGAGCCCGATTATATCTGCCAGCACTTCCGGCTGGATATCGCTGAGGGGGATACCCTTCGCATCGAGAAAACTGTGGCGCTCTATACCTCACGTGACAAAGCCATCTCTGAATGCGGACTCGATGCCCTCAATGCACTACATCGTGCCGGCCCATTCTCGGAGCTTTTGTCTACCCACAGCGAACAGTGGACGCAACTCTGGAAACGCTTCGACATCGGCCTCAAGGAGACCAATGGCGAACAGGGCGAGCGCCATGCACTGATTTTGCGTCTGCATATTCTGCACATGCTGCAGGCGGCATCACCCAACACCATGGACCTTGATGCGGGTGTGCCGGCGCGGGGCTGGCACGGAGAGGCCTACCGCGGCCATATCTTCTGGGATGAACTGTTCATCTTCCCTCTGCTCAACCTACGTCTGCCGGAAATTACGCGTGCCCTGTTGATGTACCGTTACCGTCGTCTCGATGCCGCGCGTGCCAATGCCGATACGGCGAATTACCGAGGCGCGATGTATCCCTGGCAAAGCGGAAGTAACGGTCGTGAGGAGAGCCAACGTCTGCACTACAACCCGAAATCGGGACGCTGGATCCCGGACCACACACATCTGCAACGCCACGTTAATGCCGCCATCGCCTTCAATATCTGGCAATACTACGAAGTTAGTGGTGATATGGAATTTCTCTCCTTTTACGGGGCCGAGATGTTTCTTGAGATCGCCCGCTTCTGGGGCAGTATCGCCCAGTTCAACGAAGCGAACGGGCGCTATGAGATCCACGGCGTCAGCGGTCCGGACGAGTTTCAGACCGGCTATCCCAACAGCGACAAGCCCGGCCTTAACAACCACAGCTACACCAATATCATGGCTGTTTGGGTACTATGCCGTGCCCTTGAATTGCTTGAGCTGCTGCCGGAAGAGCGACGTGAGGAGCTATGTACCATGATCGATCTGGTTGAGGCGGAGATCGCCCGCTGGGACGATATCAGCCGCAAGATGCGGATCGTGTTTCACGATGACGGAATTATCAGCCAGTTCGAGGGCTACGGCGATCTCGATGAGTTCGACTGGGAGCACTACCGGGAAAAGTACGATGACATTCATCGGCTAGACCGTATCCTTGAGGCTGAGGGAGACAGCCCGAACCGTTACAAGGCTTCCAAGCAGGCGGATGTACTGATGCTGTTCTATCTGTTTTCATCCGAAGAGTTGGGCGAGTTGTTTGCGCGCCTCGGCTATCCTTTCGAGTACGAAACCATCCCACGCAATATCGAGTATTACGCCAAACGCACATCACACGGCTCGACACTGAGCCGGGTGGTCCACTCCTGGGTCGAACTGCGATCGGACCGCGCCGGCTCCTGGCAGCTGTTTCAGGAGGCGCTGGAGAGCGATATTGCCGATATTCAGGGAGGTACCACGCCGGAGGGGATCCACCTTGGCGCAATGGCAGGAACGGTGGACCTGCTGCAGCGCGGCTATACCGGCATTGTCACCCGCGGCGATGTGCTGTGGCTCAACCCCAGTCTCCCTGAGAACCTCCGTTGCCTTTCCATGCTCATCCGCTATCGCGGTCACGCACTGGATCTGGAAATGCACCAGGATCTGTTGCGCGTCCATGCACGCGCCTCCAATGCCTCACCGATCAAAGTTGGGATCAAGGATGGGGTGTACGAGCTGAAAGCTGGGGATGCGCGAGAATTTCCCTTATAAGATTGCAGATGTTCTTCTTCCTCAACAGGCAAGCCGTAAGCCTTGTTCGGCATCGGCCACTATACTTTTCAAATAGCGACTCCTTATCCCAACCGGCACTGACGAACATCATTGCCGGTTTACCACTCTGGACAAGCCGTGAAGAGAATTGCCGGCCGGTGACGATGGACAAACAACAGCACAGCACCTTGACAGTACTTCGGGAGTTGCCGCCGTTGATGTCGCGTGGTGCGGTATTCGCCCTGCTCTGGTGGCTGCTCACCGAAGGACAAACGGAAACCTGGTGGTTTGGTGCACCACTGGTCCTACTGGCCATCGGGGTCAGTTATGCCCTGGCGCGACCTTCGCCAAGATCACTGCTCGGCCTGTTACGTTTACTCCCTTTTTTCATCGGTCACTCGCTCAGGGGCGGCTTCGATGTCGCATGGCGTGCCGTACATCCCTCCCTGCCCATTGCCCCTGTTCTTGTCGATTACAGAATCACTCTTAACGATGAACAGGCGGAGGTGTTCCTGGCCAACACCGCCAGCCTCCTCCCCGGCACACTCTCCGCCAGGCTTGAAGGCGGCTGCTTGCAGGTTCATGTGTTGGATGGTCGCGGCGATTTCCAAGCCGAACTTGAGGCGCTGGAGCAACGGATCGCCGCTCTGTTTCTGATCACTTTGGACGTTAACGATGATAGCGGCGTTTAATCTCATTGTGGCGCTACTCCTGCTCTTGACGCTTACGGCTGGACTGTGGCGGGTGTGGCGCGGTCCGACCCCGGCCGATCGCATGCTCGCCGCGCAGCTGTTCGGTACCACTGCTGTGGCCAGTCTGTTGTTGCTGGCCCAGAGCATAGGCACTCCGGCACTGCGCGATGTGGCACTGGTATTCGCCCTGCTCGCGGCAGTGACTGTGGTGGCCTTTGTGCGGCGCGCATGGCGGGCCGATGAACAGGGTGGGATGGAATGACGATTACTGCACTTTTCTCAGCTGTGCTCATTGTTGCCGGGGCGCTGTTCTTTATCGCCGGCACCGTGGGCCTGCTCCGTTTCCCCGATGTCTATACCCGCCTGCACGCCTTGACCAAGGCGGATAATGTCGGCTTGGGTCTCATCGTTGCGGGCCTGATGCTGCAGTCATCTTCCTGGGCGGTGGCCGGCAAACTGCTCCTGATCTGGCTACTGGTTCTGGTGGCCTCGGCCTCTGCCTGCCACCTGGTGGCGCGCACCGCCCTTGATAGAGGGATCATACCGTGGAAGCGCTGACAGTTCTGAACTGGTCTATCGATGGACTGCTGGCCGCGACGTTGTTATGGCTTGCCTTTCGGGCACTGGCCGGCCCTGATCTGTTCCGGGCAGTGGTGCTGTTTATCGCCTTTGGTTTGGTACTGTCGTTGGTCTGGGTACGACTCGATGCGCCGGATATCGCTCTGGCGGAGGCGGCGATCGGTGCAGGGCTGACCGGCGCCCTGTTGCTCTCAGCACTGGCAAGGCTGGAGCACCGGCCGCGGGAGAAGGGTGATGATAATGCGTCTGAAGGCCAATAGCGGTACCTCAGGGGCAGCCGGAGAGGAAAGCGCAGAGACTCCGTTGGCGTTGCGCCTGTTCCTCGTTATCCTGCTGACGGCCTTTTTTCTCGGCCTGGGTTTGGCTCTGCTGTCGCTGCCCGAACAGGCGCCGGGACTCAAGGATGAGGTGGCGGGGCAGTTGGCTGGCAGCGGTGTAAGTCATCCGGTAACGGCGGTGCTGCTCAACTTTCGCGGCTATGACACGCTGCTTGAGATGGCGGTGTTGCTACTGGCCCTGATTGCCGTATGGTCGTTGTCACCGACACCCTCCCTGCCTCTTCTCGCCCCCGGGATGGTACTTGATCGCCTGGTCCGGCTGTATGTCCCCTTGATGTTTCTTGTAGCGGGTTACCTGCTGTGGAATGGCGCCCATGCGCCAGGTGGCGCCTTCCAGGCCGGTGCGGTGCTTGCTGCTGCTGGTGTGCTGCTGCTGTTGGCCGGGCGACGCCTCCCAGCTTCGATGACCGGCTGGCCGCTGCGGCTGGGGATCATCCTGGGAGTCGCGGTGTTCAGTGCGGTGGCGGCCACCCTGTCATGGCATCTCGGTGCGCTGCTCTCCTACCCGCCCGCCTCTGCGGGATCTCTCATCCTGCTCATCGAAACGGCAGCCACTCTATCCATCGGCGTTACCCTGGCGGCGCTTTTTCTGGGCGAAAGCCCCGGAGATGGCCAATGAAGTGGTCATACGCACGACTTGCGATAGCTGCAGAAGGGTCTGAGCGGTGAGTCCCGCCCTGTTTTATGCGCTGCTCGGCGCCGGTCTCTTCAGCCTCGCTTTCTATGCACTGATCGTTCAGCCACACCTGCTTCGCAAGATCCTTGCCTTCAACATCATGGGCAGTAGCGTGTTCCTGGTGCTGGCCGGGCTGGCCCGAAGGACTGTCGATGGTGCCCCCGATCCGGTCCCCCATGCCATGGTGATTACCGGTATCGTGGTAGCGGTAGCGGCCACTGCCCTTGCTCTGATGCTGATGCTGCGCCTGCGAGAGGCTTCCGGTCGCACGGTTTTACCTGAAGCCAGGAGACCCTAGGCGATGCCCACTGTTGCTGCCCAGCACTGGGATATCGCCCTGATTCTTTTGCCACTAACGGGTGCCTTGATCTCCTTCATGTTGCCTCGGTCGGGGGCCGTCATCGGGCTGTTGAGTGCGGCTGGGATTATGCTTGCTGCCTCTGGGTTGACCACGGTGCTCATTGCCCATGGTGTCCAACTTCACCTTGTGGGCGGTTGGGGCGCGCCGCTCGGGATCGTGCTGCGCAGTGACGGCCTGAGCATGGTGATGCTATTAATGACCGCAGTGGTGGGTCTTGGCATCAGCCTCTATGCCGTTGTCTGGTTTCGCGGTGAGCCGGCCAGGGCGGCCTGGTTCTGGCCGTTGTGGCTATTGCTGTGGACAGCGCTCAATGCCTTGTTTCTCGCCGCCGATCTGTTCAACCTTTACGTCACGCTGGAGCTGCTGGGTTTGGCGGCGACCGGCCTCACTGCACTGGCAGGCGGGGCTGCCGCTCTCGGTGGGGCGATGCGGTACTTGCTGGTCAGCCTGCTCGGTTCCCTGCTCTACCTTCTGGGTGTCGCCCTGCTTTACCATCTTTGCGGCAGTGTCGATATCACTTTGGTGGGCGAACGCCTGGAGCCCTCTCCGGTCAGCTGGGCGGCACTGGCTCTGATCGTGTCCGGTTTACTGCTTAAGACCGCGCTCTTTCCCTTCCATTTCTGGCTGCCGCCGGCTCACGCCAGTGCGGCAACGCCGGTCAGCGCCCTGCTGTCGGCGCTGGTGGTTAAGGCGACTTTCTACCTGCTGTTGCGCCTGTGGCTAGATCTGTTCGACGCCCTCGCACCGCAGCTCGATACCCTGCTCGGCCTGCTCGGTGCCGCCGCTGTGCTGTGGGGATCGCTGCAGGCCTTGCGCCAGCGCCGCCTGAAATTGCTCATCGCTTATTCCACCGTAGCGCAGATCGGCTATCTGTTCATGGCCTTTCCTTTGGCCGCCTCGGCCGGGACCGGCGCCTGGAACGGAGCACTCTACCTGGCGTTATCGCACGCTCTGGCCAAGGCGGCGATGTTCTTGGCGGCGGGAAATCTCATGCGCCATGCCGGTCATGATCGTATCGCTGAACTGGATCAGGTAGCTGTCCGCCTTCCGCTCAGCGTGGCGGCCTTCGCCCTGGCGGGAATGAGCATTATGGGTTTGCCGCCGAGTGGCGGTTTTATCGGCAAATGGTGGTTACTGCAGGCGTCACTGGGAGAGGGCCTATGGGGCTGGACAGTGGTCCTGGTGCTTGGGGGTATCATGGCGGCGGCCTATGTCTTCAAGGTGGTCGGCTTTGCCTTTACCGAGGCACAGGTCACTCATGAGGCCTGTACTGTCCCCCTGTCCATGGAGTGGATTGCACTGATACTCGCCCTCGGCGCTGTCCTTCTCGGTCTGTTTGTGTTGCCGCCGCTGGGTGTATTGGCGATCGGCGAGCCGTTCGGTCACGCTTCCTCGGATATAACGCCATGAGCCTGAACCAGTGGTTGCCACTGCTGGTCCTGGCCAGTTCGCTGCTGCCCGGACTGCTCATCTTCGCCCTGCCGGAACATAAACACCGTACTCGAACCGCCCTTAATCTCACGAGTGCCCTGGTCAAACTTGCCTTGGTG
>JBFEYJ010000057.1:0-15310 GCA_041562215.1 Thiohalomonadaceae bacterium | reverse complement strand
TCGGTGATCGGCATTTCAACGCCTAGCTCCTGTGCCAGATGGTAGACCTCCGGCGCACTCTTCACCCCCTCTACGGCCTGGCCGATGGTTGTAATCGCCTGTTCCAGGGTCTTTCCCTGGCCAAGGGCAAGTCCGACGCGGCGGTTACGGGACTGGTCGTCAGTGCAAGTCAGTACCAGATCGCCAAGTCCCGCTAACCCCATTAAAGTCTCCGGCTGGGCCCCCAGGTGGACACCAAGACGCATGAGTTCTGCGAGACCACGGGTGATGAGCGCGGCGCGGGTATTGGCGCCGAAACCCAGGCCATCGGCAATGCCGGCAGCGATGGCCAGAACGTTTTTGCATGCCCCACCAACCTCGACGCCGATAACATCGCTGCCGGTATAGGCGCGAAAGGTCTCTCCGTGCAGGCAAGTGGCAAAATAGGCGGCGACTTCCTCACTGGTGGAGGCGACAGTGACCGCGGTGGGCAGCCCTTTTGCCACCTCTTTCGCAAATGTGGGGCCGGAGATCACTGCACAGGCTTGTTGCTGTCCAAACTCCTCGGCAATAACCTGGTGAAGCAGCCGACGGCTTCCCGGCTCCAACCCTTTGCTGGCCCAGGCTATGCGGCAGTGTGGCTTCAGTATCGGGGCGATTGACCTGAGGGTACTGCGGAAGGCTGTACTGGGTACGGTAAGCAACAGATGATCACTGTTTGCCACTGCCCGCTCCAGATTGTCAGTTAGTGCAAGTCCATCCGGAAAGGGGAGATCGGGGAGGTAGCGCTGATTGCAGCGCAAGGTGGCCATCTGTGCCATCTGTTGTGGATCCCTGCCCCACAGAAGTGTGGGGACACCGTTGCGCGCCAGCTGCATGGCAAGTGCCGTTCCCCAGGAGCCGGCGCCAATAACAGCGATTTGGCCATCACAATGGAGATTCATGGATAGCATTCCGATTTAGTGGAGGGGTGTCTCGGCGTTTTCCGCTTCGCCTTCCTGTTTCTGTTTTTGCAGATGCTGGTCGTAGAGAGCATCGAAGTTGATGGGGGCGAGCAGCAGTTGTGGAAAACTGCCTTTGGAGACCAGATCGGATATGACCTCGCGCGCATAGGGAAAGAGAATGTTGGGACAGAAGCTGTGCAACATAGCGCCAAGTTCCTGCTCGGAAAATCCACCTAGACTAAATACCCCGGCCTGCTGAACCTCTGCCAGATAGGCGGTTTTTTCACCGAGTTTGGCGGTTACCGTGAGTGACAGAGTGACCTCATACAGTCCGTCGCCGAGACGGGTGCCGCTGGAATGAAGGTCGACATTCACCTGTGGCTCCCACTTCTCAGTGAAGATCGCCGGAGAGTTGGGAGTCTCGAAGGAGATATCCTTGGTATAAATGCGCTGAATGGCAAACTGGGGGCCGTTTGGCGTTGCCGGATTGTTATTGTCGCTCATGAAGATTCCTTGAAGAGGCTGATATTTACGGCTAGTCAGGCAGCCATTGTCTAGAGATGTTGACGTACCCAGGTCACGAGGTTATTGAGGTCCATGGCGCCTGCGATTCGGTCAATTTCTTTCCCGCCCCGGAAAAGGGCCAGGGTGGGGATGCTGCGAATAGCGTACCCGGAGGCCAATGTCTGCTCCTGTTCGGTATTGACCTTTGCCAGGACCACATGCGGCCGAAGCTGGGCGGCTGCCTGGATAAAGATAGGAGCCATCATCTTGCATGGTCCGCACCAGGGAGCCCAAAAATCGACCAGCACAGGGAGATCACTACGGCCGATGTACTGGCTGAAGGTCTCCATGGTCAGTTCGATTGGCTGTCCGTCCAACAGTGGATGTTTGCATCGGCCACACCTGCCGCCGCTACCAAGTCGTTCCAGTGGCACTCGGTTGACACTGTGGCAGTGGGGGCAGACAACGTGAAGTGATTCAGGCATCGGTTGTTCAGTTTAGGCCAAGTCGTTTGTCCAGTTCGCCGTCCATGTCCAGCTCGGCCATATCATCGAAACCGCCGACGTGAAAATCATCGATGAAAATTTGGGGCACGGAGGTTACTCCGTTGCTCAATTTCTCCATTTCGTTACGCATCTCGGGTTTCTCATCGATGCGGATGTCTGTGTATTCGATTCCTTTCTTGTCGAGCAGCTTGCGTGCACGAACGCAAAAAGGGCAATGCGCGGTGGTGTACAGGATGACGTTTGGCATGGTGTTGGCACCTATTTTCGTTTTTTTCCTTTGGATGGTTTTTGCAGGGGCAGACCGGCACTTTGCCAGGCCATGATGCCGCCTTTGAGATTGTATACTGTTTCGAAACCGTTTTTACGCAATCGTGCACAAGCACTGGCAGAACGGTGGCCACTTCGGCAGCTTACGACGATCGGTTGGTTGCGAAACTGTTCAAGCTCTCCCATGTGATCACCGAGTTTGCCAAGCGGTATATGCCGTGCGTCGATGATATGACCGTCCTTGAACTCATTATCCTCTCGCACATCTATCAGTACAGCGTGGTCATGATTGAGTAGTTGGACCGCCTCAAGTGCGGTGATCGGCTTATAGCCGCGTAGACGACTGCCGAGTGTCCCGCTGAACATCATGAGGATAATGATGGCGAGGGCGAGGAAGAGATCCCAGTGGTTGATAACGAATTCGAGTAATGTTGGCATGTTTGGGTGGGTATGGCTCTAATGTGAGTTTAGGTAGTCGCCACGGCCGTCAAGACGACGCGGTGGGTTAGAGTCTTAGTCAGTCCATGCTGCAAAAGACGTTGCGCATCATGCTGATGAGTTGCAGGGTACGGGAATCGACAACCTTATAGAAGACGCGATTGGCGTCTTTACGAGAGGAGAGGATACCTTTGTCACGCAGGATAGCAAGGTGTTGGGAGATATTGCTTTGTGAGGTGCCCACCCGTTCGACGATATCCTGAACACTGACCTCCTGATCTCCGAGCGTGCAGAGTATCTTCAGGCGGAGGGGGTGAGACATGGCTTTGAGCGAACGGGAGGCGCGGTCGATATCCTCATCCCTGGAGATTAATCCTATGGTATCGTTTTCTGACATCTTCAGGCCTTAACGCTGATAAAATACGATGGTATACGCGGCAGGTATGGTTGCTGCCAATATCAGCAAAACAATATACAATAATACGTCGTTTGAGAAGAACTTTGTTTGAACAAGGTATTACGCACCGGATGCACTCAATAGATTACCCGTGGACGGATTATGCCGTTTCCCCCATGGCTACGATAACCCCTGCGGGCTAAAATTAGACACTAATTGAAAATAACTGACTGGATTGGTTTGATATATGTCTTCTGCTGAGCGTCGCCGCCCATTGCTGCTAACCATTCTCGATGGCTGGGGATATTCCGAAAGCGATCATTACAATGCTATCCACAGTGCCGATACTCCCGTCTGGGACAGGCTGTGGAGTAAGTACCCACATACCCTAATACGCTGCTCAGGTGCAGAGGTTGGTTTGCCTGGTGGTCAGATGGGCAACTCCGAGGTGGGGCACCTGAATCTTGGCGCAGGCCGGGTGGTCTACCAGGAGTTCACTCGCGTCAGCCGTGCGATCAAGACCGGCTCATTCTTCATCAACGCAACACTGACCGAGGCAGTGGATAAAGCTATCGCCGATGGTAAAGCTGTGCATATTCTTGGGTTACTTTCCCCTGGCGGCGTGCACAGCCATGAGGAGCACATCCATGCTATGGCCCGCCTGGCGGTGGAGCGCGGCGCCAAGAAGGTTTATCTGCATGCCTTCCTGGATGGTCGCGACACTCCGCCGAAGAGCGCTGCCGATTCGATCGAATTGATGCAAAAGGAGTTCGCAGACCTTGGGGCAGGAAGAATAGCCTCGATCATCGGTCGGTACTATGCGATGGACCGGGACCACCGTTGGCCACGTATCCAGGCAGCCTACGATCTGATCACCGGTTGTAAGACAGACTTTATCGCACCTGACGCCATGTCGGCGCTGGAGATGGCCTATGAGCGTGGCGAGAGTGACGAGTTCGTTCATGCCACGGCGATACAGCCTGAAGGTGCTGAACCTGCCTGTGTTCGGGATGGTGATGTGGTGATCTTCATGAATTACCGCTCCGATCGGGCACGCCAGATCACTCGTCCTTTCATTGAGGAAGATTTCGACTGCTTCGAGCGCGCCAACAAGCCGAAGCTTGGTATGTTCGTCAGCCTCACCGAGTACAGCGCCGACTACACCGTTCCGGTCGCCTTTCCGCCGGAGCGCCTGGTTAATGTCTTCGGTGAGGTGCTTGCCAATTTCGGCATGCGCCAGTTGCGTATCGCCGAGACCGAAAAATACGCTCATGTCACCTTCTTCTTCAACGGTGGTCGCGAAGAGCCGTTTGAAGGTGAGGAACGCATCCTGGTCTCCTCACCGCAGGTTGCCACCTACGATGAGCAGCCGGCGATGAGTGCTGAAGAGGTGACTGACAAGCTGATCGAGGCGATCCGGAGCGATAAGTTCGATGTCATTATCTGTAATTACGCTAACCCGGATATGGTCGGCCACTCCGGCAACTTCGAGTCCACGATAAAGGCCATCGAAGTCCTCGATCATTGCCTTGGTCGACTGGCGGAGGCAATCAACAGCAAGGATGGTGAAATGCTGATCACCGCCGACCACGGCAATGCCGAGCAAATGCGCGGCGAAGGCACCGGTCAGGCCCATACCGCTCATACCTCCAATCCTGTGCCGCTGATCTACGTCGGTGAACGTGAGCTGAAGTTTGGCGAAAGCGGTACCCTGGCCGATGTGGCGCCGACCATGCTCTACCTGCTGGGCTTGCAGCAGCCAAACGAAATGAACGGTCACTGTCTTGTCAATCCCCTCTCCAGCGAGGAGGAAGAGTAAGGTGCCATGCTTGCTGTTCGGTAGCAGGCCGTGAGAGGGTCCCGACAGCAGAGTCACCTTAGCAAATTGCTGGCCCTGGCGGTTTTGTTGTCGTTGTTCGGTAACGTCATTGCTAGCGAAAGAGCCGCAAAGAAGGCTGAACTCAAGCAGCTGAACCAGCGAATCGCCGCGCTGCAGAGTGAGTTGGAGACCGCTCGTGATCGCTATGACTCTCTCCGTAAGGAGCTGCGACGCAGCGAACGTCAGATCGGCAGTCTCAGCCGCAAGATCAGGGAACTCGATGCCGAGTTGGATGAGCAGCAGGCGAAGATGTCAGAGATGCGGCAGCGTGCCGGGGAACTGCAACAACTGGTGGCCTCTCAGCGCCATTATCTTGCCGGCCAAATCCGTGCCTCTTACGCTATGGGCCGCCAGGAGTACATGAAGATCCTGCTCAATCAGGAAAACCCCTCCACGGTCGGCCGTGTAATCACCTATTATGATTATCTGAATAAAGCGCGCGCCGAGCGCATTGCGACTCTGGGCAGCACTCTGCGCGAACTCGAACAGGTGCGTAGTGAGCTGGAAGCAGAGAGCCTGCGTTTAAGGGCACTACGCAAGCAGCGTTCGCAGGAAAAGAGTCAGCTTGAGGCCTCGCGCGGTGCACGAAAAAAGGTGTTGCAGGCACTGAAGGCTGAACTGGCGGACAAAGGTAAGCATCTTGCCGGGATGCAGCGAGATGAGCAGGAGCTGAAGCGGTTGATCCGTGCTCTGGGAGAAGCTCTGGAGGATATCCCGGCCGAGCCAGGGAACCGAAAGCCTTTCAATACGCTCAAAGGTAAATTGGCATGGCCGATCAGCGGCCCATTGCTGGCGAGCTATGGGAGTTCGCGCAAACTGGGTAAGCTCAGCTGGCAGGGTGTCAGGATCGGCGCCGATAGTGGACAGGATGTGCGCACCGTCTCGCATGGAAGAGTTGCCTTTGCCGATTGGCTGCGTGGTTACGGTTTGTTGATAATAATTGATCATGGTGATGGCTATATGAGCCTTTACGGCCACAATCAGAGCCTCTATAAAGAGACTGGTGACTGGGTCGAGACCGGTGAGGTGATTGCCACGGTAGGTGATAGTGGCGGCCAGGATAACAGCGGTCTTTATTTCGAGATACGCAAGGACGGCCGTCCGACCGATCCGGTTCGCTGGTGTCGACGTTAGCGAAATGAAGCTGATATGAGTATTATTGATCTGGTTACCCCTGAGCACAGTAGTGTCATCAGGGAATAAATTTGAGCACAACGGGTACGCTAATCGTCCCGGGAGTCATAGATGAAGTCATCAACACGTTATTCTGTTGTTCTTGCCGCAGGCATGCTTGTGGGCGTTTCGTTGGGGATCGGCACCTCGGTGCTGGCCGAGCGGGAAACAGTCAATCACGCCTCAGCGACCCTGCCGCTGGAGGAGTTGCGTACTTTCAGTGAAGTCTTTGGCAAGATCAAGGCGGATTACGTCGAGGAGGTGGACGATAAGGAACTGTTGGAACATGCCATCCAGGGTATGCTCTCCGGGCTGGATCCTCATTCTGCCTTTCTCAATCAGGATGACTTCAAAGATCTACAAGTCGGCACTACAGGCCAATTTGGAGGCCTCGGTATCGAGGTGAGCATGGAGGATGGTTTCGTCAAGGTCGTTTCACCGATCGACGACACACCTGCTCAGCGAGCCGGGGTTATGGCAGGCGATCTCATTATCCGCCTCGATGACACCCCGGTACAGGGTATGTCCCTGGGTGATGCAGTAAAGATCATGCGCGGTAAGCCGGATACCGATATCACCTTGACCATCGTGCGCGAAGGGGAGGAGAGGCCGCTCACCATTACCATCACCCGCGCTATCATCAAGGTCAAAAGCGTGAAAAGCCGCATGCTTGAGAAAGGCTTCGGTTATGTGCGGATTTCCAGTTTCCAGACGGGTACAGGCGAGGATATACGTAAAGCGGTCAGCGACCTGAAAAAGGAGAATAAGGGGCAGCTTAACGGGTTGGTGCTTGACTTGCGCAACAACCCCGGCGGCGTGCTCGGGGCAGCGGTGTCGGTTTCTGATGCCTTTCTGCGTAAGGGTAAGGTGGTCTATACTGAAGGGCGTGCCACCGATGCCGAACTCGATTTCAATGCCACTCCTGACGACATCCTTGACCGTGCCCCTCTGGTCGTGTTGGTCAACGGTGGTTCCGCTTCGGCTTCGGAGATCGTTGCCGGGGCTCTGCAAGATCACAAACGTGCCGTTTTGATGGGGTCCCAGACTTTCGGTAAGGGTTCGGTGCAGACCATTTTCCCGATGAGCAACGACACTGCGGTCAAGATCACCACAGCCCGTTATTTCACCCCATCAGGTCGATCTATTCAGGCGGAGGGGATCGTACCGGACATCGAGGTGGAGCCTCTCAAGGTATCCCGCGATGATGGTGTCGCCGCTTCGATGAGGCTCAAGGAAGCGGATCTTACCGGCCACTTGAGTAACGGCAATAAGGACAAGCGCAAAGACCGGGAGTCTGCCAAGACCAAGGCCCAATCTGCAGATGCGGAGTCCCTTGCCAGCACTGACTATGTCCTGAATGAGGCATTGAACCTGCTTAAAGGCTTACATATCCTGAAGCAATCCCAGGCTGACGACTGAGGATGTTCGGCCGCATGCGGGCATGGCTTGCCGTAACGGCCTGCTTGTTTGCGGTACATGCCGCTCAAGGGCTGGCTGCCGATACACCTGATGGCAAGGCGGCTGTCGGACTGATCATCGATGATCTGGGCAACCGTCTTGCCGACGGCCGTCGGGCCATCGCCCTTCCAGGCGCGGTTAGTTTCGCCATCTTGCCTCAGACCACCTACAGCCGCCGCCTTGCCGAGCTGGCCAATGCCGCGGGGAAGGAGGTGCTGCTGCACCAGCCGATGCAGGCGGTAGACGGCAAGGCAATGGGGCCGGGTGGACTCGGGCTGGAGATGTCCCGCTCGGTACTTCTTGAGACATTGGCGGCCAATCTTGCCTCGGTGCCGCACGCGCGTGGCGTGAACAATCATATGGGTAGCTTGTTGACCAGCCATTCGGGACATATGGCCTGGCTGATGGAGGGACTGCGCGAGCATGGTGATCTCTATTTCGTTGACAGCACGACTACCAGTCATACTGTGGCACGTCGCATAGCAGCAGAATATGCCCTGCCAAATACTCGGCGTAATATCTTTCTCGATAACCTGCGCGAACCGCATGCAATCCTGCGGCAGTTCGACAAACTGCTCGAACAGGCGAGGACCATCGGAACATCATTGGCAATCGCTCACCCCTATCCGGAAACTCTAGCGGTGCTGGAGCAGGTCCTACCGCGACTGGATGCGTTAGGCGTTGAGTTGATACCGGTTTCCGAATTGATAGCTCAAACAACAAAGCGGAGAGAAGAACGATGGCAAGCGTCCTTGTCCCACTAGCACAAGGGTGTGAAGAACTCGAAGCGGTGACCATTATCGACTTGCTGGTTCGTGCCGGTGTTGATGTATTCACGGCAGGGCTTGAGGCGGGGCCGGTGACCGCATCACGTGGCGTGGTACTGATGCCGCAGACTACTCTGGATGAGGCACTTAAGCGTGAATACGACATGGTGGTGCTGCCCGGAGGAATGCCGGGTGCGGTCAACCTGGATAATGACCCGCGGGTCCACCAGTTATTGCGGGCGATGGCTGACAGCGGCAAATTTATCGCCGCTATCTGCGCTGCACCGCGAGTGCTGGCCAATGCCGGATTGCTGAGCGGCAAATCGGCGACAAGCTATCCAGGTCATCTGGACAAAATGGATTTGCCTGACGTGGAGTACCGCCAGGAGAGTATCGTTCAAGACGGCAAGGTGATTACCTCACGAGGGCCGGGCACCGCGATGGATTTTACCCTGGCGCTGATTGAGCAGTTGGTAGGTCGAGAGAAACGGGATGAGGTCGAGGCAGCACTGCAGCGGCCTTGATTCCGTTTCAATGCGCAATGACGAAGGTGAACTAATCCAGAGAATCCCTACCTCTCACTCCTTACTCCCTTCCCCTTAGCCCGCTCTCAAGGTCGGGATAGCGAAGGCTAATGCCAAACTCACGCAACAGTTTGCTATTGTCCATGCGACGCGACTCGCACAGATAGGAGAGCATCGTCTTACTGAGCTGTTCACGCGCCTTGGCCATGGACAGACTCGGCGGACGTGGCAGACCAAGCACATCGGCCACGGCATTAAAATACTGGGTCATGTTACCGGGGTTGCCGTCGCTGACATTATAGATATTATCTCCCCTCCCCTTTTCGGCCGCCGCGATCAGGATCGTTACCAGATCATCGGCGTGGATCCTGTTGGTTACACCGCATTCGGCCTCATTCAATACCGGTAAACCCTTTTTCAATCGTTCCACGGGTAGGCGCCCGGGGCCGTAGATCCCGCCGACGCGTAGAACAATCACATCAACATGATGATGGCGGCCGAAGGCCAGCAGGGTGTTCTCAGCATCCAGACGTCGTTTGGCCCGGTCGGTTTGCGGCTTAGGTGGGGTCTCTTCAGTAACCCATTTCCCTCCAGTATCACCATAGACCCCGCTGGTACTGATATAGATAATCCGATGTGGCATCATCTCACTGTTGGTGAGGCCTTCAAGGAGGTGGTGCATCCTTGGATCGCGGTCACCATAAGGAGGTGGTGGTGCAAGGTAATAGAGGATAGTGCCGGCTACAGGCAGGTCATGGAGGCTATCGGGATTGTCCAGATCACCGAAGAATGTTTTAAGGCCGAGCCCTTGAAGGCGCCGTCCGGAGACCTCAGATCGAACCATAGCGGTTACACGGGCGCCGTGTTTACGCAAATTATCGGCGAGCATCGAACCGATATCGCCGCAACCGACAATAAACATTTCCGGCACGGATTTTACTCGATCGGCCATTTGGGCAATAATCCTCACTCTTTTGCTCGGTCATCATACACGAAGGAAGCACATGAGTTTCAAGATTACAGTATTGCCCAGCGGACGCGAATTCAACGCCGATGCTGATGAGACCATCCTTGATGCCGCACTGCGTGGTGGACTTGCCTTTCCGTACGGCTGCCGTGGTGGCGCGTGTGGTGCTTGTGTCGGCAAAGTTGTCAGCGGTGAGATCACATATGGAGATGAAGAGCCGATGGCGCTCAGCGAAGAGGAAGCCGCGATAGGCATGTCACTGTTTTGCCTGGCACGCCCCGTCACTGACATCACGCTGGAGATCCACGAGGTGGGCGCGGTCGAGGAGATTCCGGTGAAGAATCTTCCGGCCAAGGTGGCCCGCCTGGATCGGCTTAAAGATGATGTGATGGCGCTGTTTCTCAAGCTTCCTGAAAACGAGCGCATGCAGTACCTGGCTGGTCAGTATGTCGATTTCATTATGAAGGACGGGCGCAAGCGGGCCTTCTCCATCGCCAATGCCCCACACCATGATGAGCTGCTGGAGTTCCATATCCGCCGTATCGCCGGCGGAGAGTTTACCGAGCATGTTTTTACCGCGATGCAGCAAGGAGAGATTGTGCGCATTGAAGGCCCCAAGGGGACTTTCTTCCTGCGTGAGGATTCTGAACGCCCCATCATCATGCTCGCCACCGGTACCGGCTATGGTCCGATCAAGGGGATCATCGAGCACATGATGGCCGAGCAGTCGAGCCGGTCGATAACCCTCTACTGGGGAGCACGTCACCGTGAAGATCTGTATGCGGACAGTGAAATCCAACGCTGGGTGGAGAAATGTCCCAACATTCACTATCGCCCGGTACTGTCACAGCCTGATTCCGACTGGGACGGTCGTACCGGTTATGTACAGGATGCCGTGGCCGCCGATTTTGAGGACCTCACCGGTTTTGAGGTCTATGCTTGTGGCCATCCGTCCATGGTATATAGCGCCAAGGATGCACTGGTTGCCAAGGGCGTCGCACCTGAGCACTGCTACTCTGACGCTTTCGAATGGGCCAATGACAGCAAATAGGCATTATCTGTGCCTAGAGAAAAAAGCCGGATGTACCGGCTTTTTTTATGGGATTTAGTGAAGATCACGTCGTAACATGAGGTGAAGCGCAGAACCGCCGCTATTGATCGGAGCACGGAATACCGATGGTAAAAATAGCGCCTTCGAACGTGTTCTGTGCAGTAATGGAGCCCTTGAAGCTGTCTACGATAATTTTCTTTGCAATATAAAGACCGACTCCGGAATTGGCTGACTGTTTTTCACTGAAACCAAGGTTGAAAATTCTGTCTATGGGTTGTGCCCTGATACCACCGGCGTTATCGCCGATTTCGAGACAAAAATAACCGGGTTTGCGATAGGAAACGATAGTTATCAAAGCGGGGTCGACACCGCGTTCGTCCACTGTATCTCGGGCGTTGTTGAGGATACTGAGGATGACATGGGCAAATTCGGTTGAATTTCCCGTGATGTACGTATCTTCATGTGAGGTGTAACTGACGGATATTTTGTGGAGTTGAAAGGTATCCTTGATTAAATCAATAACTTCCTCGACCGTGGAACTTGGTGAAAACTCGGCAACGCTTCTGCCTGTGCGCATCAGATGACTGAATGATTCGACTGTTTTTGCCATGAACTCGAGGAGGCTGTGGCTTTTTGCTGTGGTTGTTTTGATTTTCGACTTGGCCCGCTCAGGCAATGAGGTATCTGAAGCGAGTTGCTCAAGCAGCATAAGCTGAATCGCAAGCTCGTTTAGTGGTTGTTTCCACTGATGGGAAATATTGTTGACGGACTCACCGATATTGGCGAACCGGGACTGTATGTGTAACAGGCTCGACAGCTGGTGGTTGAGTCTTGAGAAGCGGACATTGATCAGGATGACGATGCTGAGAATGAGCAGCGTAATGGCCGTGGTGGTATAGAACCAGAACAGATCCGGTTCATGTTGCTCTTCATATAAAAATCCGTCCAGCGAGAGATCCTGTGGCAGCATGCCTAGCTCGGCATAGGTTCCCGCGATATGGCGCCATCGCTTCTCCAGCATGTAGCCGATATCGATCAGTTCCGGATGTACCAACTGCTGCATTTGCTGCGCCTCGTAGATGAGGGCTTTACGATCCAGGGTAGTCGGGTATTGGTCGATGATAAGCTCGATGATTTTATCCGGATGTGCCATGGCGTAGCGCCAACCTTTTAGACTGGCCTCTCGAAATCGCCGGACCCTCTCCGGATGGTTGTTGAGTTCATTCTCGGTAGTAAAGAGGTTGTCCCCGTAGAAATCGATACCTGCTGAGCGGGGTTGAAAGATGTTGAAGGGAACACCACGCACCATCAACTCATAGGGCTCATCGGTAATATAGGCATCGATGGCATCGACATCGCCGTTGACGAAGGCGTCAAGGTTGTGTGGGTTCTCCAGTAGCTGTACGAAACTATCCACAGACAGTCCCTGATGATTGAGAAGGGCGATGATTTCATCACCCATCGGCTCGATCATCACGTGTTTACCTGCCAGCCCCTGGATGCCATTAAGGGTACTTTCCTGTCGAGCAAGGAGGACGAAGGGTGAGTGCTGCATGATCACTGCAAGCACTACTACGGGGATGCCGGCATTCCTTGCCAGCAACAGGCCGCTGCTCCCCACGCCGTATTCGGCATCCCCCTGTAGCACCACATCGACGGCATCGACACCGGGTTTGGAGGAGATGATGTCCACCTCAAGTCCGGCGTCTCGATAATAGCCAAGGTGCTTGGCCGCATAATAGCCTGCAAATTGAAACTGGTGTTCCCATTTAAGCTGCAGTTTGACGGTCTCTGTCGCAAGCGCGGGCGAGGAACCTGAAAAAAAAGCGAGAAGGGAAAGAAAGGATAAAGCGTAAAAGGAGCGAGGCATCATTTTTCCGGAGACAAAATCCAGCCCAAACCATGGCGGTTCTTGATAACGTCATGTTGCAATTTCTTTCTCAATTCACTCAGTAGGTTCTTAAGTGCTGATTCGGTGACGATCTCATCAGGCCAAACGGCATCATGAATATCCTGCTTTCTGATCACCTTGTGGCTGTTGAAGAGAAACAGCTCAAGTAAGACACACTCTTTGCTTCCCAGGCTGACCTCATCCCCGTTCACATGGAGAGTTTTCAGCAACGGGTGGTAAGTAATCGGCTCAGAGATATGAATGGGTTCAACGCGATGTTCGAGTCGTGATACGGCTCGAGCGAGCGCAGACTCGAGCTTTTTGAAATTCAGTGGTTTGATGATGTAGCCGTCCACTTGAAGATTGGCTGCCTTCAGCAGGTATTTACTGTCGGCATGTGCGCTCAGCACGATGATTGGAATGAGTTTGTTGGTTTCCCGTATTTCCTCGATAAGCGACAAGCCATCGGTTCCCGTCATCTTGATATCTGAAATGATGATATCTATGGCTTTTTTCTCATAGTGTGCCATTGCCATATCAGCATTCTGGGCAAGGGAAATACTTTTGAATATGGGGGAAAAAAGCGAATAAAGTTCTGCTTGGATGTGGTGGTTATCGTCAACCAGCAACAGGTTAAGGTGTTTTAAGATGTGATTTTGATGCATAGCTAATTGCAGGATCGAGTCGGTTTTATTTCGTTAATCACTATCTTGGATTCCTCTCATATTGCCAGAAAATAGCATGACAACTTCTGTCATGGAGTACCTGACTCTGGCTGATATCAAAGGTGAAGTTACAAAAAATTCATCATCAAGACTATCTGGATAGACTGTAAATCTCCCTGATCGGACCATTTTGAGACCAATATGCAGATAATATCACATTGATTATGTGATCTGGTTATCGGTCTTTATCTGTTTTGTTTGGTAGGGGAGGCCTGGGCGAGGGCTATATCTTCGAAGCGTTCAGTGTTTGGATGATTAGACATTGTTAGTCGTCCAGTCAAACAGGCAGTGTCTGTCGAGTAGTCCGCCAGCCTATGTTGTTTGGGCAAGCCTTCGTCGCCGTTGCACCCTGAAGTGATTCTTGATTCTCAAGCTGTTAACTGAGATGCGTCAAACTATCGCGATTATTCGTTTTTTAAGGATTTTGGTTATGAGCGGGAATATTGGTTCAAGGATTATCGGATCAGTTAAGTCAGGATCCGCTTTGTTAAGACGCATTATTGTGGCGGCTGTGCTCTTAAGCATTAGTGCTCATGCATACGCGGTTATTGACCTGACCTCGGTCAGTAGTGGGTGGTCAAAAGTTCTGCAGGGGGACATCTTCGATGCGGGCAACGATCAGCAGGCTGCGGCGGCTATTGATATCGTTGGAAATGCCTCTTACCCCATGTTCTATATGGAATACGATGATCTTGGCACCATTGCTGATACCACTGATGATGAGGTTGCGTTTCGTTTCCGCGGCGATAAGGTTGTAGATAATCAAGGTGACTTCAAAGGTTATCTGTGGATTGGTCTCGATTTTGATAATGACGGTGCGATCGATGCCTTCATGGTGCTCTATGGTGATTCGGCCGGTGGTGCCGTCTTAACCATCTATGACTCTGATGCCAGTCTCAATACCTCACCAAGCACTACCGCTCTGGATGCAACGAGTGCTGTGTCGGTTACCACAGGCTTTAGCTTCAATCATGTGCTTGCAACGGATGTGGCCGATATCGATGTGGATGGTGATAACGACTACATCGTCTCCTACAAGGTAAATTTTTCCGCACTGGCTTCCGCGTTAAACACGACTTCTTTGTCTACCACGGGTCTTGCTCTCTCTACGCTTAATAGTGGTGCTGGAGTTGATGTGAATACCCCCTTTAGCCTGGTTGCCTCAAGTGCACAACAGGTCAACTCGCTGAATGGCGATCTCGGTGGTTATGGAGCGGGTGATGATAATACGGTGAGTTATGCCATTCAGGGGGCAACATCGGCCACTATCACATTCACGAACCTTGATCCGGCAGCTCCCTCCCAAACGACAATTACGGCCTCTCCGGCGACTGTTACCGCGGATGGTTCCTCTTCCAGCACGATTACGGTTCAGGCGATAGATAGCATCGGGGATAATGTAACGAAAAGTGCCGGGGCCGTGACTTTGAGTAGTACCGGTAGTGCCACGGTAAGCGCTGTGACCGATAACAATGACGGCACCTACACCGCGATTGTGACCGATACAGTTGCTGAGGTGATTACTATCAGCGGTACTATCAATGGAAGCGCCATTACAGACACAGCGAGTGTCACATTCACTTCTCCCGCCGATACCACCCCACCGGTCATTACCCTCGTCGGCAGTGACCCGGTCAGCATCGAGCTGGGCTCAACATACTCCGATGCCGGCGCCACCGCGCTGGATAACATCGATGGCGACCTCACCGGAAGCATCGTCACCGTCAACCCGGTCAACACCGCCGTGGTCGGCAGCTACACCGTGACCTATCACGTCAGCGATGCGGCCGGCAACGCCGCCACGCCGGTGACCCGCACGGTGAACGTCACCGCCGATGCC
>JBFEYJ010000056.1:0-15330 GCA_041562215.1 Thiohalomonadaceae bacterium | reverse complement strand
GATGAGCTCGACGAGACGGTTGCCCTGCTGCGGCAGAGTGCTTGCCGTGGCGTCTTGGGCAATCACGATCAGTGGACTCTGGACCAGGCGGATAATGCGGGGAGCGTCTCGACGTTGCAATACCTGCGTACGCTGCCTTTGGCACGTAGTTTCATTGTTGAGGGGGTGTATGTCTACCTGGTCCATGCCAGCCCGCCGCTGGCGACTATGGGTGGCATACGCTTGCTGGATGAGAACGGCAGGGTGATTTCAGAACATTTGGCTCAGTGGTATAAGCGGTTGGCCGGTTTTGGCCATGATGTGCTGGTTGTTGGACATACACACCAGATCTTCGCTGAACAACTCGGCGATACCCTGGTGATCAATCCCGGCAGTACCCTGTTTAATCACAGTTGTGCTGTGCTTACCCTGCCGGAGTGCGATTTGCAGTGGTTTGGCTTGAGTGGTTGCGATCCGGTGTCAACCTGGAACTGGTCAGACGGTTCAATGGGCTTAATGCCCCGGAATAGCTGAACTGGCGGCTGTGGTCGTCTGTTCGGCCGGGTTACTTCTTGCGACGCGCGGCGTAGAGCGATCCGGAGTTAACGCCGGTGCGGGCATTGAGGTCGTCGGCGACCTGGTTTGCATGGGCAGTGACCGTCTTGAGTGAGCCGGGTTTTTTGCCTGTTACTACCGAGTTACCCCGTTCGATGACGTAACTGTGCCAATTTTTTCCATCCATCCCCTCTGGGGGATCGGACTTCTCAACGCTGACTACCTGATAATGACCCCTGAGGGTTTTGAGTTGGGTTGAAGTCATGCTCTATCACTCCCTGTGTTGCGTGTAAAACAGGCGTTGCCTGTTGACTTGCTCATTATTGGGCAAGAATTATTAAGTATAGCAAAAGTGTCAGAAATTGTCCGGAATTGTGTCAAATTTCTACAAAAGGATGGAACTTGTGCGCTATTGTCAAAAAAATCCCATTTCCTGCGCGATGGATGAAAGCAGGGCACGACCACCATCCAGGTTGTTCATCATGCCGTGGCGATGGTCGATCCACCACTTGGCCTCGACCTGATTTTCGAGGAAGGCGATGGATTTGGTGATCCCTTGCCTGACACTGTGCCAGTGGTCGGGATCCTCGCGTTCGGCCTCCTTGTTGACCTGTTCGAGCCACTTGAGCACTTTGTCGATGGCGCCGAAAGCGTTAAGGCGTACACTTTCGGCCCATTCGACTTGCCGGTCCGAGCCTTCCAGCGGTGGCAGGCCACGTTCGTGGGCGTGATAGCGGGCCTGTACCGCCTTTTTGCGTCGTTCCTCGTCACGTTCGGCGGCAGCACAGAGGCGGCAGGAACCTTGCGAGAGCTGGTTTGCGCGTTCGGCCCAGGTAAATTCATCGTCACCGTAGAAGGGGTAGAGCATGGTGTGTCCGCAGTGGTGAGTGATCACTTTCAGATCGAGTTGTTCGCGACTCTCACCATTGCCCTGATTGTGGCCGATCAGGTTGTAGGGAATATGGCGTTCGGCGCAAAGGCGGGCCACATCCAGGTGGGTTTCCGACTCGTAGATGCGTCGGATCGCCACATTGGTGTAGTGCTGGTCAATGATGGCGGCCTTGAACTCACCGGCGCGGGAAAAATCACGCACGGGGCGCATCCATAGCTCGTCATAACCGATCTGCCACTGGCGTAACCACTGCTCGGTCTTGTCACGGGCTGCTGCACTGCGCCCGGTGACAAGCACGACCGGCATGCCGGCCTCACGTGCCTGATTGAGGCGATCAATGAGCGGCAGGTTGGGCATATCTTCGCTACACGCCTCGAGAAAGCGGTCCCAGTGTTTCACCCCCTCTTCGTTGTGGAGGTGGTGTAGGCGGTGTTCGAGCAGGGCCAATACCCCGTCGATACCGCAGATGACAATTTCCTGTGTTTCGGCCATAGAGGTATTGTGCACCAGATCGGACAGCCGGCGGCATATCGAATTTGCGAAAAGACCGCCGAGTCCTTCAATTTTATCTACTATTGAAATCAATCCCATCAGTTTGTGGAGGGCGCAGTCATGCACTTGCAACGATTGAATGATCCCTTTTCCTCGCCGGAGAATCTGGGCCATGCGGTGGTGCAGGCCGGTGAGATGCTTGGCATTGACAGGGCTGAAGTGGCCAGCATCATCAACTTCATGTGCGAGGGTACGCGTGCCTTGTTCGAGGAGCGTGTGGTGCTTGAGCCGGATACCGAAACCTGGCGGCGGGCAGAGTTGTTCGTGCGCCTATATCAGGCACTGTACGATAAGATGGACGGCGATGGGGCACAGATGGTGCATTGGTTGCGGGCGGAGAATCCGGCCCTTGGTGGAGAACCGCTTGTGGTGATCGAGGATCAGGGGCGCCTTGCGGATGTGTTGGCGTTGTTGGACGGCAGCGGCAAATAGCCCTCACGGCATGAGGTAATGCCGATCGGTGAGCGCTTTTTGATTGTTTATTTACACACTTCTCATCATCAACCTTTCGTGGGGAGATGGGCATCTCCCTTCAAGGCCCCTTTCTGACCGCAAAAATATCATACGAAAGAAACCGGTGCATGGCGCTCTTGATCGCCGGCATGCATTTACGACGAGCCCGGTTGTGATTACAGTAGCGGCATCGTAAGGGTGCCGCTTTGGCCCGTCGTTATCTGTGGTGAATAGCACAATGATGAAAAACAGCTTTGTCGCCAGTATTGAGTTCTACTTCAAAGGTGAGAAATACACGCCTTCAGCACGCATCGACCTGAATCGCCTGATGGAAACATCAGGTAGGCTCCCCTCGCTCTACACGCTTCTTGCCAGGGAGAACGGGATTGACCTCTACTCCTATCAGTACGAAGTGATGCAGGTGGAGGAGATCAGCTATAGCGAGGTTGAGGGTTTTATCGCCGAGTTTATCCACAACAATGAGCTGGATGTGCAGGGGTTTGTGGATAAGTGGAAAGAGGAGAAGCTGCTTGAAGAACTGGCAACCATCGCACGGAGCTGCATGGGTGTTGAGGATCTGGCACAGCAACCGAAATTGGCACGCGCGCTGAGGGAGGCCTATCAGATGGGCCGCAATGCGCCGGTGACAAATAATTCTGAAATGCTCCTGTCGTGAAGACCAATACACGTATAGACGCCATGGTTCCGTGGGCAGCCGATTTTTATACAAAATCACCGCTATTCGAACCGATTTCTCACTTGGCAGAGCGATTTTCCGGATTTAGTGATTGGCCCGGCCTGGAAGACTACCAGCAACTGCTTGATGGGCACGAGCCGATCCGTACCCATCATGGCGCCGCACTGAAGGTCGTGCCGCAGGAGGGCAGGCCGGACCATTTTGCACAGCACTATGCACCGCGGATATTCCTCAACGGCGAGGTTCAGACACGGACCAGGAACTGGCATGATTTCTTCCAACTGCTGACATGGTTCATCTTTCCCCGGAGCAAGGCGGTGATTAATGCGATCCACATCCCCAAGGCCAAAGCGCGGATCGAGGCGGGTGATGAGTTGGGGCGGCGTACACCGATAGAGAACACGCTCTCATTATTCGATGAGGGCGGAGCGGTGATCGTCTCCAGCGATCCCACACTGCTGCAACTCATTCGCGGGTTTCACTGGAAGGAGCTATTTTGGCAGCGTCGCGCCGAAATCAGCATGAAGCTCGACTGTGTCACCTTCGGCCATGCGATGTATGAAAAGGCCTTGGCGCCATACCTGGGTATGACTGCAAATACCATCCTGATCGAGGCGGATCAGGGGTATTTCTCGCTTAATCGGTCTGCGCAGCTCGCCTGGATTGACGGCAAACTGGCGGACATCTTTGACGCCGGTGAGTTGTACCGGAAGCCGAAAGACCTGCAACCTTTCCCGATCCTCGGTATGCCGGGATGGGATCCTGCCAACGGTGCTGAAGCCTATTACGACAACACCGACTACTTTCGCCCAGGGCGCCGTTGTGCTTAAAGGCAAGAACTAATGGAATTATCTACTATATTGAATCTTATTGGCACAACGCGGAAGGGGTATGTGATGAACAGGTTTCTACTGATAGCGACAGCTTTTACGGTTTTGCTCGGTGGGTGTGGCAAGGAGGAGGAGCCCCGGAGCGGACAGGCTGAACAAGCCGCTACGGAGGAGAGTTCCGGGATGGTGACAGAGGGGGCGCCGTCTGAGGAGACAAGGATGACCGCTCCGGAAATGGTAGAAGAGTCGGCTGGTGAGGCGGCTGGGGCAGTCGAAAGTATGGCGGATGAGGCGGCAGCAGTGGCGGAAGAGGCCGCTACCGCTACCGCGGAGGCCGTGGATGAGGCGTCGTCGGCTGCCGGGCAACTTGTTGCATCTGCGGAACAAATGGCCCAGACGGGAGGCAGTCGGGGAAAAGAGGTGTATGACATGGCCTGTTTTGCCTGCCATGCGCAGGGCATTGCGGGTGCACCCAAGATTGGTGACAAGGCGCTCTGGGAAGCGCGTATTGCCAAAGGAATGGACACCCTCTTCAACAATGCCATCAATGGCTTTCAGGGCAGCGCAGGTGTGATGCCACCCAAGGGCGGGCGTATGGATCTGAGCGATGAGGATGTTAAGGCGGCTGTTACCTATATGGTTGATCAGGTGAAATAGGCGGGCGTTACTCGCGGCAATAACTGCTCCTGTCCGCCGAGGCGCGGCTGAGACGAACCTGCTCCGCTGAGCGACTATTCGCACGCGGAGCGGGATTTTGAGTGTTTACAGCTTCAGCGCCTTGACCGGCGCATCCAGCCGCCTGGATTATCGATATAGAGTTCCACTTCATTGCCGTCCAGGTCGCGAAGATAAAGACTCTGGGTGACGGTGTGGTCGGCCAGGTCGTCGATTACGGTGCCGAAAGCTTCAACCCGCTGTTTGGCCTTACGCAGATCACCCAGATTATTTCCCACTTTCCAGCCAACGTGGTACAGACCGATGCGCTTTCCCTGCAGCGGTCCCGGTGCGTCATTGGATCCTTCCGACCTGGCGCAATCCCACCACTTTGCGATAGAAGTCGCGGCTTTTCTCCAGGTTCCTGACGTAGAGGACAATGTGTCCGGGTTCCGGCATATCGGGCCCCCCTTTTTCATAAGATAGAACCAGTGTGGTTTGTCCTTTTGCGGTATCCCGTGTACCGGACTCTATAACGTTATTAATAGGTTTTGTGTGCATTTTGCCGGTACCGGGTGTATCTGTAGGGACCTTCATTGTCCACTGAACAGCGAGCAAGGGGAGCAACATGGAGTCAGGCCCGCGCCAGATCGTTACCCCCTTTCGGCCCATCCCGCTGGATGTGCCGGAAGGGATGAAGCCAAACGAATTTTTCAACAGCACCGAGAATCTTGATGATTTGGTGCATAACAACGGCCTGCTGCTGAATCCGGAGAACCTGCTGCTTTACCGCAAGGCGCTCGGCCATTCCAACACCTTCGACACCTCGATCATTTACAACACGTCGAAAAGTATCCTTAATCCCCTTGGTCGACCGGTACGCCGCACCCAGGTGCCGGAAAGTGTGCGCCACGTGTGGAACCGGATGAACCAGATTATCATCGAGTACATGCTGGAGCAGTTTCCTGACCAGAGTGAACATCTGGTGCTGGCCGGTGAGGCGAGCCTTGATGCCACCTGGCCGCTGACTTCGCCGGGAGTGCCGAGTATTCGCATGTTGCACAACCACTTTATCGTTTTTCCGATGGAGCAACTGCGTCAGGCGAAACTGGCTGATGTGAAAAACCCAAACCTTACCGACGGCGGCCAGCACTCCCTGTTCGAAAAGTATATGCACGATGTCTACCGAGAATTCATTTGCAAGGCGTTGCATCTGGAAGTACTGCGACCCATTAGTGACGATTCGGCCAGACTGGCGTTGACCGGTTATCCGCATGGCCTTCCCAGCTGGGAGATCCCCGGTGGGGCAACGACGCTGGAGGACATCCGATTCTGGCACGAGTACGATCTGGTGCTGAAGGGTTTTCTCGATTTTTATCGTACCTTCTTCAGCCAGGTCTCGACCCGCAACGCACCTATGCTGCCGGATCTGCACTTCCCCGAACAGGTTCAGAGCGTGCTGTTGTTCAATAATGATTTTCTCAGAACCGCCAAGCGGGTTCGTGACCGTTGTATCACCGATCCTGCCTACGCCAACGCCATCCGCTGGCAACCGGCGTTCAAGCAGCTCATCTATCGTAATGATGAAGGCAAGCTTATCGTCACAATCAGCCAGAACTCCATCGGCAATGCGATCACCGAATTGCTGGGTGTGGTGGTCAATCGCACCCCGGATGCGGAGGCCTACGAAACGAGTGAGCCTAAGCTCATTGAACGGCTGTTGGAGGTGCGCAGGCGACTGATTGAGGCAGATCTGGGCGAGGGGATCGCCACCAGGCACTGGGATTCAGTGTAATCGTTGTCGGGTTGAGCTCGAGTTATCCGAGCGACAGGAATATTGTGGGTCGGATTAGCTTAGTGTGATCCGACATCGCCTGTAAACTCGCTTTATAATGGCGTGTCCCATTTCTGTATAAGGTAAAGCCTTTGCTATTTTCCCTGTTCAAAAGCAAACCGTTGTTGGACGACACGACGGTTCAGTGGTTGTTTGACTGCTATGGCTGGGCTTTGCAGCAGTTTGATGCTCATGGCTTGCAGAGTGAATCGCTATTGGTACTGCCCAATGATCGGTTTTTCCCTGGCAGGGCGAACAGTGCCGAGGGTATGGCTAACTTGATCTTCGACAAGGTGAAGGAGTATGCCGGGGTGTCTCACTGGCCGACAAGCCTGATTGATGTAAGTCGGTCCACAAGCTGGGCACCGGAACAATTTGTTCATTACGGTACTCAGCGCGGAAGTAATGGCGTTATGCCGGGCGCTGTGGACGAGAGTCAGCGGTTGCTGGTGATCTTCGATCCGGCAATGGTCAACAATCCTGAGGCGATGATTGCCAGTCTTTCCCATCAATTGGCCCATTACCTGGTCTCTTTGGCAAAGGAGCCACCACCGGGTGGTGAGCAGAACCGGGCGCAGGTTACCGAGGTGCTGGCGGTGTTTCTCGGCTTCGGCCTGATGTTCGCCAATAGTGCCTTCAATGTACGGATCCCCCGTTGCGGCAGCTGTGCGCCACAGCCGGTGGATCGGCAGAGTTTCCTCTCTCAGTACGATACCGCTTATGCGCTGGCAATTTTTTGTGTCCTGAAGTCGATCCCGAATCGGGCGGTGTTGCCGCATCTGAAGGGTTCATTGCGCGGCTTTTACAAAAAAGCGGTAAAGGAAGTGTTGGCTAACGATGCTGAACTGGGGCGTTTCTTATCTTGAACACCAACTCAGGACGGGTTTTCTCGGATGGCCGGTTTGTGAATCAGCGTTCGAAGCGTTCAACCAGTTTCTCAAGTTGCTGCGCCAGTGCATCCCAGACACCCATCGGCCCGCTTTTGAGGATCTCTTCCTTGCGCCAGTTCTCCGTGGATGACAGCTTGAGTTCCTCATAAAGGGTAGCGAGTTTTTCGCGGCCTCGGCTCGCCTCCTCCAGCTCGGTTCGTGTCTCTTCAGGGATCTCACCTTCGCTAAGTCCCTTTTTTGCCCGCGCCATCAGCTCATCGATGCGCTGCATGCGGGATTGGTATTCACGGATGTGTTGTTCGATCAGTTGGTTTTCAGAGGTCATCGGTTTTCCTCGCGATCTCAAGAGCGAATGCCCATTCATTAAGGGTAGCAATCACCGAACGTAGATCAATTGACTCGAACGGTATCGGCCTGGGCAATGACCTCTTTACTGGGGCGACACTTTTGACAGGTACCGACGATGGGCTTTTTGCTGACCGGACGCATCCGCTCACTCAGGCGTTTGACCGGAAGATCGAGACGTTGATCGTAGAATACGGAGTAGGCCATGACTCTCCGTACATACTCTCTGGTCTCATCGAAGGGGATGGTGTCGACCCAGATATCTGCATCCACTTCACCCTGGCTGGGGGTCCACTTTCTGATCCGGTGTGGCCCGGCGTTGTAGGCGGCGGTGGCGAGGACAGGGTTTTCGTTAAATTCCTTAAGTGCCTGACGAAGGTAATAGCTGCCGAAGTGGATATTGGTTTTGGGTTTGAGCAGCTGACGTGTGTCATAGTGTGAGAGCTGTAACTGCCGGGCGATCTCCTTGCCGGTCTGGGGCATCACCTGCATCAGCCCCAGGGCGCCAACGTGGGATCTAACGAAAGGCATCATTGCGCTCTCCTGGCGGACTACGGCGTAGACCCAGGCAGGGTCGATGGAACGACGGCTGGCTTCCTTTAAAACCGTTTCGTTATACCCAAGGGGAAAGCGAATGTTGAGGTCGTCAAAATAGTTGGCCTTGGCCAGAGTGAGAAGTGCCCGGTCTTCCCATCCCCATGCGTGGGCCAGTTTGCCTGCTGCCAGCAATTCCTCGCTATCCATCTTGGCGATCGCCTCGTTCCATTCGCGTCGTGCAGAGCCACCCAGGCCGAGGAAATAGAGCTCCTGGGCACGCATAATATCCGGACGAAAGGCAACGCGTTGAAGCACGCTGAATTTCACATCCAGCGGATCGTGATCGAGGTTGTAGGGGAGGTTCAGGCGGTCAGCGGCAAGAAAGCCATAATAGCTACGCTCCTTGCTCACGGTTTTAAAAAAATGACGTGCTGTCTCGGGGAAACCCATGTTCTCGTAGATACGCCCGCGCCAGTAAAGTGACATGGAAGAGCGGTTCTCACCATCAGGCATGATTTCCAGCCATGCCAGGGCACTTCCCCAGTTCTGAGTCCGCAGTGCGACACGAAGTGCATATTGGCACACCTCCAGATCGCGCTTTTCGACAGGCAGCTTCGCGAACCACTCCAGTGCACGAGCATCGTTGGCGTAAGTATGGCCGATAGCGATAGCGCGGGTGATGGCATTACGTTGCTCGGATCCAAAGGTGTATCTTGGTTCAATCTCATCCCACAAGGCGGTGGTGCCTATCGGTGCCCGGATGGCACGGTACTGAAGGGTGTGAAAGATGATCATCCGGTTGAGCTCGTTGTCGTCCTGCAGTTCTTTGCGATGCAGTAAAGAAGGTTTGCTATTAGCTCGTTGCCACAGGCGAAGCCGGTTCCGATCAGCAGCGTCGAGCAATTTGGCAACATGACTTGCGACATTGGGTTCACCATTTTCCATTGCCAGTTCGATGCGTCTCCAGCGTATATCGCGCGTGATACCCCCCGCTTTTTGCCATGCGGAAAACAGTCGATCACATGCCGCATCCTGGGAATGGCCCACCAGCCACATCGATTTCGCCCCTTCCCAGGCGGCCGTTTCGTTGCCGGTTTTGTATCGAGCGTAGTGATAATGGCAACGCAGGGATGCATCATCACTCTCTTTGTAGAAGGTTAGGAAGTCTTTCCAGCGCTTCTGCCTGGCCAGGTGCTGGAGCCAGCTTTCACGCAGCATGGGTGCCAGGGGAGTGTCGGCGTAACGATGCAAAAAGGCATCAATGGTCAACGGCAGTTGCCGGGTGAGACGTTTTTCCAGTTGCCAGTACAATAGATAGGGGTAGAGGGGGGTATCCTGCAGCATGGAAGCGTGGCGGCCGAAGGTTGCGTCGTCTCCCCGTTCCACTGCTCTTTTGGCTGCCCAGAACGAGAATTTATAGTCGTCGGTGCTGTAGCTCTGAGCCAGTATCAGTGCGGGATAGAGGATGGTGCTGACCAGTAGCAGCATGCCTGCAAAATGTGTAATCACATAGAGAGAAAGATGTGGCTGCGTACACCATGCATCCCGTATCAATACCAACGGTTTTCTATACATCGCCTACACCCTTGTTCTTTTTGGGGGGATCCTGTAGCGGGAAGTGTAGGAACCGAATCGGCAGTAATCAAAAAAACGTACAAAAACGTTATGGTATTAACCCGGGAGGAGACCCGGGGAGGGGGACCGACTAGTGGGAGGTTGGATGGGGATAGTACGTGGACTCAGCCGGGCTCGTCGGTTACCGGTGTG
The DNA here is from genome assembly GCA_041562215.1 of Thiohalomonadaceae bacterium. GTDB lineage: Bacteria > Pseudomonadota > Gammaproteobacteria > Thiohalomonadales > Thiohalomonadaceae > JBFEYJ01. Next base: position 5,345 of record JBFEYJ010000056.1, on the reverse strand, counting down.
CAGTCCTCACAACTGCTGAGCGTTTGGGGGTTGCGGTTGCCTACCGGCGGCATACGCTGGCTCAGGCGTCTGATAGGGCGCTTCAGCCTTTGGTCATAGAACACGGCATAGGCCATAACTCGGCGCACGTACAGGCGGGTCTCATAAAACGGCATTGTGTCTACCCATATATCCGCATCTATCGAGTTTGTCTCGGGGTACCATTGCTGGACGCGGTGGGGACCGGCGTTGTACGCCGCCGTGGCGAGTACCGGGTTGTCGCTGAACTTCTCCAGTACCTCGCGCAGGTAGTAACTGCCGAAGCGAATATTGGTTTCAGGCTGCAGCAGTTCCTGGTCGTCGGTGATATCGCTGGCGAGCTGTTTCGCGATGGTCAGGCCGGTGGTGGGCATCAGCTGCATCAGGCCGAGAGCGCCGACCGCTGACTGGGCGTTAGGGTCCATCGCGCTCTCCTGGCGGGCGACGGCATAGACCCATGCGGGATCCAGCGAATGATTCTTGGCCTCTCGTGACACTGTCTCGCTGTAAGCGAGTGGGAAGCGGATGGTCAGATCGTCAAAATGGTTTGCTCTGGCCAGGGTAAGCAACGCACGGTCGTACCATTGCCAGCGGGCGGCAAGTTTGCCCGCGACTTTACGTTCTTCACGGCTCATTTGTGATATCGCATAGTCCCACTCACGGCGTGCATCTTTGGTCAGGGTGAGGTGATAGAGTTCATGAGCCCGCACCAGTGCAGGATGGGTTTCCAGCCGATCAAGAGCCTCTTTACTGACGCTGAGTTCCTCATGGGAGAGGTTGTACTCCGCGCCGAGACGATCGGCGGCAAGAAAGCCGTAATAGCCACGAGAGGTACTGACGGTGCGGTAGAGTTTGTCTGCCTCTTCCTGCTTACCGTGAGCCTCGTAAGCACGTCCCAGCCAGTACGACCACATGTCCGAGTGGCGTTCTTTGGCGGGCATGCTCTCTATCCAGGCAATGGCCGCCAGCCAGCGCTGATTGCGCAGCGCCGTGCGCACCGCCCAGCCACGGCTGCTTTTGTTGAAACTCTCTTGCGGAAGCGCGGCGAACCATTCCAGGGCGTGAACATTCGCCTCCAGGGCAAATTGCAGGGCGATGGCATGGCCTGCAGTGTGCTGCTGGTGTTGGTCAAAGTCGTGGCGAAGTGAGAGCGCCGGCCAGACTTCGGCGGCAGCCTCGGGCTCCCTCGAAGCGAGGCGCTTCAGCCCGTGCATGGCGATTGCACGGCTGCGTTTGTTATCCGGTAACAGAAGTTGGCTATCGGCAATGAGTTGCGGGTTATCGTGGACCTTTCGCCAGAGTGTTACCCAGCGCCGGTCCTCTTTTTGCAGGCCATTGGCCAGAAAGCCAGCCAGCTCGGAATTGCCACGCGCCATGGCCAGTTCGATCCGCTTCCAGCGAAGTAGTGTGGTGAGTTGTCCGCTCTTTTCCCAAGCTGCAAACAGGGGGTTACATGCCTGATGTTGAGAGTGCCCGACCAGCCACAACTGTTCTGCGCCCGCCCAGGCGGAAACCTGGCGGCCGGTGGCGAGCTGGGCAGTGTGGAAATGACAACGCAGTTCAGCGCTGCTGCTGCCTTGGTAGAAGTCCAGATACTCTTGCCAGCGATTGGCTTTTGCCAGATGTCTCAGCCAGGCGGTACGGAGCTGGTGGGCCATCGGGGTCTTGGAATGACTGTCCAGGAATGAGCGGATAGTGACCGGCGACTGCTCGTCGAGTTTTTCCAGCAGGTGCCAGTAGACGAGGTAAGGGTAGAGCGGATAGTCCTTGAGCGCTGAGGCGGTTTTTGAAAATCGCAGGCCATCGCCCTGTTCAAGGGCTTTCTTGGCCGCAAGGAAGCGGGTTCGCTGCTGTAGTGGGCCGTCAGGATCATCAGCCTGGATCGGGAGGGCAATGGATAGGAACAGGCTCCCTGTAAGGAGAGTTATCATTCCTTGCGCTTTGACCACGCAGTGCCTACCCGTAACAGCCATATTTCTCCCCCCGGAAATTATTCAGTTTAAAGATAGGAGGTATGGTTTACAAAGCGAAAGTAATCGTTTTGTGATGAACTCGGTGGTTAGCGTTACGGTGACGTACAATCTTCGGCACTTACCCCATGCTCCTTGAACATTCTATCGTGTGATGGAGGCTATCTTCGCCAAATGCCGTGTGCGCAGATAGAGCACGATGCTCTGCAGATGAGTGATGGCAACACCTGAAACGTTCTATTTCAACGCCTGTCACCCTCAGTGAGGGAAACCGTGTTTTCAGAGATCGCGACGCACTGTTTTCAGTGGATGCAATAGTCGCTCCAGACCATTGATGCGGATCTCCAGTGCGAGTTGCATCAGTCGCCCGAGCTGCCCCTCCGGGAAACCCTTTTTGGCAAACCAGAGCAGATACTCCTCGGGCAGGTCAATGAGCACCCTACCCTTATACTTGCCGAAAGGCATGGGCATGGTGGCGAGCTTGAGCAGGTCCTGTTTATCAAACATCGATAGAAATTAGCGAGGAATAGATGGAACACACAGAGGTGAGGCCACCTGTTTCATTGTGCCCTGAAAGCGGTTAATTACCATTATCGGATGGGGGGATGACAACATCACAACCAGCCGTAATTTAAGGGGTCCTATTTTTGCCATGACATCTTCGATGGCGGAAAGACCAGACGTGTGCCGCTGAAGTGGAAGCGGTGCCCCGGGGCGTCATGATGGCGGTAGCTGCTGCGACGCTGGATTCGCTGGGTGTGCAGGCAGCCGCCTCGCAGCGAAAAGTGTCCGGCGTCGAAATCCTGTGTCGCCTCTTCCGGATTAGGCGGTTCGAGGTAGCCGCTATAGCGATGGAATGGATTGGCGCACCACTCCCACACTCGTCCGTAATCCGTGATCGCCTGGCTGCGTGCAGCCACCTCCCATTGGTATTCGTGCTGGATCACGGCCCCCTCGAAAATGCCACCGAGACCGGAGACCCAGTTGGCGTAGGCCTGTGCCTCATACTCGCTGATGCCGCTCACCGCATCCTCGGCCAGTAACTCGAATGGGCCGTTGAGACCGATGCCATACCAATGGCCGTTATCGTCTTGACGCCAGTGGTGAGGATGCCCCGGGTGCTGTTGTTTCCACGCCCAAGCCTCGTGGCTCCACAGGCTGGTGTCGGTGTAGCCTCCGGCTTCGAGAAAGCCAAGCCAGGAACCATTGCTGGCTGGATGGCGGTCGATGCGAAATGCATGTAATTCGACGATATTTGTTGGTAGCTCGTTATCGATGGCGGCAGGATCGTCTTTAGCGCCGATGCGGTAATGGCCCTGATGGATGTCCGCGTGTTGTTCCGATGGCAGTTTGGCCTGAAGCGGGCTGGTGACACTGAAATCGGCAGGATCCTGAAGACGCCGTTCGCTCAATTGCGCAATCATCTGCTCAACCAGCATCGCTTGTTGCTGCAGGAGGAGCGGCAGCAGGCGCCCTTCGGCCACCAATGGGTGGTTGGGAAGCTTCGCAGGGTTGGCGAGACGAGTGAGATTCTCCTCCTGAAGCTCCAGGGCCCAGTTGAGGAGGTGTTCGCGGGGTGGCAGTTTGCCTGTTAATGTTTCGTCTGCTTCGACTCCGGCACCGAACATACTACGTACGCGGGTGGTCATGTCGGCATCTCCGGACACCACCTCTCGCAGCCAATAAGTCTCCAGATAAACACAGCGCCCAAGCAACCATGCAAGCGGTGGCAATGCGGGATGAAAGCAGCGGTAGCAGTCAGCCTCGGGCACTGATGTCAGGAGGTGGCCCATCATCTGGTGCAGGCCATTCAGTTGGCCCAGCAGTTGGTGTGAATGCATGATCTATTCTGCCTACGTCGCGGGATGGAGGCCATGGTAGCCGATGGCGGCTGGGAGGGAAAATAGTACTGCTGTGGTCGAAGACGTCTGGGCGAATATACTTACAGGAATGGGTATGTTCATAGGTGACACTGGTGGCTCGGGGAGTTGGACGGCGGCGGTTTTTGCAGTGGTTGGCTTGGCTCGCGGCAGCAGGGTTGGTCAAGCCTGCACTCTCTTCGAAGAGCGGGCAGGCGATCTTGCACACTATCCCGTCAAGCGGAGAAAAGCTGCCGGTGATCGGTCTGGGCACCTGGCTGACCTTCGATGTGGGCACAGAGTGGTGGCAGCGCGAGCCTGTCTGTAAGGTGTTACAGGCCTTTTTCGAGCGGGGCGGCGCCCTGGTTGACTCTTCGCCGATGTACGGCCGTTCCGAGGAGGTGCTTGGTGCCTGTTTGCCGTCGATAAAGCAGCGAGAGCGCCTGTTCTCAGCCACCAAGGTGTGGATCTATGGCAAGCGTCTGGGCATCGATCAGATGGAGCATTCACGCCGGCTCTGGGGACTAGAGCGTTTCGATTTGATGCAAATACACAATATGCTCGACTGGCAGACCCACCTGACAACATTGCGACAGATGAAGGCGCATGGGGATATCCGCTATATCGGTATCACCACGTCACATGGGCGGCGACATGTGGCGCTGGAGCGGGTGATGGCGCAGGAGGATGACTTCGATTTTGTGCAGTTCACCTACAACCTCGTCGACCGCGAAGCGGAGCGACGCTTGCTGCCCTTGGCGGCCGAGCGGGGCCTGGCGGTGATCGTTAACCGGCCTTTTCAGGGTGGGGCCCTGTTCGCTCGAGTGCGCGGCAAGCCACTGCCATCTTGGGCTGCCGAATTTGATTGTGACAACTGGGCGCAGTTCATGCTCAAATTCATTGTTTCCCATCCGGCGGTGACCTGCGCGATCCCGGCAACCTCCCAGGTCGTTCACCTGCAGGAGAATATGGGCGCCGGCTTCGGCCGCCTGCCGGATGAGTCGATGCGTCTCAGGATGGTGAGACTCTTTGCAGAGCTTTAATCACTGAGCGGGTTATAAGCTCCATTTATTGTCGATAACTCATTTTATCTGGCGCACAGGGTATTTGACTGGCAAGCTGGAGACTGCCTGAGCCCACTAGTGGAGCAAATATGGAATTTTTTGCCTATGCCGGCGTACGAATGTCTGCCTCAGATATCCAGCGCTATATCAATATATCCAATCTTGTGGAGTGGTGCGCCTCGATTGACAAGGTTTTGTCCGTCCAGGATGAACGAGGGGACATCTACTGTGTGTGGGGTGAATTCCGTGTGCATCGTGAGCTGATTTCTGAGGGGGTGCGTTTTACGCTGCCGAACTGCAAAAACGGGCTTCAGTGGACCCTTACCCCCAATCCGGCCAATTTCGCTGAGGTGATGATTCACTGCACCATCAACCGTCCCGACCATGATCGGGATTTTGTTGACTCGCTGGAAATCTTTGTCAATGACTGGCGT
>JBFEYJ010000055.1:0-15431 GCA_041562215.1 Thiohalomonadaceae bacterium | reverse complement strand
TTGTTCACGGACACTCATCACACCACCCGAAGGGAATCGAGGTCTACAAGGAAAAGCCGATCATTTATGGCTGTGGCGACCTGCTGAATGACTACGAAGGGATCTCCGGCTACGAAGAATACCGTGATGACCTCAGCCTGATGTATTTCCCCTCATTCTCCATTGGCTCCTGCACGCTGGTGGGTTTTGAGCTGGTGCCGACCTTGATTCGTAATTTCCGGCTCAACCGTCCCCCGGTTCATGATCTCCATTGGCTGGAAAACATGTTGAACCGGGAAGGTGAGAAATTGGGTACCGGGGTGAAGATCAATGACAGAAATAGTCTGGAACTCAGCTGGTAATGCACTGGAGAACATTGAAACGTCGGCACTCCACTGGAGAGTTTTACCCCTTATTCATCGTCCTTTTAGCCAGCCTGTCAGCCAACTGGTTGTGTAACCTCGGGACACGACACAATTCGAACCACCGAAATCGGGCGGCAAGCGTGCGAATCATGTCAAGCCGAGGGTCCTGGCGACGCTCACACCATAACTGAACCAGTGCTGCGCAGTCGCTATGTACGCGCAAGCGATCCACACGGTGCTGCAAGGCTGCCTGCATCACAGCCGCTACCGCTGCGGTCTCCGCCATAACGGCATCCCTTTCACTGATAAGCTGTGAAATCAGGCTCACCATTTTTCCCTGTGGGGAACACAGTAGCCCACTGATCGCTGTAGTCATGCCGCTTTCTGTTTCTTTAAGCGAGGCATCGCACCAGGCCGAAAAAGCCCTGTCAGGAACCGCCTTGCCATAGATAAAAAGTATCAGGCGCTCCCGTGCCCGTAGAATCTTCCGCCCGATGTCAGGAGTCTCGCGACACAGCCTGGCAGCACGATGCCGCACCCGCTCCGCCAGTTTGACTGTCTCAGCAGTCGAAGAAATCTTCGATACCGCAAAGAACGTTTTGTCGCACGGTTCAATGAGCGCCCGATCAATAAGGTGATTGATATCTTTGCTCTGCGGCCTTGTCATGACAGCATCCCATAGCGGTAGGGCGCAGAGGCATACCGTTGAGAATGATTCTTGCCCAATGTAAGGCGACAGGTTCGAAGGAGATGAGTCTCATGGACAACGCCGATAGAGCGCCGGTCAAAAATTCGCTCCCGAACAAATCATGTTCCCTCATGTGTCGCTATACTTTCGTTCTGAAAAGCGTAGGGTAGAAATATGCTTGGTGCGATTGCAGGCGACATCATCGGATCGGTGTATGAGGCGGCGCCGATAAAGCGCACTGACTTTCCTCTGTTCTCACATCGGTCGCACTTTACCGATGATACGGTAATGTCCGTTGCGGTCGCCTCGGCAATTCTCAACAATGCAGATTATGCGGCCAGCCTGCGTTTGTTTGGACGACGCTACCCGGATGCCGGATATGGTGGTCGATTTTTTTCCTGGCTATTCGATGATAGCGCCGGTCCCTATCAAAGTTGGGGAAACGGCGCGGCGATGCGGGTCAGTCCGGTGGGTTTCGCCTTCGATACCGAAGAGGCCGTATTGCGTGAGGCACACTCAAGTGCGGCGGTCAGCCATAATCACGCCGAAGGCATCAAAGGGGCCCAAGCGACTGCGCTGGCGATATTCCTGGCACGCATGGGTGAAAGCAAGGATTCCATCCGACACAGGATCAGCACACTGTTCGGTTATGACCTGGATCGAGCCCTCCATGCCATCCGCCCGACATACAGGTTCGATGTTTCCTGCCAGGGATCGGTGCCGGAGGCCATTATCGCCTTCCTCGAGTCAGAGGATTTTGAGGATGCCGTACGCAAGGCCGTGTCACTCGGCGGTGACAGTGATACTCAGGCCTGTATCGCCGGCGCAATCGCCCAGGCCTTTTACCGCTGCATCCCCGAGCACATCGTCGTTCATGTCAGGGCATCTCTGCCGGAGACGCTGCTGAGCGTCGTTGACGACTTCAACACGGCCTTTCGAATCGACTATTCCTGTGCGGCATAGCCATAGGAGCCCTAGTATCAAGTTTGAAGTGACCCTGGTCGGGACAAGGTCCGATCTTTATCCATGCAAAGAGTAAGGAGGAACAGATGGCTAGCAGCTATGAACGACTCCAGCGGGCTATCCGCATACTGGAGTTTGGAACCGGCTCAATACAGGAGCGGCTTGCCGGCGCCTTTCGTACGGAGCTGCAATATGTGGGGCCCGAGGGACTGGATGAAACAACCGCCTATGAGCTCGAACTGGTCAATGATGAAATGACCAAGGTCGATACGGAGGGGGATCTGGACAGTTTTGACATGTCGGCACAAAGCATGTCCGACTCGGAGGCGCAGACACTGGTGCAGCAGATAAAGGCTATCTATCGCTCACTGTCCGAACAGGCCGTGAAGTAAGCCCGAGAGTAAGCGAAGAGGCAGCTAGATGTCCGGGACGAAGGATACAGCAGATAGTTCCATGGTTTTGTCATTGCGAGCGAAGCAATCCCGTGTGATGCCGCTGTCGCCGACAGATTGGTTTTGTCACTAACGTTCCTCGCAATGACAAATACCGACGAGCAAGCGCTTCAAGCTAAAAATAAATATTTAGTTACGCTGCAAAGAACCTACTCCTCGCAACGGTAGTCGAACAGGACCAGACCCTCCATCAAATAGTCGGCCAGCAAGGGCGTGGCAATCAAATTAGCGACCGTTTGCTCACCCCATGAATCCTGCGCATCAGTTATGGCGTTCTCCCATTCATCCACCTCATAGTCTCCACGCCCGAGCCACATCAGGGCCAGCAGTTCACAAGCTTGATCGGGTTCGAGGTCGTCGATGGCATAAATCATCTCCTGGTAGCTCAAGTCATCGACATGATCGGCCAGCACCTGACGACCCCAGTCGTCGGCCGGACTGTTCGGGATCTCGGGGATCACAACACCTTCCTTGGCATGAAACTCATGAGCCTTGTTGATAAGAAAACACACAGTTTCCGGGTTGACTGACAGCATTCCCTTTACTCCATTTATCGTAAATCGGCCTGTCCCATCACTTTTCACCATAGTCTATATTAAAGAATAGTAAAACCACCATTCAGTGCGGACAACAACATGGAATGGCTGGTTGACACGGGATTGAGCGTGGGCAGACATCAGTGCCCGCTGTGGCACACCGGATAGCGTGAGTTCTGATCGAATCAGGGGGATCGAAAATGGCATATAGCGAAGAGATCATTCAGCAGGTATGGGAAAAGGGTAGGGCATCGAATGAACGGGATGCCGACGAATGGCGCAAGGATGAGTGCGGGGCATGGATGCACCGTCCGAGTTACGGTAACACGGTCAATGAATTTGGCTGGACGATCAGAAATGTGGTCGCTGGAGGAGGGAATACGGTGAACAACCTGAGGCCGTTCCACAGGGAAAATGATTTCAACCGCAACACGGGAGAGGCGAGTTGCACGGTGATCGCGGACAGACAGGGCCTTCCACCCACGGCGCAAGTCGGCAATCCGGGTAATCGCGAGGAATAAGCAGGATGTGGGGCTGAGAGGGATTGCTTCTCTCACAAGGCGCCGAGGGTTTATTATTCTTCCTCAATGGGGCGAGAGGGATTTACTTTTCCCTTTGCCGCCGTGTGGCTTGGCGTGAGTCTTGTTGTACGCTAAGAGAACGCCGGAAAACCATTCCGGGTCTCCGTCTTTTATTGTGACTAAATTCTCCCCGTTTCATATCCTTGAGGCGCTTCGTGAAAAAACATTGCCAAAAATTATTCCAGCGATACTGTCTGTCTAGCGTCTAAGATGTTTTTTCAACTCAGTAAGTTCAAGCGTGTTAATGACATCGCCCGCCTCCAGCCAACCTCTTCGCGCCTGGTAGATCCCGAAACGCATATTGGAAAAACCGGCGGTGCTATGGGTGTCGGTTGCAATGGAAAACTTCAGCCCCATCTCCTTTGCTGTCTTGCAATGAACGTCATTAAGGTCCAGTCGGGCCGGTTGGGCATTCACCTCAAGGTGCACGCCACGATCTTTGGCGGCTTTGATGATCCGCTCCATGTCGACATCATAGGCCTCCCTCTCATTGATTAGCCTCCCGCTGGGATGGGCCAGAATGGTGAAGAGGGGATTGTCCATCGCCCTGATGATGCGGTCGGTCTGCTTATTGCGCGAAAGGTGGAATTTGTAGTGCACGGCGCAGACGGTGAAATCCAGCTCCTTAAGGACACTATCAGCCAGGTCCAGCTTACCGTCTTCGAGGATATCCACCTCTATCGACTTGAGAATGGTAATATCGTCCTGCGTCTCATTCAGTTTATCAATCTGCTCAAGCTGTTTGCGCAGGCGCTTCTCATCCATTCCTTTCGCGATGGTCACATGCTTTGAGTGATCGTTAACGGAAAAATATTCATAGCCACGCTCCCTGGCTGCGTTGCGCATCTCCTCCAGCGTGTTGTGACCGTCCGTGGCTCGGGTATGGCAGTGAAGATCACCGCGGATATCCTTGAGCTCGATAAGCTTCGGCAGCTTCCCATTGAAGGCTGCCTCGATCTCGCCCCGGTTTTCGCGCAGCTCCGGTTCGATATAAGGGAGTCCGACCGTGGCATAGACCTCCTTTTCGGTCTTTCCTGCAATGCGCTTGTCCCCCTCGAAAACGCCGTATTCGTTGATCTTGTAGCCTTTCTTTACCGCAAGCCGACGCACCTCGATATTATGTTCACGCGAACCGGTAAAGTACTGCAGGGCAGCCCCGTAACTAACTTGTGGCAGCACGCGGAGATCGACATGCAGACCGGAGCGGAGCACCACTGTGGAGCGGGTTTTCCCATGGGAAACTACCCTCTCAACTTCGTCGTACCCGGTGAAGCGTTGCATTACCGGTGAATCCTTTGCTGCTGTGACCAGGATATCCAGGTCTCCTACCGTCTCCTTATGACGCCGAAAACTGCCGGCCACGGTTAACTCCTTGACGCCGCTGATGCTCTTCAGATACCCAAGCAGCGCTTCCGCCACCTCTTCGGCAGCAGACAGTGTCATTCGCTTTTCCTTGCCGCTAAAACGCTCGATGTGTTCCAGAATGCGCGCCTCGGTCTTTTCTCCAAATCCCTCCAGCTCATGAATCTTTCCATCCTTGGCCTGACGCTTGAGATCCCCGAGTGAACGGATCTTCAGTTCCTTATAAAGGATCTTGACCCGTTTCGGCCCCAAGCCCTCGATATCCAACAGTTCACTGAGTGTGGCAGGAGTACGTGCCCGTACCTCCTCCAGCAGGGGAAGCTTTCCCGTCGTGAGTATTGTCTTGATCTTTTTCTCCAGATCTTCACCGATCGCCGGCAGTTCAGAGAGGTCCTTCCCCTCATCGACCAGACTTTGCATGCTCTTTGCGTATTGGCGGATGGTAAGCGCGGCGTTGCGGTAGGCGCGGATGCGAAAGGGATTCGAATCCTCGATTTCAAGCAGGTCGGCGAGTGTATCGAAGAGGTCTGCAATCTCCGAATTGTGCATGGTCATCACTTGACTCCGCAACATTAAGTCCCGCCCGACAAAATGCCCATCCCGGCTGATTGTCGGCGCGGATATGTCCTGTAAATGATATGTTGAAGTATAGACAACATCACAGGGGGACCAGAGTGAACGGAGGCGTGATAAGGTAAGTATGTGTGACTTTCTAAGGAGGGAGAGCCGCGTTAGCCAGGAGAGTTAAGGTGTGTTCTGAAAAAGTGTGCTGGCGTTCACATTCATTAATTTCGGTGCTGCGTCACATATTAAGTGTTAACAATTGATATAGACTCTTCGCTATTCACAAAATACGGCAACCAACAAAAGACTGTTCGCCAAATCAGTTTTTGCTATCGGCACTGTCACAAGATAAATAACAAAATCAAACCATGATTCAATATCAACACCCACGAATACAACATAACACAACGCAACATTATTATAATATTGGAATACCCACATTGAGGAGCAACCGATGAGTAGCTTATACATATGGCCGGAAATGCCATTACTCTCCATCATGGTGCTAATCGCCACAAGCATGGTGTTTCTCTATTTTGCACGCGCGCCCATGCATCAGGCGTTGGAGAGCCTTACAGACGGGATTGCCGGTGGACTGACAAAAACATCAGACTGGATCAAATCCATTGTCGTGAAATTGCGCGAGAAAAACAAAAGAGTGCTGCTTGAATCAAGCATTGCAGACAGCGAACAAAAGATCGCGCAGGAATTCAAGCGCATGGAGGCCAGCTATACCAAGCACCTTGCCGATTACCCATCGCTACATCTCAAGCTGGACGAAAGCATTGCCAACATTGACGCTGATTTTAAGGAATGTGGCCAGGTTGTCCCTGAAGCCCCAGGCTGGAGTGATGCCGTAGAAGCGATTACGAGGATGAAAGGATCTGCTTCAGGAGACAGAGTCATCGAAAAAATGCTGAAAGAATTACATAAGTCGGCTGTAGATGGCGAAAAGGCGGCATTGGCAGAAATGCGTAAAACTGCTTCCAAGCGACATAAAATACTGTCCGCACTCTCTCCGACATGGACCAAAATCCTGAAGGTCATGAATGTAGTCAATACCAAGGTGGAACTGGTTCTCGAAACCACCGGGAAAATCGAAAAATACATGCAGGAATACGACAAGGTCAGACACGGTGGGGACGATTCCATCGATATGCTTTCAGCCAGAGCGACCAAATTATTCATCTTCTCCATTTTGGTGATTATGGTGGCAGGATTTGGCGCCTTCATTAACTTCCAGCTCATCTCTTTGCCGATGTCTGAGCTTGTCCCTGCAGGGGCTCGTGTGCTCGGACTGCAGGTATCGGATGTTTCAGCCCTGGTAATCGTTTCCCTTGAAATTGTGCTTGGGATCTTTCTCATGGAAGCCTTGGGCATTACCAGTATTTTCCCACAGATCTCCGGCATGACACTTGGAAAGCGACGCATTCTCCTGTATGCATCGCTACTAGGCCTGTTCTTCCTGGCTTCCGTTGAGGCGGCGCTCGCCGTGTTGCGTGAGCATATTGCAGAAACAAATGCCGCAACCACACAGGCACTGGCAGGCAAGACCGTAGCTGCCACCGGCGGAGGCGACTCACAAATCACTGTCATCGGGCAGGCGACATTGGGCTTTGTCCTGCCGTGGATCCTTGCAATGGTTGCCGTACCCCTGGAAATGCTGATTGAAAGCAGTCAGCACGTTCTGAGTAAACTTTTGATTCTGGTAATCACACTGCTCGGATACGCTATCGGGATCATGGGGCATATAATCAACACCGTTATGAAAGCCCTCATCCATATCTACGATGCCTACATCATCATACCGACCCAGATCGGGAACTTGATTAAAAGCAAGTCATAACCAGAAAGGATGAATCCCGTGATATCAAGACTAAAACCTCATATCATGCTGCTTGCGGCAACGGCGGCATTGCTTTCTTCGTGTGCCGATAACAAACAATATGAGACAGCGATATGCGCACTTGCCGATATCTCCGGCACCTACGCAAAAGAGAAGGGGAGCATGGTAAAAATCATGAAGGCAGGCATTGTACCAAAAATGCTTCCTGGTGACAGTCTCTCTCTCATCGCCATCGATAGCAGCAGTTACAATGAAAAAAACATCAAAGCACAATTAAAACTTGACTACAGACCTTCTCAGGCAAACGTCCAAAGAATAGAGTTCGCACAAACTCTTGATGAATTTGCAGCAGAAAAAGCCAGTGCAAAATATACTGATATTAGTGGTGCAATGATGCTGTGCAGCGGATATTTAAAAAGCACGCAAGCCGGAACTCAAGTTATGTTTATCTTCAGCGACATGAAGGAAGAGTTAAAACCCGGCCTCACACGCAATTTCAGTGATAACGAGTTTGAGAACATCAACATAGCGGCAATGAATGTAATAAAACTAAACTCTGATAACACCAATCCTCAGATTTACCGCTCGCGCATAAAAAAATGGGACGAGAGAGTAATGAAGCATGGAGCGAAAAGCTGGAAGGCCGATCTCAAGCCAACCGATCTTGCAGAGTATATTGAAAACCTCAGATAGTCCGGCGGGAACTGTTCGGTGTTCCAATATCCAACCATGTCCGGCGGCGTCTCCTGGCGCCGTTTTTTTTCCAATGCAAGAGATGCATATTTCCTAGGTCAATAAATGACAGTAGATTTGGAATTATGTGGAAGTCATCGGAAGATGATGTGGCATGCCATGAGATTTTGCTCAAAGCCCTTTGAGGACCAGAGCCAAATTCAACGCATCCATATATCTTGCTACAAAGTCGGAGAACGAGGTGCTACTTGAAGCTCCCGCGTTTATGCTTCGCCTACGACCGTGGCACGACATGAGATCGCTCCGCTTCACTCGCAATGACAAAACCCTGCAACGAACTGCTGCATGGTGAAGTGTCTGTCACTACGAGGACTATCTGTCATGGCGAGGAACGCAAGTGACGACGCAATCTGCCGACGACAGTGACACTTTATCCTTTGGCGGATCCACTGAGTCACACTCTCGAAGGGTAAAGCGGTGTTTTTTAGTCGTTGGCTCATTCTACTCGTAAGTGCAACTCAAAGCGTCTGAATAGAGGGCAACACCACAATACCAGCGCAAGGCCGGTTAAGGTTAAACTGCAGCGTTACTGAGCGGTGATTGGCAATAGCGTCATGAACCGTAATAACCACTGTCTTGATGGGCAAATACATAACAGCACTTTTTCAGGTTTTTAACCGGTGCCTCAGCCACAATAGTGCGCTCACGATAATGATGCTCAATAAAACCATGATTTCGTAATTCTTGATGTCGCCCAGAATAAGCTCCAGTCCATGCCCGAATGCGTACCCCAGGGTTCCGATGAGAGAAGCCCATACGGCGGCCATCAGGATATTTAAAGCCACAAACTCTATAATGGGGACTCGAGCCATGCCAAGCACGAAAGGCGTGACACTACGCATACCGTAAACAAAGCGATAACCCACAATAATCAGCAGGCGGTGTCGTTCCAGAATGGGCAAAACCTTGTCGGCACGTTTTCGCCATATCGGCCACTTCTCAAGCAATACCTCACCTTTATAGCGGCCTAAAAAAAATACCATCTGGTCCCCTAGTATCGTACCAAAGAATGCGCATACGATTACCCAGGGAAGTTCAAGATACTCCATCTTTGCCGCAACTCCGCCGAGCACAAGGACCGCTTCTCCTTCCAGAAATGTACCGATGAATATTGCTACATAGCCATAGGTATTAATCAGATATTGAAGTGTCATACACTTTCCCCTGATCTTCGTTACTACCCTGATTGTTTCCAGAACATTCTCGCTGAGCGCCGGCGTTCCCCGCCGTCAACAGAATCCAGTTCAGGGCTTTATATGACCATCGTTCACGCATTCCTTATCAAGTCCATAAATTCTTCCTCGTTCAGACAAGAAACGCCGAGTCTTTTTGCTTCGTCCAGTTTACTTCCCGGGTTCTCTCCAACGACAAGATAATCGGTTTCACCGCTGACACTGGAAGTGGCGTGCCCGCCCAGGGTCTCGACCTGCTCCTTGGCCTCGGCACGTGTAAACCTATCCAGTGAGCCGGTAAAGACGAAGGTCTGGTCCTTGAGTGGCTGACTGCGACGCCTGGGCATCGGGCTCACCTCCACACCAGCCTTTCGCATCCGTTTGAGCACATCACGGTTGCGACTGTCGGCGAAGAAGTTGGCGATCGCCGTGGCGATCTCTTCACCGATGCCGGGGATGCTCGCTATCTGCTGTTTCGTGGCAGAAGCCACTTCATCAAGTGTAATGAATTCCTCAGCGATCACCCTGGCGACACGACGCCCCACGTGGTGGATACCCAAGGCAAAGAGAAAGCGGTCAAGCCGCGGTTTAATGGCGTTGCGGATCGCCTCATACAACTGTCCGGCCGATTTGACGGCAAAACCTTCCAGAGATTCGATGTCATCCAGCGTCAGTGAATAAAGATCGGCAAGGTCGTGTACCAGTTCCCGCTCGACCAGTTGCTGGGCCGTTCTGCCTCCAAGGTGTTCGATATCCATGGCATCGCGGTACGCGTAGTGGTGGATGCTGCGTACCAGTTGCGCAGGGCAGGATAGGCCTGCGGTACAGAGATAATAGGCGCCTTCGCGCACGATCCTGGAGTCGCACACCGGACAGCGTGATGGCATTTTGAATGGCTTGCTGCGTTTTTTTCCCGGCTGAGAGATTCGCTCCTTGATCTCAGGAATGACGTCTCCGGCGCGAATGACGTGTACGCGATCGCCGACCCGGATATCCTTGCGCTTGACCTCGTCCGCGGTATGCAGGGTCGCCCGGCTGACTGTCACACCACCCACATCCACCGGCTGCAGCAAGGCGACTGGGGTGAGGATGCCGGTACGCCCGACATTGACCACAATGTCCTCAACTTGCGTGATCTCCTCACGCGGCTCGAACTTCCAGGCGATAGCCCAGCGCGGATTACGCTCACGCGTGCCCAATGCCTCCCGAAGAGAGTAATCATCGACCTTGACGACGATGCCGTCGATTTCATAATCAAGTTCGTCGCGAACTTCGGAGAGTTTGCCGTGATAATCTCTTATCTGTTTAAATGAGGCGCCAATCTGATTGAGGGGACAGGTTTTCAGGCCCCAGCGGGAGAGTCGTTTGAGGACCTCTTCATGGCTGTCCGGCAGCACGCCTTCAACGGCCAGCACCTCATAGAAGAAGATGTCCATCGGATTGCCCGCTGCCAGCGGTGATTTGTACTGCCGCATCAGTCCGGCCGCTGCATTGCGAGGATTGGCGAAAGGCTCATCGCCGCGTTCGATACGCTTTTTGTTCATCGCCATGAACCCGGCCTTGGACATAAAGACTTCACCGCGCACCGCCAGTGACGTCGGCGCTTCATTGGCGTGTTGCATGACAAGGGGAAGGACACGGATGGTTTTCAGGTTGTGTGATATGTCCTCGCCGACCTCGCCGTTGCCGCGTGTGGTGCCGTATTCAAAATGTCCATCCTTATACACAATCTCGACCGACAGCCCGTCGAATTTGGGTTCGAGTGAATAACGCAGGGATTGATTTTCCGCCTTGTCATTGGCGTTCTTCAGCAAGGATTCGATATCGGCCTCCTCCAATGTCGCCTGCAGGCTGAGAAGCGGTGCGGTGTGCTTGACCTTCCGGAGTTTGCTGATCGGCTCCGCCCCGACTCGAACGGTGGGGGAGTCCGGCGTTTTCAGTGCCGGAAATGCCTCTTCCAGTTTCACCAGTCGCTGAAACAGTTTGTCGTAGACGCTATCCGCGATCCTTGGCTTGTTCTTCACGTAATAGAGGTAATCGTGATAGTTGATCCCCTCACGCAAGGCAGCTATCTCCTCCGCGGCCTCTTTTTTGCCGAGTTTCCCGATATCCTTGAATGCGGTGTCGGGATTACTCCTAAAGTCCATGACAATCACACATCTCTCGCCCTGAGCTTCATGGCAATGATCTCCCTCAGGTCCTTGAGAGAGATCACGCCGACCAGGCGCTCATCCTCCACAACCATATAAAGCGCGTTGGCATCGGGTTGGCTCATCTCGGTCACCAGCTTGATGGCATTGGTGTCTGCTGAGACCGTATTGGCGGGAGAGCAGGAGCTAAGCAGATCCGCCACGCTTGTCTGTGCTCGCTCATCCTCCGGCACTTTCTCAGTTTCACGTACCGAGATGCAGCCGATCAATTTCGCTCCCTCAACCACGGGATATTGGCTGAAACGGTACTGTTTAACATACTTCTCCAGGAATGCCTCTATAGTGATGCCGGGGGTAACCGTAACCGGTTCGTCGTTCATGAACCGCCTAACCGGTTTGTCACTCAACATCTCCCTGACAAGCAATTGCCGATAGGAATCGTTAGCCGCACCGCGCAGGAAAGCACCAATAAGAAACCACCACATACCGCCGATAAACGCACCCTGGATGAAGGCAAGCACTCCCAGGATCATCATTCCCAGACCGAAGCCCGAGCCGATACGGCTGGCCAGGCGGGTGGCTCCATGCAGATCTTTTTTCCAGTACCACAACACCGCGCGCAACATGCGCCCTCCGTCCAGGGGGAAGGCCGGCATGAGATTGAAGATGGCAACGACAATGTTAATCATTACGAGGTAGTGGAGAATGCCCGTGACCGCAGTGGTCAAGTTCCCTGACGTTGCCCACACCTCCAATTGAAAACAGACCATCGCCAGGAAAAGACTCGCCAGCGGGCCCGCAATCGCCATCAGGAATTCCGCTTTCGGGCTGACCGGTTCTTCCTGCATCTCCGCAACGCCGCCGAAAATGAAGAGGGTGATCCCCTTGATGGAAAGCCCGAAACGTCGTGCGATAAGCGAGTGCGACAACTCATGGAAGACGATGGAGAAAAAAATCCCGATGGCGCCGGCCACCCCCATCCACCAATAGGTCTGCGGTGGCAGTCCCGGGTAATCGCCAGGGAAGAAACCCTCGGCCAGGGTCCAGATGATGAGCATGGCGAGCAACAGCCATGTCGGATTGAGCTTTACATCGAAGCCGAAAATACGGAACAGGCGGTAGCCTCTCAAACCGGAGGATGGTTCGCGATTCCGCTCTCTACCGGGTTTTTCCCCCATATCGCCTCCATCGGCTTTGTCTCAGCGCCTCTTTCACGCATGTATTCGACAATCAGGCTATGACTCCTGTGAAGTGATCGCCTCGAAGCCTGCCACCACGTCCAGCAACTCCGAGGTGATCGCATTCTGGCGGGCGCGACGGAACATCATTGTGACTTCCTCCAGCCGCTCATCGAGATTGCGCTCCGCCGATTGCATCGCTGCCAATCGGCTCGCATGTTCGCTTGCCTGGGACTCGGCGCAGGCGCGGAAGATCGTCACGAAAAGATACTGATGCAGCAGCCGGCTAAGCAATGCATCGCGCTCCATGGTGAAGGTGGGCAGACTGCGTGAGGGCCAGGCCTCTTCTTCCAGACGATGGAAGCGGTGCAGGTTAATGGGCAGCAGTTCAAAACCGGTGGGGTGGTAACCCTTGCCGCCGGAATGACGGTTATAGAACAGGTAAACGTAGTGCACCCCGGCCTGTTCACGCCACTCGTCGAGCTTGAGCAGGATTTGCTGCACTGTCGCGGTGATTTGCGAGGCCGAGCCCGGCAAAAAAAAGTCCTCTTCGATCCGCTGTCCCTCATGCTCCAGGCTGGCGGCCACCCGGGCGCCGACGGCGAGCAGCAGGCGGGTCTGCGGGTCGGTGGCGGCGGAGGCCATCCTGTTCAAGGCATACTCGGTGATCTCCTCGTTGAATCGGCCACACAAACCGTGATCGGAGCCGAACACGATGGCGGCGAGACGCCTCGGCTCGTGGCGGTGCAGGGGAGGGGGCGAGGGCGGCTCCGTTCCCTTTAGTGCGACGTGCAGTCCGCGCTCCACCGTCCGGTAGTAGGCGGCAAGCGCGCTGACCGCCTGATCGTATTGCCGGATACTCGCCGCAGAGAGCGCCTTCATGGTCTTGACGATGGTGCGCAACTCATCGAGGCTATCCAGCTGCTTGTGCAGAAGCTCCTGGGATTCCACCGGCGCTACTCCTGATCCTCGCGGCGCAAATCGGACAGCGCATCACGGACCTCATCCAGCACCTTTTGCCACTGCGAGTCATCCAGTTTCTCGCCCGTTTCCATGCGCTCACAAAGGTCGGGCAGCTCCTCGAGCACGCGCTGCTGCACTATTGCTTCCGCCTCGCCCACCTGATCCAGCGGCAGCTCATCGAACAGCCCCGCATTGACCGTCTTGAGCACGATCATTTGCTCGCTGGCGCGCAGGGGACGGTGCTCGCTTTGTTTCAGGATCTCGCGCACCCGGCGGCCGTGCTCGATGGTGGCACGGGTTTCTTCATCAAGGCGGGTGGCAAAGCGGGCGAATGTCTCCAGCTCCTCGAACTGGGAGTAGGCGAGTCGCAGGTCGCCGGCCACGCTTCGAAACGCCGGATACTGGGTTTTGCCGCCGACGCGGGATACCGATTTACCCACATCGATGGCCGGCAGCAGACCTTTGTGGAACAGCGTCGGCGACAGATAGATTTGGCCATCGGTGATGGAGATCAGGTTGGTCGGGATATAGGCCGAGATGTCCTGCGCCTGGGTTTCAATGACAGGGAGCGCCGTCAGCGATCCCCCGCCGAGTTCGCTGCGCAGGTGGGTGGCGCGCTCCAGCAGGCGGGAGTGGATGTAGAAGATGTCCCCCGGATAGGCCTCGCGTCCCGGCGGGCGGCGAAGCAGCAGCGAAAGCTCGCGGTAGGCGCGGGCATGCCGCGTGAGGTCATCGTAAACGATGAGCACATCCCGACCCTGCTCCATGAAGTACTCGGCCATGGAGGTGGCGGCATAAGGAGTGATAAAACGCAGTCCCGGCGGGTCCTCGTCGGAGGCCACGACCACGATGGTGTTCTCCAGCGCCTCATGCCTGCGCAGGGTATCCACCACTCGGACGACGGCGGTACCGCGCTGACCGATGGCGCAGTAGATACATAACACATTCTTGTCGCGTTGATTGATGATGGTATCGATGGCAACAGAGGTCTTGCCGGTCTGGCGGTCACCGACAATGAGTTCACGCTGCCCTCGGCCGATGGGAATGAGGGCGTCAATCGCCTTGATGCCGGTCTCAAGCGGCACGGTGACCGGAGCCCGGTCGATGATTGCCGGGGCAGGGCGTTCCACCGGCCAACGCTCGCTGTAGCGCAGGGCCTTGCCGCGATCGAGCACACGCCCGGTAGCGTCAATCACCCGGCCCGGCAATCCCTCGCCAACCGGGGTATCCACCTCACGCCCGGTGGCGCTGACCTCAGCCCCTGCGGACAGCCTGTCATTATCGCCGAGCAGGATAATGCCGATCTCATCCGGCAGGAGATTAGTCGCGATCCCCAGCACATTTCCCGGGAAACGCACCAGTTCCTCCGAGGTCACGCCGGGCAATCCCTTGACGCGGGCGATGCCGCCGCCCACTTGCATCACCGTGCCGGTTTCCCGCGAATGCAATTCCAGCGAGCTGCGTCCGACCGCCGCGTGCAGCGTGCTCATGGCCTCATCCAGCAACTCCTGCAACACGACCTACTCCTCAACCTTGGCCAACTCGGCCGGGCTGAACGCCTCTTCGATCTGTGCCGTCAACTCATCGGTAAAATCCGCCAGGTTCCAGCTCAGGCGCCGTCCGCCGCTGGTGAGTTCGATGCCGCAGAGCAGGTCGGGGGAATGCGTGTAGTCCACCTCAATGCCATCAGCGAGGTGTTCATGCACCGCACGAGTCAGGCGGCCGCGCATGGTGGCGTCGAGCTCGAACGCCGTAATGATCCGCACCGGTTCATCGGCGGCGGAGAGCGCCTTGCGGTCCTGTTTGTCGAGTGACTTCAAACGATTCAGAAAGGTATGAATGATGCGCTCCTCAAGCTCGGCATCCGCGAGTTCGACCA
>JBFEYJ010000054.1:0-15553 GCA_041562215.1 Thiohalomonadaceae bacterium | reverse complement strand
CGCGATTATCCGGATGTGCAGACCATCGCCGAGGAGTCCACCGCCTGGCCAATGGTGTCGCGTCCAACCTATCTGGGCGGACTCGGTTTCGGTCTGAAATGGAACATGGGCTGGATGCACGACACCTTGAGCTACTTCAGCAAAGATCCCATTTACCGCCGCCACCACCACGGACAGCTCACCTTCAGTCTGCTATACGCCTTTCACGAAAACTTTGTGCTGCCCTTCTCCCACGACGAGGTGGTTCATGGAAAAGGCTCAATGATCGGCAAGATGCCGGGCGATGACTGGCAGAAGTTCGCCAACCTGCGCGCCCTCTATGGCTATCAGTTCGGCCACCCCGGCAAGAAACTGCTGTTCATGGGCAGCGAGTTCGGCCAGTGGCAGGAGTGGGATCACGAACAGAGCCTGCAGTGGCACCTGCTGGAGCACACACCACATCAGGGCCTGCTGCACTGGGTGCGCGATCTGAATCGCCTTTATCGCAGCGAACCGGCCCTGCACCAACGGGATTTCGACCCGGCTGGTTTCGAATGGATCGACTGCAACAACTGGGAAGACAGCACACTCAGCTTTATCCGCAAGGGTGAGGATGGCGGCAGCACCATGCTGGTGGTGTGCAACTTCACCCCCGTTCCACGCAGCAACTACCGTGTGGGCGTCCCGCAGGATGGCTGGTGGCATGAGGTTCTGAACAGTGATGCGACGAATTACGGTGGTTCCGGATGGGGCAACATGGGCGGTCTGCAAGCCGCACCGGTGGGTGCCTATGGCAGACCTTTCTCGCTCAACCTCAACCTGCCGCCGTTGTCTGTTCTATTCTTCAGGCATGAAGGCTAATCCACCATGCCTCAGAGAAGGAGCTGAGTCATCGAGGCGAATGTTCCTCCTGTTCGGCATCGTCGACCACGGGACCGGGCTCCTTCCGGATAAATAGCTCACCGGTCGGCATACCGGGAAGGAGCATACGCACCATGCAACAGTTGAACTTCGATGGCAGACAACGCGCTGTGGTGCAGCAGGTCACCCCCGAGGTGGACGGTGGGCGCTTCCCTATCAAACGCACTATCGGCGAGACGATCATTGTCGAAGCCGATGCCTTTGCGGACGGTCACGATCAAGTCCGCTGTAGCCTGCGCTTCCGGCGCCTGGGAGAGGTGGGCTGGACGGAGGTGGCGATGCAGCCGCTCGGGAACGACCGTTGGCGGGGAGATTTCACGGTTGAGTCCCTGGGAGGTTACGAATATGGCGTGATTGCATGGGTCGATCACTTCCGCTCCTGGCGTCACGATCTGGCACGGCGTTCTGACCCCGCTGACATTGATCTGGCCCTGCGGCAAGGTGTTGAGCTGGTCGAGAGAGGTGCTGCGCGTGCTGATGGTGAGGACGCGATCATTCTGAGTACGTGGGCCTTGGCGATGGACGGCGATGCACCACAGGAACAACGTCTTCAGGCCGCTCTCGATAAAACCAAAGCGACGTTGATGGACCGCTATCCGGAGCGTCCCTTCGTCACCGTCTACGGACATGAACTGGCGGTGATCGTGGATCCCGTTCGCGCCCGCTTCAGTGCATGGTATGAGGCTTTTCCCCGCTCCTGCGCCGAAGATCCGGTTGAGCATGGCAGTTTTCGAGACTGCGAGTCACGCCTCGCCTATGTGGCGGAGATGGGTTTCGATGTCCTCTACCTTCCACCGGTACACCCTATCGGCCGGATCAAACGCAAGGGTAAAAATAATACCCTGATCGCCGGTCCTGACGATCCCGGAAGCCCATGGGCCATCGGGGCTGAGGAAGGCGGTCACCGGGGCACCCATCCGGAACTCGGCACACTGGATGATTTTCGCTCATTGGTCACCAGTGCACAGGCACTGGGTATCGAAATCGCGCTCGATATCGCCTTTCAATGTGCGCCCGATCACCCCTATGTTCGCGAGCACCCCTCCTGGTTTCGGCGACGAAGTGACGGCACGGTGCAATACGCTGAAAACCCGCCGAAGAAATACGAAGACATCTACCCCTTCGATTTCGAGAGCGAGGATTGGTGGGCGATGTGGCAGGAGCTCAAGGGGGTATTCGAGTTCTGGATCGAACAGGGCGTCACGATTTTCCGCGTCGATAATCCACATACCAAAGCCTTTCCCTTCTGGGAGTGGGCGATCGGCGAGCTAAAGCGCGAACATCCGCAAACGATCTTCCTGGCCGAGGCCTTCACCCGTCCGGCGGTGCTGCACTATTTGGCCAAGCTTGGTTTCAGCCAGTCCTATAACTATTTTCCCTGGCGTAACACCAAGCCCGAGATCACCAGCTACCTTACTGAATTGAGTCGTGGGGAAGGACGGGAGTACCTGCGCCCCAGCCTCTGGCCCAATACCCCGGACATCCTCACCGAATATCTGCAGTTCGGTGGCCGCCCGGCCTTCATGATCCGACTGATCCTCGCCGCCACTCTGGGAGCCAGCTACGGCATCTACGGTCCCCCCTTCGAACTGTTTGAAAACGAGCCGATGAAACCGGGGAGTGAGGAGTACCTTAATTCGGAAAAGTACCAGATCCGCCGCTGGGACCTGTTGCACCAGGACACCCTTAAGGACCTCATTGCGCGAATCAACCACATTCGCCGGGACAACCCGGCACTGCAATTCGACTGGAACCTGCGTTTCCTGCCGATCGATAACGACGAGATGATCTGCTACGCCAAAACCAGCAACGAACTGGAGAACATCATCCTGGTGGTGGTCAATCTCGATCCCTACCACACGCAAAGCGGCTGGGTAGAGTTGCCGCTGGAGGAATTCGGTCTTGAACACGGCCACCCCTATCAGATGCACGATCTGTTGAGTGATGCCCGCTATCTGTGGCACGGCACGCGCAATTATGTGGAGTTGGTGCCGCATGAGGTGCCGGCACACATTTTCAGACTTCGTCGTCGAGTACGCACCGAGCAGGATTTTGACTATTACATGTAAGCATGGGCGTTCACTACTGCGATATGAGATACATGGACTGGGCTGTATTTGGGTTTTCGCCAGGGGTGCGGACTCCTGCAAAGAACCTGTGCCGGGCACAAGTGGGCGTCGAATCCCTTTGGGTAATGTGTGCCGATTCGGCGTGCTGAGTTAAAGCTCTTCTATTAGTGACAAAGGCATTGTCCATGATCACGAGAGAAATACCTTCAGCTCTGACATCCGATCCCTTGTGGTACAAGGATGCCATTATTTATCAGCTGCACGTCAAGGCTTTCTCTGATGCCAACGACGACGGAATTGGGGACTTTCGCGGCCTGATAGGTCGTCTCGACTACATTCAGGATCTTGGCGTCAACACCATCTGGCTACTGCCCTTCTACCCATCTCCGATGCGCGACGATGGTTACGATATCGCCGACTACCGGGACGTGCATCCCGATTACGGAGCGTTGCGCGATTTTCGCAAGTTCGTGCACGAGGCGCACCGGCGCGGCATCCGGGTCATTACCGAGCTGGTGATCAACCACACCTCCGACCAACACCCCTGGTTTCAGGCCGCGCGGAAGGCTCCGCCTGGATCGCGCAAGCGCGAGTACTACGTGTGGAGCGACACGGTCCTTAAATTTCAGGAAACCCGCATTATTTTCACCGATACCGAGTCCTCCAACTGGCAGTGGGATGAAGAGGCCGGCGCTTATTACTGGCACCGCTTTTTCTCCCACCAGCCCGACCTCAACCATAACAACCCTGAAGTGGTTAAGGCCATCATCCGCGTGATGCGTTTCTGGCTCGACATGGGGGTGGACGGATTACGTCTGGACGCCATCCCCTACCTGTGCGTGCGCGAGGGCACAACCAATGAAAACCTGCCCGAAACCCATGAGGTGATCAGGCAGATGCGCGCGGTGGTCGACGACCAGTACCAGGACCGCATGTTCCTGGCCGAGGCCAACCAGTGGCCGGAGGATGTGCGAGATTACTTCGGTGATGGTGATGAATGCCATATGGCCTATCACTTTCCGCTGATGCCGCGTATGTACATGGCTATCGCCCAGGAAGATCGACATCCCATCACCGAGATCATGGCGCAGACCCCGGACATTCCGGAGAGCTGCCAGTGGGCCATTTTTTTACGCAACCACGACGAGCTGACCCTGGAGATGGTCACCGATCGTGAGCGGGACTACATGTACCAGACCTTCGCCGCGGATCCGCGCATGCGCATCAACGTCGGCATTCGCCGACGGCTGGCGACATTGATGAATAATGACCCGGACATGATCAAGCTGATGAACAGCCTGCTGCTGTCGATGCCCGGCTCGCCCATCATCTACTACGGTGATGAGATCGCTATGGGTGACAACATCTACCTTGGCGACCGCAATGCCGTACGCACACCGATGCAATGGAGCCCGGATCGCAACGCCGGTTTTTCCAGGACCGATCCACAGCGGCTCTATCTGCCGCCGATTATGGACCCTCTCTATGGTTATGAATCGGTCAATGTCGAGTCGCAGGGTCGTTCGCCCGCCTCGCTGCTTAACTGGATGAAACGACTTATCGCCGTGCGCAAGGCACACCAATCCTTTGGCCGCGGAAAACTGGAATTTTTGCGTCCCGGTAACCGCAAGATCATTGCCTATGTGCGCGAGTACGAAGACGAATCCATTCTCTGCGTGGCCAACCTGTCTCGCTGGTCACAACCGGTTGAGCTGGATCTGTCGCGCTTCCGTGGACGGATCCCGGTAGAGTTAATGGGCAATACGGCCTTTCCGCCAATCGGTGATCTACCTTATCTGCTGACCCTGCCGGGTCATATCTTCTACTGGTTCCGGCTCGCCGAGGAAGCGGAGATACCGGCGTGGCACAAGGAGATGCTTGCGCCTCTGGAGTTGCCGTTACTGGTACTGTTCGCCGGCTGGCAAAGCCTGTTTCCCGAACGCGTGGAAAGGGCGCGCGTTAAAATGGCTGAACGTCTTCGCCGTCAATTCGAACAGGAGATCCTGCCGAAATGTATGAGCGAGCAGCGCTGGTTCGCCGCCAAGGGCGAGGCGATCGACAGCATCACGATCGCGCAGGCTGCCGAGTGGCCTGAAGAAAGTCGTCACTGGCTATTGGCCTGGGTGGAGGTCTGCTGCCATGAGGGCGAGCGTCAGCGCTATTTTCTGCCACTGGCCATTGCCTGGGAAGAACTGGGGGAGGAGCATCTGCATACCCTGATGCCAAAAGCCATGGCCCGGGTGCGTCAACGTTCGCGTATGGGCGTGCTCTACGACGCCATGGGTGATACCGCTTTCGTCAATCGCCTGATTTTGGCCATGGCCGACGAAGCACAACTGCCGTTCAACAAGGGCCGGTTGCAGTTTATGCACACCCGCGCGTTTGCCGACCTCACTCGCGACTATATCCCCGGTCCCATCGAGCCGCCACCCGCCGAGGGCAGCAACAGCACCCTGATTCTCGGTGACAAACTCTTCCTCAAGGCTTACCGGCATTTGCAGGAGGGTATCAATCCCGAGCTGGAGATGGGCCGCTTCCTGACCGATATTTCACCTTATCCCAACATCGTGCCGCTTGCCGGAGCACTGCAATATCATGGTCCTGACGAGACCGTGATCACCCTCGCCCTGCTTCAGGGCTTTGTGGAAAATCAGGGCGATGCCTGGAGCTACACGGTGGATTATCTGGAGCGGTTCTTCGCCGATGCGCTGCTCTCCGGACTTATCGATACAGGCGAAGAAAACGGCACTCTCCATGGCGGATATTTGCTTCAGATAGAGACCTTGGGGCGTCGGACCGGTGAGCTGCACCAAGCCCTGGCCAGACCCAACGGAGAACCCGATTTTACGCCTGAACCCATCACCGGTGCCGATTTGTCGGTATGGAGTAAGCTGGTTGGGCAGGAGCTGCGCCAGAGCCTGAAACAGCTGCAACGCGCCCTTGTTCACCTGCCCGCTCCCCTGTGCGAGACCGCCGGGCAGCTGCTTGAAGGTAAACAGCGCCTGCTCGACTGGTGCACAAGCCAGTTACCCAGCACGATCAAAGCAAGCAAAACGCGCTACCATGGCGATTACCATTTGGGGCAAGTGCTGCTCGTAGAAAACGATTTCATCATCATCGACTTCGAGGGCGAGCCGGCACGTCCACTTTCCCAGCGACGCATTAAGCACTCCCCGCTACGCGATGTTGCCGGCATGTTGCGTTCGTTCAACTATGCCGCAGAATTTGCCTTGAACGAGGCTACCGCAGATCGCCCGCTTGATCTGCCGCGGTTGCGGCCTCTCGCTGAACGCTGGGAACAGGCAACGCGAGAAGCCTTCATGAATGGTTATCGCAAAGAGGTAGCGGGATGCCCCTCCTATCCCGCAGATGAGGCCGATGCCGAAGCCCTGATCGGACTCTTTACCCTCGAAAAGGCACTTTACGAGCTGCGCTATGAGTTGCAAAACAGGCCGGAATGGATTGATGTCCCACTGAGCGGACTGCTTGGGTTTCTTGGCACTCTCACGGAGAACGGTGATGCCTGATCGCGTGCGCATTCTTGCGTTTGTTATGGCCGGGGGACAGGGCAAGCGGTTGCAACCGCTGACTGCCGAGCGCTCCAAACCGGCGGTTCCCTTCGGTGCGCGCTATCGCATCGTCGATTTTGTGCTAAGTAACCTGATCAATTCCAAGATCTTTTCCGTATACGTGTTGGTGCAGTACAAGTCGCAGTCGCTGATCGAGCATATTCGCAAGGCCTGGACACTCTCGCCGATACAGGCGGAGCAGTTCATCACCGTGGTGCCGCCACAGATGCTCGAGGGCGAGGAGTGGTTTCTCGGCACGGCCGATGCTGTGTACCAGAATAGCAATCTCATCGAGGAACAACACCCGGACCTCATCGCTGTGTTTGGCGCCGACCATCTCTACCGCATGGACATCCGCCAGATGGTGCGCTTTCACCTTGAAAGGGAAGCTGAAGTCACTGTCGCCGCCTTGCCCGTACCCCTCGATCAGGCCGCATCCTTCGGGATTATCAGTGTCGATGTGGAGTCACGCATCTGCGATTTTCAGGAAAAACCGTCAACACCTACCCCGATGCCTGCTGATATGACACTCGCCTATGCCTCTATGGGCAATTATCTGTTCAATGCCGAGGTGTTGATTGAAGCATTGGAGGAGTCCCACCGCTTGGGTGAAACCGATTTCGGCCATCACACCCTGCCTCGGGTGATCAATACGCGGCGTTGTTTTGCCTACAACTTTGCCGACAACCGCATCGCCGGGATCAAGGCCTACGAAGAATCCGCCTATTGGCGTGATGTCGGCACCATCGATGCTTACTACGAGGCGAACATGGACCTGCTGGAGGAGCCACCTCGCTTCAATGTTTTTAACCCGCAATGGCCCATCTATTCGAGTAACTATCAGGGACCGGTCGTCAAAATCAACAGCGGCGAGATAACCAACACCATGATCGGTGCAGCCACCGTGGTCAACGGCGCGACCATTCGCAACTCCATCATCCGTCGCGAGGTGATGCTCGAAGAGGGAGCGAAGATTGAGGATTGCATCATCATGGACTTTGTTCGTATCTGTCGCGGTGCCCACCTGCGCCGGGTAATTGTCGATCGCCACAACCACATCGAGGCCGATGCACGCATCGGTTTTGACCTGGATGAGGATCGTAAACACTACCATGTGACGCCCTCGGGTGTCGTTGTCATCCCCCAGGGACGGGTGAGTTATTTCCCACGTGGCTCACGCATCGGGGGAATCGGCTATGAGGAGTGACAGGCCATGACCGGTATTACAATTATCGGCCCCATCTCCCCGGCAAGAGTGTGGCCGGGCGATCCCTATCCTTTGGGGGCGACGTGGGATGGCCAAGGGGTGAACTTCGCCCTCTTTTCTGAAAATGCCGAACGGGTCGAACTCTGTCTGTTCGATGCCCTCGGAAGGCGCGAGGTTGAGCGAATCAACATGGCGGAGCGGACCGACCTGGTGTGGCACTGTTACTTGCCCGATGCGCGTCCCGGGCTGATTTACGGTTATCGCGTCCACGGCCCCTACGAGCCGCAAAAGGGGCACCGCTTCAATCCCAACAAGTTGCTGCTTGACCCTTACGCCAAGAATATCGTCGGTCCGTTGCGCTGGAACGACACCCACTTCGGCTACCGCATCGACCACAAAAAGAGCGATCTCTCTTTCGACCGGCGCAACAATGCCTCAGCGATGCCAAAGTGCAAGGTCATCGATCCGGCTTTTACCTGGGGTGATGATCGCCCGCCCCGGATCTCCTGGCACGATACCGTGCTCTATGAGCTGCATGTCAAGGGATTTACCTACAAACACCCGGAGGTACCGGCGCCACTGCGCGGCACTTACGCCGGATTGGCCACCGCACCGGTGATTGACTACCTGAAAAATCTGGGCGTCACGGCGATAGAACTGATGCCGATCCATGCCTTCATCGATGACCGTCGCCTGGTCGAGCACGGCATGCGCAATTACTGGGGTTACAACACCATCGGTTTTTTCGCCCCAGAGATGCGCTATTCGGCCACCGGCCTGGCGGATGAGTTCAAGACCATGGTCAAGACTTTCCATTCGGCAGGGCTAGAGGTGATCCTCGACGTGGTCTATAACCACACTGCAGAGGGTAATCAGCTGGGGCCAACGCTCTGTTTTCGCGGCATCGACAACGCAGCCTATTACCGCCTGTTACCCGAGAACCCGCGTTACTACAAGGACTACACCGGCACCGGCAATACCCTCAACATGATGCACCCGCGCGTGTTGCAACTGATCATGGACAGCCTGCGTTATTGGGTGACAGAGATGCACGTCGACGGCTTCCGCTTCGATCTCGCCTCAGCCCTGGCCCGTGAACTGCACGATGTGGAACGCCTTGGTGCGTTTTTCGACATCATGCATCAGGACCCGGTGCTCTCACAGGTCAAACTCATTGCCGAACCCTGGGACCTGGGCGAAGGCGGCTATCAGGTCGGCAACTTCCCCCCCGGCTGGACTGAATGGAATGGAAAATACCGCGATACCCTCCGCGATTACTGGCGGGGCGAGGCCGGGGTGCTGAGCGAGCTGGCCTCACGTTTCACCGGCTCCAGTGATCTCTATCAATCCGATGGCCGCCGTCCTTATGCCAGCATCAACTTCATCACCGCCCACGATGGCTTCACCCTGCAGGACCTTGTCAGCTACAACGAAAAACATAACGAAGCCAACAAGGAAGATAACCGCGACGGTGAGTCCCACAACCGGAGCTGGAACTGTGGTGTCGAGGGCGCTACAGATGACCCTGAGGTGCTCGCGCTACGTGCGCGGCAAAAGCGCAATTTTCTCGCCTCCCTGCTGCTCTCGCAGGGTGTGCCCATGCTCCTGGCAGGCGATGAAATCGGCCGTACCCAACATGGCAATAACAATGCCTATTGCCAGGACAACAAGATCAGTTGGGTCGACTGGCATCTGCATGAGGAGAATAAGGAGCTGCTCAGGTTCACCCGCGAACTGCTGATACTGAGAAGGGATCATCCCGGCTTTCGCCGACGTTGTTTTTTCTCCGGTCGTCTCTTCGGCGATGAGCAGCTCAAGGATATCTACTGGTTAAGCAAGGACGGCAGTGAAATGACCGATGAAAAGTGGCACATCAGCTGCGGTTGCCTCGGCATTGCGCTTCCCGGCAGTGGGTTGAGAGAGCACGACAGACACGGTAACCCGGTGGAAGATGATGATTTTATGTTACTCCTCAACACCCATCACGACCCCCATCATTTCGTCATTCCTACACTTACCGGCATTGATGCGTGGTTGCCCTTGCTGGACACCTCCCGCGACAGTACATCGGAGTTAGAGACCTTCAGCGGTGGTGACAATTACCCCTTGCAGTCCCGCTCTTTCGCCCTGCTTATTCACCCCAGGAACCATCAATGAAGCGTCGTTATCCGATGCCCTTCGGCACCCAGGTGCTCGACGACGGCGGCGTTCGCTTTCGCCTCTGGGCACCGTCGGCAAAACAGGTAGCGCTGTGTCTGAAAGAGGGCGATGGCGAAGGTTTCGATGAAATGGTGCAACAGGAAGGAGGATGGTTCGAACTGGTCAGTCACTCAGCCACTGCCGGGAGCCGCTACCGTTATTGCATCGATGATAACCTTCGCGTTCCCGACCCGGCCTCACGCTTCAATCCTGAGGACGTGCATGCACACAGCGAAGTCATCGATCCATCCAGCTTCGACTGGGAGGACGGCGACTGGTTGGGGCGACCCTGGCACGAGGCCGTGTTCTACGAGTTGCATGTGGGCACTTTCAGCGCTGCGGGGACCTTCAAAGGGGTGGAAGAACGACTGGCCCACTTGGCACAACTGGGTGTCACCGCCATTGAACTGATGCCGGTGGCGGATTTTCCCGGTCGTCGTAATTGGGGCTACGACGGGGTGCTGCCTTTCGCCCCAGATAGCAGTTACGGCCGTCCAGAGGCTCTAAAATCGTTGGTGCAGGCTGCACACGATCACGGCCTGATGGTGTTTCTCGATGTGGTCTACAACCATTTCGGGCCGGAAGGTAACTACCTGCATAGTTATGCGCCGGATTTCTTTACCGACCGACATCACACCCCTTGGGGAAAGGCGATCAATTTCGATGGAGACAACGCCCGCACGGTGCGGGATTTTTTTATTCACAACGCACTCTACTGGCTGGAAGAGTACCATCTCGATGGCCTGCGCCTGGATGCAGTGCATGCGATTATGGATGATTCCGAGCCCGATATTCTGTGTGAACTTGCAAAAGCGGTTAGGGAGGGACCGGGCGAGTTACGACACATCCACCTGGTACTTGAGAACGACAATAACCTCGCCCGTTATCTCAAGCGGGACGATGATATGGAACCACGCTATTACAGTGCTCAATGGAACGATGATATCCACCACGCCTTCCACTTACTGCTGACCCGCGAGAACGATGGTTACTACAGTGATTACAGTGACAAACCGCTGTGGTATCTGGGACGCTGCCTGACCGAGGGGTTTGCTTACCAGGGCGAGGTCTCCAGCTACCGCCACGGTGAGCGTCGCGGAGAGCCGAGCAAACACTTGCCGTTGCAGGCCTTTGTCTCACTGCTGCAAAATCACGATCAGATCGGCAATCGTGCTTTCGGTGAACGGCTGACTACCCTGTGCGATCCCACGGCGCTACGCATGGCCGTGGATATCCTGCTGCTTGCCCCCTCCCCGCCGCTGCTGTTCATGGGAGAAGAGTGGCACTGCCTGAGCCCCTTTTTCTTTTTCTGCGACTTTGAGCCAGGGCTGGCCG
Organism: Thiohalomonadaceae bacterium; assembly: GCA_041562215.1. Classification (GTDB taxonomy): domain Bacteria; phylum Pseudomonadota; class Gammaproteobacteria; order Thiohalomonadales; family Thiohalomonadaceae; genus JBFEYJ01. The sequence continues at coordinate 4,274 of JBFEYJ010000054.1, read as the reverse complement.
CCGCTGTGACCGAGGGACGGCGTAAGGAGTTCGCTCGCTTTGAACGGTTTTCCGATCCTGCGGTGCGAAGGCGTATTCCCGATCCCGCCGCCAGCAATACCTTCCAGGCCAGTCAAGTCAATTGGGAGGAACTGCTCGAACCCGGCCATCAGGCCTGGCTACAGCATTACCAGCAGTTGCTTTCCCTGCGCCATCGGGAGATCGTGCCGCACCTGATCAGCAGCAAGGGGGCAGTGGCAGGCTTCACTTTATTCGGCGTAACTGGATTACAGGCCGACTGGCGGCTGGGCGACGGATGTGAACTCCATTTGATTGCCAATGTGAGCGATAAGCCACTTCCCCTGAGTGAGAACATTCAGGCCGGTCGACAGCTCTACGCCAGTCCCTCGATCACCGCCCCCCCCGTCGGCAACGATGACCTCCCACCCTGGAGTGTGCTCTGGGTCATCCACCCATGAATCAACCGACCCCGTTCGACAAGCTGTGCATGGCTTGCGATGTTGAATCCGGGTACCGGGATATCTGGGGCGAGCACCATCCAACCTCACGAAAAATCCGCCGAGCCCTCCTGCAGGCAATGGGGGTGGATGCCCACGATGAGGCCTCGATCGAAACCTCGCTGCAACAGCAGGAAGTTGCGCAATGGGATCGCCTTTTACCGCCAGTAGAGGTTGTGCGTGCATCGGCCGAACCGCTTCAGATTTCACTGCAATGGCCCCAGCAAGCATCAACCAAATCTACTGACGAGACGCTGACATGGAAATTGCGGCTCGAGGATGGTCAACAGCACAGCGGCACCGTCGCTCGCTCTGCACTGCCGCGGCTTGAAGACCACAAAATCGGCAGGCGCACCTGGCGGCGTTACCGCCTTGAACTGGCAGTGGAGGCTCCACCGGGCTATCACCAACTCAGCGTAGAGGCTGACGGTATCGAACCGTCAACACTGAGCCTGATCGTCACGCCGGAGCGTTGTTACCAGCCTGAAGCGTTGACCAATGGCGGCCGGTTGTGGGGCCCTGCGGTACAACTCTACGCCCTTCGCTCAGAGCACAACTGGGGTATCGGCGACTTTACCGATCTGAAACAGCTTGTCAGTGTTGCCGCTAATAACGGTGCCGGTATCGTCGGCATCAGCCCGCTGCACGCCCTCTTTCCAGACAAGCCTGAGCATGCAAGCCCTTACAGTCCCTCCAGCCGGCAGTTCCTCAACACACTGTTCATCGATGTTGAGGCGGTTGCGGAATTCGGCGAGTGCAGTAAGGCACAAGGCCTGGTGCAATCAGATAGCTTCCAGGCACGGTTGCGTGCTCTACGGTCTGCTGAACTGGTGGACTACCAGGGGGTGGCCGCCGCCAAGGGCGAGGTGCTCGAGCTGCTGTTTCAACATTTTTGCGATCACCATTTTGTCCCGGGTACGGATCGGGGACAGGCCTTTCGTTCTTTTCAGGCGGATAAGGGGGTGGCCCTTTTTCGTCACGCACTTTTCGAGTCACTACAGGAACATTTTTCCCGAAACGACCCCACCATCCGGGGCTGGCAGGCCTGGCCACAAGCATACCGGGATCCCACCGCAAAATCGGTTGCAGCGTTTGCCGCCGGTCACGGGCAGCGGGTTGAGTTCTATCAGTACCTGCAGTGGCAGGCCCACCTTCAGCTTCAGGCGGCAGGTCATCGTTCCTATGAAGAGGGGCTCGGTGTGGGGCTGTATCAGGACATGGCTGTCAGTATCGATCCCGGCGGTGCCGAGGTTTGGGCAAATCAGGCCCTTTACGCGCTAGATGCCCACATCGGATCGCCACCCGACGACTATAACCTCAAAGGGCAGGACTGGGGGCTGCCTCCGCCGATCCCGGATCGACTCAAGGATGCCGCCTATGCACCTTTCATCGCCACCCTCAGGCAGAATATGCGCGCCACCGGCGCCCTGCGTATCGACCATGTGATGGCCTTGATGCGCCTTTACTGGATCCCCGCCGGCAATACTGCCGCCAACGGCGGTTATGTCCGTTACCCATTGCAGGATCTGCTGGGTATACTTGCGTTGGAAAGCCAGCGCAACCGTTGCCTGGTCATCGGCGAGGATCTTGGTACGGTTCCCGTCGAAGTTCGTGATGCGCTCAAACCACTTGGTGTACTCTCCTGCCGCCTCTTCTATTTCGAGAAGGACAGCCGGGGCGAATTCCGCCCCCCTGAAGCCTTCCCCGCCCAGGCGCTGGTCACCGTCGCCACCCATGACTTGCCGACACTTGCCGGCTTCTGGCAGGGCCGCGATCTGCAGTTACGTAACGAACTAAGGCTGTTCCCCTCTGCCAGGCAACGGGAGCAACAGGTAATAAGGCGTGCCGAGGATCGGGCACGCTTGCTGCTCGCACTGGAGCACCAGCAACTGCTGCCGGAAAATCTAAGCTCCGATCCGGTAAAAGTGCCGGAGATGACACAGGAATTGGCCTGTGCGATCCATCGTTATCTGGCCCGTTCACCTTCTCAGGTCATGACAGTGCAAATGGAGGATGTTTTTGTACAAACGGAGCAGATTAACCTTCCCGGTACCAGCGAACAGTATCCCAACTGGCGTCGCAAATTGAGCTTGAGCCTGGAGTATTGGGCGGACGATCCACGGGTACGCCTCTGTTTTGAGGCGATGCGAGAGGAGCGCGGCAGTGCAGTGCACCCACCGATGCCCGTTATCGGCTCAACGGAACTCTGGCAGTCAGCCATTATCCCCCGCGCCACTTATCGCCTACAGTTCCATCGCGATTTTACCTTTGCCGCCGCTGCCGAACTGGTGCCCTACCTGGCTGCTCTGGGGATCAGCCACTGTTATGCTTCACCGTTGTTAAAGGCCCGTCCCGGCAGTAGTCACGGCTACGACATCGTTGAGCATCACCGCCTCAATCCCGAACTTGGCAGTGCGGAGGATTTCGATCATTTCATCGAAAAGCTGCATCAATATGGCATGGGGCTAATCCTCGACATGGTGCCCAACCATATGGGGGTGATGGGCAACGATAACCCCTGGTGGTTGACATTGCTGGAGAACGGGCCCGCCGCCGCCAGCGCCCGGTTTTTCGACATCGACTGGTCACCGTTGAAGGCGGCCCTGCGCGGCAAGGTGCTGCTGCCGGTGTTAGGGGATCACTACGGGAATGTGCTGGAAAAAGGAGAGCTGGTGCTGGAGTTCAACCCTGAACAGGGCCAATTCGATATTCGCTACTACGAACACCGCTTTCCGGTTGACCCGAGCAGCTACGCTACCCTGCTCGGCCATCATTTGACGCAACTTGACGAGCGGCTCGGCGAGCAGGATCCCGGTCTGCTAGAATTTGCCAGCCTCAACACCGCTTTCAGTAATCTTCCACCACGCAGCGCCAGCGAGCCTGAAAGACTGGCCGAACGTCAGCGTGACGAGAAGGTTCACAAGCAACACCTGGCCCGCCTTTATCGGGAGAATGCCGATATCGCCTGTTATATGGATGAGGTCGTTCGGGCCTTTAATGACACCACCGGCCAGGCAGCCGATGCCACCCTGCTCCACCACCTGCTTGAGGAGCAGCCCTATCGTCTTGCTTACTGGCGGGTCGCCTCGGACGAGATCAACTACCGGCGTTTTTTCGATATCAACGAGCTGGCTTCCCTGCGTATGGACGATCCGGAGGTCTACGAGACGACCCACGCGCTGGTGTTCGAGCTTATCGCCGCAGGCAAGGTACAGGGCTTGCGCATCGACCACCCGGACGGACTCTACAATCCGAGACAATATTTCCAACGCCTGCAACAGAGTGTTTATGCCGGGCACTCGCCTGCCGGTAACGGGACAAACAACAATCCACTGTACGTCGTGGTGGAGAAGATCCTCGCCGCCCACGAGCGCCTGCCTCCTGACTGGGACATTCACGGCACCACCGGCTACGACTTCGCCTCACTGTGCAATGACCTTTTTGTTGATACCTCGGCAGAGAAGGCGCTATCGCGGACCTACAGCGTATTCAGCGGCGAGCGGGAGGGCGTGGAGGAGATACGCTACCAATGCAAAGTCCTGATCATGCGCGCCGCCCTCTCCAGCGAACTCAACGTGTTGGCAACGCAGCTCAGCCGCATCGCCGAGGCCGATACACACACCAGGGACTACACGCTCAACAGCCTGCGCCGCGCCCTGGTGGAGGTGGTCGCCTGCTTTCCCGTCTACCGCACATATGTCAGCGACGAGGGTGCATCGGACAAGGATGCGGATTACGTCAAATGGGCGATTGGTGTCGCCAAAAAACGCAGTCAGG
>JBFEYJ010000053.1:0-15730 GCA_041562215.1 Thiohalomonadaceae bacterium | reverse complement strand
GTCGGTCTTGGCGTGAATCGGGTGGATCTCTCCATGCCTGTCTCGGATCAGCAGTTGCAGAAAAAACTGGGTAAGGATCGTAAATGGGCACTGGACGCAATTTACCGTTACGTCAGCAGGGCGCGCGATATGGGGCTGGTTGTCGGCGTCGGCGGTGAGGATGCCTCCCGTGCGGAAGATGATTTCCTGCTGCGGGTGATGGAGGTCGCGCAAGAAGCCGGCGCTGACCGTTTTCGCTTTGCCGACACCGTCGGCATCATGGAGCCGTTCGGTGTATTCGAACGCATCTGCCGTCTTCACCTGGCGTCCGACATGGACATCGAGATGCACGCCCACGACGATCTGGGATTGGCCACTGCCAACACCCTGGCGGCTATTCGCGCCGGCGCCAGCCATGTGAATACTACCGTCAACGGCTTGGGCGAACGCGCCGGCAACGCTGCACTGGAAGAGGTCGTCATGGGATTGAATGTCCTGTACGACACGGAGTGTGGCGTCGATCTACACAACTACCCGGAGGTGTCGCAACTGGTCGCTGTCGCTTCAGGAAGACCATTGCCCTGGCACAAGAGCATTGTCGGTGAAGGGGTGTTTACTCATGAGTCCGGCATTCATGTGGATGGCCTGCTCAAAGACCCGCTCAACTATCAGGGTGTCGATCCGGCATCTGTCGGGCGCGAGCACCGCCTGGTGCTGGGCAAACACTCAGGAGCGAGCGCGGTGTTACGCTTTTTTGCCGATATGGGCATCATCCTTAGCCGCGATCAGGCTGATCTCCTGCTTCCGGGTATCCGTCGATTTGCTGCACAGAACAAGCGATCGCCTTCCGCGCTTGAGCTGGAAGCCTTCTACACCAGCCTGTTAAGCGAGTCGCACCATGTTCACTGAGAAAAGCGAAAGCGGTGTGCCGATAAGGCGTGAATCACCAGGCCTGTTTCGCCTGTGGCATGAGGATGTTGCCTGTGTTTTCGCCCGCGACCCGGCAGCGCGCTCTCACCTTGAGGTGCTGACGACCTACCCCGGCGTCCATGCAATCCTCTGGCATCGTGTCGCACATCGAATGTGGCTGTGGAACCTGCGTTATACGGCCAGGTTTATCGCCTACCTGTCTCGCCTACTGACCAATATCGATATTCATCCGGGTGCGCAGATCGGGCGTCGTTTTTTTATCGACCACGGTGCCGGGGTAGTGATCGGTGAGACCGCCATCATCGGCAACGATGTCACCCTTTACCATGGCGTCACCCTTGGCGGGACCACCTGGAATAAGGGGAAGCGTCACCCCACGCTTGAGAACGGCGTAATGGTCGGTGCCGGAGCGAAAATCCTTGGGGCGATTACGCTGGGGAATAATGTCAGGGTCGGTGCGAACTCTGTGGTGGTCAACGACGTGCCCGCGGAACGTTCTGTTGTCGGTATTCCAGGGCGCATCGTTAAGCGCGAGAAAGAGCACGAGAGCCCCATTCCTGGTGTCGATCTGGATCATCACTTGATCCCTGACCCTGTAGGCAGGGCAATTGCCTGTCTTTTACAGCGCATCGATGTTCTAGAACATCAATTCAACCAACGTGAGCGTGACGAGTGCACTGCCTGTGGTGATGATCGCCTGTGTGAGGCGCCCACCTTCGACAGCTATGGCAATCCACTCAAGCGCAGTGCGGAGAGCTAAAGCATGGACCTGCTTGACCTGGACGGACAGCAACTCTATTTCGACGAGCCGATGCCGGAGAAGGTGTCGCAGCTGCTGATGCAGGCAGCCGCCGCTTATGGTGACGGCCATGCAGAGGGGCTACTCTTGCGTGCCTTTCTCTTTGCACCGGACAATCTTAGCGTGCTGGTTGCACTCTACCGGACCTATTACTACCAGCACCGCCTAGATGAGGCCAGCCAGGTTGCCAGACGTGCCTTGCAGGTCGTTGCCGAACGACTCGATTTCCCGTCTGACTGGCAGCAGGTGGATGAGGCCGAACTCAGCCATGGCGTACTCAAATCAATGGGGCTTGTTAGGTTCTACCTGCTGACTCTCAAGGCTGAGGCTTATCTTTACCTGCGACTTGCTCAGCTGGAAGAAGGCCGGGCACGCCTGCGTAAGGTCGCCGAGCTCGATCCCTCGGATCACTTTGGCGCAGCCGCATTGCTTGAGATGCTGACGCGGTGTGAACAGTCTTCATTGGTTTGAGCCGGTGTCGGTAGTAGAGGACCTCAACCAGTGCTTGGCCAAGGGGCGTGGGTTTCTACCTGGAATTTTCACTGGAGCTTTTTTTGCAGGAACCGAGTCATCTCGGTCATGGTTCGCCCACAGGGCTGGCCTCTTACAGCTTGTTTACCTAGGAGGTAACGATGGACACAAATGACTTTATCGATGAACTTGAAGATCTGGTTTCCGCCGAGGATTTTCTAGAGTATTTCGACATTCCTTATGATGAGCGTGTAGTGAAGGTCAACCGCCTGCATATTCTGCAGCGTTTTCATAACTACCTTACCGCCGCAACGATGCCGCAAGAGGCTGACGCACAACATGCCGTCTATGTCGCATCTCTGACCCAGGCATACCAGGACTTTGTCAGTTCCGATGCAAGAACGGAGAAGGTGCTGAAGATCTATCAAAAAAGTAGCGGCTTGAGTTTTGTTTCAGTTGATAAGCTGCTTGGAGGCGTGCAGTGAGTGAGATAGTTTACGATTATGGCCACGAGGTGCGGGTGATCCGTAACATTCGCAACGACGGCACTTATCCCGGTGAAAAGACCGGTACCCTGTTGGTGCGTCGCGGCAGCGTAGGCTATGTGCGCAGCCGCGGGACTTTTCTGCAGGATCAGGTCATCTATGAGGTGCATTTCATTGACGAGGGAAAATTGATCGGCTGTCGCGAGGAGGAACTGATTGATGCGAAAGATGATTGGATCCCAAGCCGTTTCGAATTTCGTGAGCAGGTAAGAGCTACAAAACACCTCAGTGCCAAAGGAGAAATTCTGGTTCAGATTGGTGATGTCGGCCAGATCATCAAGGTGTTGCGGCATCATGAGGACGGTGTTGCCTACCATGTCCGTTTTCCAGGTCGCACATTGCTGGTGCCAGAGACTTCTCTCGACGGTATAGAGCAGGCGCAGGATATTGCCGAAACAGTCGTATGAACTCCTCAAAGATAATGACACCGGTACAAGAGTCAACCGGGAGCAACTACGCCATGCTGCGTGTCGCCCTGGAGTTCTTCGGCAAGCCGCCGGCTTCACTCTCCCCTGAGGAACACGGGGAAGTGTTGCGTCAGGTCAATCGCGAATTGGCCATCGGTAAACGTGTCCTCCAGGGCGGAGATGCCTCGGAGGTAGTCATTCCTGAGTCGGTAGTAGAGCAAGCTATTGATTCCCTGGCAAAGCGCTATGATTGTGAGGAGGAATTTCTGCAGGCACTGGAAACCAACGGCCTTGATCGCTATACCCTCCATCAAGCGCTCCACTACGAGCTGAAGGTCGAAGCGGTTTTGGAGAAGATTGTTGCAGAAAGGTCAGTCGTTTGTGATACCGAAGTTGAAATTTATTACCTGCAGCATATGGATAAATTCGAACTTCCCGAGACCCGCACCGCTCGTCATATCCTCATCACCATTAACGAAGAGTATGAAGATAATCATCGTGAACGGGCTATGCAGCGGATCGCTGAAATCCAGCAGCGGTTGGTCGAGGGGGGAGAGGAGTTTACGGCACTTGCACAACGTTACTCCGAGTGCCCGACCGCTATGCAGGGAGGAATGCTAGGGCGAGTTAAGCCGGGACAGCTATACCCTGAACTTGATAAGGCCCTGTTCGAGATGGCAGAAGGGGAGCTCAGTGAAGTTATCGAATCCCCCGTCGGTTTGCATCTTTTGCTGTGCCAGGAGATCCACGGAGCCGAACGTCGCCGTTATGATGAGGTGAAGGAAAAACTGCGAGAACACCTGGAAAAGAAGAAGCGCAAACGGGTATTACATGATTGGCTTCAGAAGAAAAGCTAAGCTGTATTGGTTAATAACCTGGAAAACAATGTCGGAAATCTGAAGTTTTTATGTGTTAATGAGGTATGGTATATATCTCGATGTTTACTAGTGAAATATGTGCTTGATATCTTGAGTTGTCTGGTACCAAAGAGCCAGATAGAGCGCATATAAAATGCGCCCATCCGGTAGTCTCCAAGGCTTGATTACGCCTGCTTTCTTTTCATTGCTGCCAATTTCTCCTGCACCGAACTACTTGCAGTTGTTCCGCCAAGTTTTTCAAACTCTTTTTCGAGATCATCTTTACCATCGAAGTCCTCGGCCATCTCTTTGGCGGCAAGCGCTTCATCTGATTGTCTTTCAGCTTTTGCTTTCATTCGGGCGATCAAATCACTGGTGTTATTTTTGTTTCCGATTTGTGCCTTAGCTTCGTAGATTGATTTCTTTACTTCAGCTGATTTTGATTGAGCAATGATGATATCCTTGTTTCTCTTTAGTTGAGCAAGTTCAGCATCCATCTGTTTAATATCATTTTTCAGGCTGTCTACATCTTTCCGCTGAGATTCCCATGTAACTTGAAGCGTTGCGGCGTTTTGCTCATATTCCTCTGCTCTTATCAGCGATTTTGTAGCAAGTTCTTCGTTTCCGGCATCTAACGCCTGTTGTGCTCTCTGAACCCAAAGTTGATTTTCTTCTTTCTCATTATCAAGAAGCCTCTTGGTTTTTCTTTCCGTGGCCAAAACCTGTGCAACTCTGGCTCGTGCTTCCCTTATCAGTTTATCTTGATCTCTTATCGCCTGTTCCAGCATTAATTCAGGTTTTTCCATGCCGTCAACGACTTGGTTAGCCTTTGCCTGGCCTATTTTAAATAGTCTTTCGAATATGCTCATGTGATCTCCTTACTTGATATACTGGGCCAGAAGTTGTTCAACTTTGTATCGTGCAATTTCCATTGCATCGAATACTGACAAAAGTTCATTGGAATCCAGGTTTTGCGTTTCCCTTCTTTCAACAAGAACGGCGACTGGGTTTTCTTTATCTGTTGAATCAATGCCTATGCTTACAGGTGTGATCTCGGTATTCAGATCAAGCAGCTTAAAATAAAGCTCTTCATTTGTAAAACTTGAAATGTTTCCAAGCTCTACTTCAAAGTATATAGAGTGCTCGTCAACACTCAGAAAAACGTCGAGTTCTGATGTTCTTGAAACTTTCAGGACCTCGTCGACTGTATCGACAATAAAGTCATTTTCCTCTAAAAACTCTATCAGACTCGAGGCGGCACTGGTTCTTACGGCAACATTGCTAATCATTAGGTTCTCCTGTTTATCTTCTATCTATTGCTGAAAGTCATGAACCTGAGTCATACACTGTATCGCCAATAGCATACTGACTCACGTCAATGCCCTTCCTGAACTTCGTTAAATCCTCAAGCTCTCTTTTTAACTCTCTGTAAATATAAATCAATTTTCCGTCGTCAGTTGCTTCAAAGTCAATTCCTTTTACCTCACCGTATTGATCCATTGAGTTTTTCAAGAAAACAGGCCAATCGTCCGGCTCCTCTCTGTGATCGGAAGGCTTGATTTGTTCCGGGTCGACTTTGTCAGGGCTTATGAAGATAGACGCGATGATTCGTCTGAAAAAATTCTTTTGTTTTATCTCGTTATTTTCAATCTTCTCATTATTAAGTCTTACCCACCGTATCGCAAAAAACAGTATTGAATAAGTGAGAGGGATCAGGCCTAGAACTATTCCAATAAAATTACGAGAGAGATCCACATGAATACCGATTTCGCTTAAAAGACCGATAGCCATGCCGATCGGGTTCGTTTCCTGCGTGCCGGTAATAATGAAGCTGAATATAGTGATAAACATCCCGAATACAAGATTCACCCAGTTCATTATCACTATAGCAAGTTTGATTTTTGGCGAAATCGCGTCATTGGAAATTAATTTTATTGAAACGGAGTCCGGGGCGTCGCTATCTTCTGTTGTCTGCATTAAGACTGGAAAACTGACATAGAGTGTTCCATCGTCGGTAACTTCCGGCTCCCCTTCATACTCGACAAGGAATTTATTCATTATTTTTTTGGCATGGTCATAATCTTTTCCGGTCACAAGGGATATTTCATCAATAGTCAATGTGCCTTTGTGCTTTTGGATATATTTTATGAGTGCTTTCTTTTCACATTCCTCATTCTGATTGTTCTGGTTTTGTTCGCCAAACACATAGTAAAAAACAGCTTTATAAAAAGGGTATTTTTCCTGACTTCGATTGGTGCTCGATAAGCTGCTGTATAATAATAATTGGATAACTATCTCAATTACTCCCCTGACCAGAGAGCCTCCTGAATGCCTTCCTGACCAGCTTTTTCCTTTATTCTTTGATGCTGACATGCCTGCTATTGCAGCTGTTATTAGTAAAATTGTTAGAATAACAAAGGCGATAAAATATCCTGCAAGCATGATCACAATCCATGCTTTAAATAAAAAAGAAAGAGTGATTTTTGCAGCGTTTTTGACGGTTGTTACAGCTCGCTTAAGCCTTGCGGAAAATCCGTTGACACGATTTACCATGCCTTCAGGAAAATAATAAATAATTTCTCCCGTCTCAGTGACTTTCATACCGCCAAAGTATTCATCCATCATTACCTTTATGGCTTGGCCGATTTGGAACTTTGGTAGTCCTGTTTCTGCAATCAAATCCCCAACTGTGGCTTCATCTCTTTTTGTTTTAAATACTTTGACAAGCTGCTTGATCACATCTTTGATGTCAAAGTCATAGTTTTTATTCATTCTCACACCTATGCTGAATTCTGATGCTGTCTGTAGATTGTGTTCTTCGTCAGGAGAACTGCATTAGCATTTGTCCGCATGCAGGATCTTGTGGTCAATAATCCATTTGTCTGATCTGATTATCCTCCCGGGCTTGATTTTCATTGTATCTATCCGGTGAGAGAGCACTGTAGTGCCGGTATTGACTAATCGACTGCAATCGCGTGGGGGGATCTTCGCTTGCGTGGCTGCACGGCCATGTCATTTCTCCCTATGCTTGGTCTTTTGTCCCATTGAAATCGAACAATGCGAGACACCCTCGATTCAGTCGCTTATCATAGCATGCTTGCGTAACAGCACAAAGCAACCAAAAATCTGCCTAACATTCTGGAATCCTTACCAAAATCTTTAATTTGAATCGCGCTATGGCGATTTCCCTTGCGAGGTGAACCGCTTGTGATGGACGTTTGGCGATGAGGTTAGTGTCATTTGTCACCGTTGCGCCACATTACCCACCTCAACCGAAGGGGCGGCTGGCGGTAACATTCCTCCAAGCCACATCGCTTGAGGGCTATCACGTTTTGCACCTCTAGCTTTTTCCCCATGCCTGGACTATATCCCTTGGATGTCCTGCCAGTTAGGCACTGCCGGTTAAGCATACCGGCAAGCTCTACGAAATAGGTAAAGAAGGGGAATGACATGAAAGGCGACATGAGGGTAATTCAGTTGCTTAACAAGGCTTTGACCATGGAGCTTGCAGCTATCAATCAGTACTTTCTCCATGCCCGTATGTACAAAAACTGGGGCCTTACCGCACTTGGCAAACATGAATATGACGAGTCCATTGAGGAGATGCGCCACGCTGACAAGCTGATTGAGCGGATTTTGTTTCTTGAGGGGCTACCCGACATGCAGCATCTGACCAAGCTCTCTATCGGCCGGCAGGTGCCCGATTGTCTTGCCGGTGATCTCCGGCTGGAAATGGATGCGCACTCACTTTATGTGGAGGCGATCGGCTATTGTGAGGAGATCAAGGACTATGTGACACGGGAAACCCTCGAGATGAACCTGCACGACACTGAGGAACATATCGATTATCTTGAAACCCAGATTGGTCTGATCGAGCAAGTCGGGCTGGAGAATTTCCTACAGAGCTCAATGGGGGACATTTCCTCCTGACAGGCCTCTGGTTTGGCTCAAATTCAGCATAATTTGTGGCTGGGGTTTAGAGTCACGCCGACTATCTATGATCCCCTCTAATTTCACGGCCAAGATCCCATTCTTTTAGTGTGGCTTTTGGTGGCACTGTTTCAGCGTAATTAATGATCACCTCGATATAACCGTAATTTCCGCCCGCTGCGCTGCGCGGTATCACTTGTCCCTGCCTCTTTGAGCGGCGAGGGGAGGGAACACTCACCGGCGCGACTGCAATCCTCACCTTGATGCGCTTACAATGGTCATCTCTTTTTCTGTATTCCCGCCATTAAGCGGGGCCGTGCACCATTTTTTCAGCCAGGGAGTCAGTCGTTCGTGCCCGATCATAAACAAGAGAGTATGTCCTTTCGTGAAGGTGTCGACCGCATGGTCGACCGTGCGACCATTGCCGCGGGACTGGACCCCAATACAGCCAGTATCATCAAGGCCAGCAGCGCAGTACTCCAGATACGCTTCCCGGTGAAGGTTCGCGGCGGGGTCGAGGTGTTCACCGGCTGGTGGTCGGTGCACAGCACGCACCGCCTGCCTGCCAAGGGGGGGCTGCGTTTTGCGCCGCACGTTAATCAGGATGAGACCGAAGCACTCTCGGCACTGATGAGCTACAAGTGCGCCTTGGCCGATATCCCCTTTGGCGGTGCCAAAGGTGGCCTGATGATCGAACCGGGGAAGTACAGTGTCGATGAGCTGCGTGAGATCACCCGCCACTTCGCCCAGGAGCTGGCGCGGCGCGGCTTTCTTGACCCGGCGACCAATGTTCCTGCACCGGATATGGGGACGTCGGCGCGGGAGATGGCCTGGATCGCCGACACCTATAAGACCCTGTTCCCTGAGGACGTGAACCAGGATGCCTGTGTCACCGGTAAACCGGTTAATCGAGGGGGGATCCCTGGGCGTACCGAAGCTACCGGCAAAGGAGTACAGTTTGCGATCCAGGAGTTCTTCCGCCATCCGGATGAGCGGGAAAAGGCTGGTCTGACGGATGGATTGATGGCACAGCGGGTGGTGATCCAGGGGCTGGGAAACGTTGGTTATCATAGTGCCAAGTTCCTTGCCGAGGAGGACGGCTGCAAGATCATCGCCGTTATCGAACGTGACGGGGTCGTGGTGAACGAAGAGGGGCTGAACGTGCACGATGTGCGGCAGTACCTGGTTGAAAATGGTGGCCTGAAGGGATTCCCCGGCGGCAGTTTCAGTGAGAATGGCGCTGAGGCGCTGGAGATGGCATGCGACATTCTCATTCCCGCTGCGCTGGAGTCGCAGATCCATGCCGGCAACGCCATGCGCATTCAGGCCAAACTCATCGTCGAGGCGGCCAATGGTCCGGTCACCTACGAGGCGGATGAGATACTGCGTCGCCGGGGCACTGTGATGCTGCCCGATGTCTGGGTCAACGCGGGTGGGGTGACCGTCTCCTACTTTGAGTGGACCCGAAACCTTTCGCACATGCGCTTTGGGCGCTTGCAGCGGCGATTCGATGAGCTGCGAGGTAATAGTTATGCCTCCGCGCTGGAGCAGATGACGGGGAAAGAGATGCCGGGTAAGCTGAGGTTTGATTTCGTCCGCGGCGCCACCGAACTCGATCTGGTACGCTCGGGTCTCGACGACACCATGCGCGCCGCCTTTGCCGATATTCGTGACATGATGAAGCGCAACCCGGACATCCACGATTATCGAACCGCCGCCTTCGTCATCGCCATCCGTAAACTGGCGCAGTCCTATTTCGACCTCGGTCTGGTTGATGCGGTCGAGTAGGCATGGAGAAACGACGCCTTGTCGGCCTGTTACTCGGCCCAGCCCTGTTCCTGCTAGTCCTGTTTCTGCCTCAACCCCAAGGGCTGAGCCCTGCGGCTCAAGGCGTTGCAGCGGTGACGCTGTTAATGGCCATCTGGTGGATCAGCGAAGCTATCCCCATTGCGGCGACGGCCCTGTTGCCCATCGTGCTGTTTCCGCTGCTCGGGGTGATGAGCACGGCTCAGACCACTTCTTCTTATGCCAATCATCTGGTTTACCTCTTCCTTGGCGGCTTTCTTATTGCTATGGCCATGCAGAAATGGAACCTGCATCGGCGCATCGCCCTGCATACCATCCGTGTCGTCGGCGTCAGCCCTTCGCGCACTGTCCTCGGTTTCATGTTAGCCACCGCCTTTCTCTCCATGTGGATCAGCAATACTGCAACGGCCATGATGATGCTGCCCATCGCCCTGGCGGTGATCGCCAGCCATGATGAAAACGGCTCACCCGACAAGGCCTTTGCCGTCTCACTGATGCTTGGCATCGCCTATGCCGCCTCAATCGGTGGGGTGGCTACCCTCATCGGAACGCCACCGAACGCGATCCTTGCCGGTGTGCTGGAGAAAACTACCGGCCAAACCATCGGCTTCGCCGAATGGATGGGCTTTGCCTTGCCGCTCTCTCTGCTGATGCTGGCGATTGCCTGGTTTTATCTCACCCGCTTGGCCTATCCGAGTCAGGAGGGGAGCTCGGTTCACACCCGCGAACTGCTACAGGAGCAGTTGCGCATACTCGGACCACTCGGGTGGGAGGAAAAATGGATCCTGATCGTCTTTATCAGCGTGGCAGTAGCCTGGATCCTTCGCGGTCTGTTAGACGTGGCGTGGCTGGAGGGAGTAGGGGATGCCAGTATTGCCATGGCCGGCGCGGTAATACTGTTTATTATCCCATCGGACTGGCGTCGGGGGCGTTTTCTGCTCGATTGGGCGAGTGCGGTCAAGCTCCCCTGGGAGATCATTATCCTGTTCGGTGGCGGCTTTACGCTGGCCAGCGGTTTTGCTGAAAGCGGGCTCACCGAATGGTTTGTCTCCCATCTCGGCCTGCTACACGACACCCCGCCCTGGCTGTTGGTTGCCGCTGTGACCCTGTTGGTGATCTTTTTGACCGAGGTGACCTCCAATACCGCCACCGCGACCATTGTACTGCCGGTGATGGGAGCGCTGGCAACCGCCATGGGGATGGAGGCATCCGCACTGATGATCCCGGCGGCTATAGCCGCCTCCTGCGCCTTCATGCTGCCGGTTGCCACGCCACCCAATGCCATCGTCTTTAGCGGCGGTCACCTCACCATCCCGCAGATGGCTCGCGCCGGTCTGTGGATGAACCTTGCCGCCTCACTGGTGATTACGATCTTTGTGCTGCTTTTCGCTTCCGGCTGAGCAGTGAACTGTCCTGGATTCTTAAGCCGTTTGTGAATCCACCATCCTCGAGAGCGGTGAGTAATATCGGCATCTCAGGAGGCAGCCCAGCCCACCGGAAGTATCAAGAGTGGCTCTTCACTTTTTCGTGCGCCGATAAGTGCATGTAACCTTCCTGTATCAAAGGCCCCCACGGTTGCCGCGGAGAGACCAAGTGAAACCGCTTGCAGCAGGACATTTTGTGCCGCTGCACCTGCCTCGACAGGCACGTAAAGCCCGGCTCGGCTGCCGTACTTGCGTTCTGTGCGTTGCGCGACAGCGTTGATAATGAGCATCACCGGGGCATCTGCCATCCACCACTGTCCCAGTGCCGCACGTGCCGTCTCTTTGCGGCGGTCACCCTCCACCACATTTTTCAGGCGGTGGGTTTTCGGCAGGTAGCGATAGACGCCGGGAGATAAGTCATCGACAGCACCGATGACGACATAAATCTCAAGCGGATAGAGGGCTCCGGCGGAGGGAGCGGTGCGCAAGCCTCTGTCACTAGTGACTCCCTGCGCCGCCCACAGCAGCTGGGAAAGGGCCTGCAGCGCCAGCGGCTGAACGGAAAATTCACGAATCGTCCGCCGTTGTTGTAATGCCTGTTCCAACACAAGCCCACGGTGATTAGCGCTTGGCAATTGAATGCTATCGCCTTCACCGGCATGTGTCGTCTGGAGCCAGAGAAAAGAGATCATCAGTATGGGGAACAGCCGTTTCATATCATTACACAAAGCATCGTCCGGGCGAAGGCGAATACTCCTGAATATTATGGCATCGTCGTCGGTGCATGCTGAAAATTAAGGCCGTCGATAAGAAATAAGCAAACTGTAGCCTGGATAAGCACAAGCACCTTCAACAACTTCCAATCCAGGTGGCTGTATTCGCCGGCGCTTATCCGGCCCCGGGATAGCCAAGTCCAGATGCTCCGCATGCTCATACCCCACGAGCGGTCGATGAGAGACAGGCCTCGATCTGCTCACGGTGCAGGGTCTCTTTCTTTTCCAGTGTAGTGATCAGCCTGTTCAATGGGAGATGTTGTTCCTCGATGATCTTGCCTGCCTGCTCTTCGGCGTGTGTCAACAGGGCACGCACCGCTTTGTCCACTGCCCGTGCTGAGTTCTCACTGAAATGGCGTGGCTGGGCGATCTCCCGTCCCAGAAAGGGGTGTTCCTCGCTCTCGCGAAGGTCGACCGGTCCGATCTCCTCGGACATTCCCCAGCGGCCAACCATGGCACGGGCCAGGTTGGTGGCTTGGCGAATGTCATCATCCGCCCCGGAACTGACCGTGCCGAGGAGAATCTTTTCCGCGGCACGGCCTCCGAGCATCACCGCGAGGCGATCGCGAAGATACTCCTCGGGTAGGGTGTGGCGCTCCTCCTCGGGCAGTTGCTGGGTGCCGCCCAGGCTGTGCCCGCGCGGGATGATGGTGACCTTGTAGAGCGGATCGGTATGGGGCAGGAAGTAGGCCACCAGCGTGTGCCCGGCCTCATGTACGGCTAGGCGATGGCGCTCCTCGGGCTGGATCGCCAGGCTGCGAACACCACCAAGCAGGAGTTTGTCGCGTGCCTCTTCGAAATGATTCATCATTACCTGTTCGCGATTTTCCCTTGCAGCGATCATCGCCGCCTCGTTGACCAGATTTTTCAGGTCCGCGCCGGAGAAGCCCGGTGTTCCGCCTGCCAGTTGATCAAGGTCCACATCAGCGGCTATCGGGACCTTGCGGATATGGACCTGCAGGATCGCTATGCGGTCCTTCCGATCCGGCAGATCGAGAACGACATGGCGATCAAATCGGCCGGGGCGCAGCAGAGCCGGATCGAGCACATCGGGACGGTTGGTGGCAGCGAGCACAATCACCGCTTCATGTCCGACAAAACCGTCCATCTCAGCCAGGATCTGATTGAGGGTCTGTTCACGTTCATCATGCCCACCACCCAGTCCTGTCCCCCGGGTGCGACCGACACTATCCAGTTCATCGATGAAGATGATACTCGGCGCCTGCGCCTTGGCCGACTGAAACAGATGGCGCACACGTGCGGCGCCGACACCGACGAACACCTCGATAAATTCCGACCCAGAGATACTGAAAAAGGGCACTCCGGCCTCGCCGGCCAATGCCTTGGCCATGAGCGTCTTGCCGGTCCCGGGCGGCCCCATCAGCAAAACGCCCCTCGGCACCTCTGCACCCAGACGGGTATAGAAATCAGGGCGGCGCAGGTAATCGACCAGTTCGGCCACCTCGCGCTTGGCGTTCTCCTGTCCCGCAACATCGGCAAAGGTTTGACGTGGGATCTTGGCCGGTTTTCGCTCCGGTTGCAGAAAGCGTTTCAACTCCCCTTGCCCTCCCAGTCCACCACCTAATCCTCCTCCCAGAGTCTTGGAGGCGCGATTGATTATCCAGAAATAAAACAGCAGCAGAAGAAGCCATGGCACACTCAGCAGTAACAATGGCCACCATGTGTTGTCTTTCGTGTCTTTTATATCGAGACGAACCTTGTGACGCTCCAACAGCGGTAACAGTTCTTCATCGCCGAACAGCGGCACTGATGTGTGGAAACGCTTGTTGAGTTTTCCCTGTGGACCAATGTCCTGCGGTTGATGAAACTCGCCACTGGCCGCGTAGCCCTCAAGCTCCACATGAGCGACCTGCTCTGCGGCAATACGCTGTTTGAACTCGCTGTAGGGGATTGCATAGGAGGTCTCTTGTGGTGCCGTGCGGGAGAACACAAGGTAGAGCAGCACAAAAAAGAGGATAAACAGGATGAGGCGCCACCATTGCTGACGGGAATTGCCTGCTGGCTGAAGGTCCATGGAAGCTCCCTGGGCGTGCTCCTGCCTCGGTGGTGTGGGTTGAATCGCTGCATAAAACCCGGCTGACGTCGTTTGCCGTACGCCAATAAACTACTGCCATTTCAATGAGTAATGGTCACCCTTCATGGCTTATGCAAAGGTCTATACTGGTGTTGGGTAAATGTCAAAGAGAAGGTGATGTGATGATCCCGATGACCCCTCAGGAAATTCTTGAGCAGATACAGGCCGCCCTGCAAAAAGAAACACGCTATGACGTGAACCGCTACCCGGTGCAACTGGTACTGCACGAGGGGACGTTGATACTCAGTGGTGAGTTTCCGGATATTCGCGCTAAAAGGCATGCGGTGTATGTGGCGCGGATGATTGCTGCAGGGATGGAGATTATCGACCAGTTGAATGTCACTTCCGCCATCCACGAAGAAGGGACGCTTAGAAGTGAGGTTGTCAGGGCGCTCGCCACGGAAGCGGTTTTCAGCAACGTCACATTGCGGTTACGTAATGATGGCAACGTCGATCTGTTACGAGAGGGCAGGGGCGAGGCGGTTATCGAAATCCAGGTGTCGGAAGGAACCGTCTATCTTAGCGGTCAGGTAGACAGCCTCAGCCACCGTCGTCTGGCGGAGGTGTTGTGCTGGTGGTGTCTGGGCTGCGAACGGGTGGACAATCTCCTTGCCGTCATACCTGCCGAAGAAGATAACGATGATGAGGTCAGCGATGCCCTGCGGATGACAATGGAAAAAGACCCGCTGGTTCACGCTGAGCAGATTTCCATCGAGGTACATAACGGTAGCGTCATTCTCCATGGCTATGTTCCCAGTCAGGAGGAAAGGCGTCTGGCAGAACTCGATGCATGGTATATCCCGGGTGTTCATGAGGTGGTCAATGACGTTCAGACACAGGTTTAGCTGATTAGGCATCACTTGCGTACTCGCCATCCTGTGCTAGTACATAACGGTAATTTGTCACAACATTATTCGAGGTAGTCTCTGATGGCGAAAGAGAGCAAGAAGCAAGACGAAAGCAAAGAGATACAATCCTCTCCAGTGGTCACCCCGACACGCTCCATGAGCCCCTTCGAGGAGATGGACAGGTTGATGGAGAGTTTCTTTCCGCGCCAGTGGCTGCGGCCGTTCCGTTGGGATATGCCCAGTTGGTCAGAGCTGGGCGCTCCCCTGGAGATGAGGTCGCCGCGTGTCGATATCATTGACCGTGACAACGATATCGTCGTCAAAGCGGAGATCCCCGGGGTCAAAAAAGAGGATATCGATGTCTCCATGACCGATACCACGGTTACCATCAAGGGCAGTACCAGCCATGAGGAGAAGCAGGAAAAGGGGAACTACTACCGCTGTGAGATCTCCCGTGGCACATTCAGCCGCACTGTGGCGTTGCCCTCAAATGTCGATGCTGACAAGGCTAAGGCGGTGTTCAGCGATGGGATCCTTGAGTTGACCATACCCAAGGTGGAAAAAGCCAAGCGGAAAAGCATCACCGTTGAATAGACCCTTCTTGAAACCCGCATAAGCTTGTCCTGGCGGTTTGTCTATTCGGTAGGAAGTCGTGTCCCTTGGGCGAATTTTCGCCGAGAGGATCCGGTTCCTGCCGCCTCTCCTGAATGTCCACATTATTCTCCAAACAGTAACATCCCCTGTGAACCGTTCAGCCTAATACTTTCCTGTTCCCGCGTCATTGAGTTCTACAGCCCTCTGTTTCCGTAATGAAATAAACGCTACTCTTAGCCAATGACAGAAGTGGATAAAAACAACAATTCCTC
>JBFEYJ010000052.1:0-16120 GCA_041562215.1 Thiohalomonadaceae bacterium | reverse complement strand
GGAAAAGCTCTAATCCGTCCAGGCGGTTTTCTCGCCGGATGATCTCGAACTTGCGGAAAAGCGTTCTGCAATCGGGGCGTGGTGTTAATGGCGGACAGCACCCTATGGGTACTGTCCGCCTTTTTCGTCTCTTGCCGCTGCTAATCCTCCTTGCTTTTCAACCCGCGGCAGCCCTGGAGCTTGATGAGATCGCCCAGCTGGCGAAAGGTGGCGCCGCCGAGTTGGCTCTGAGTCTGCTGAGTAAAGAACAACCGCCCTATGCCGCTGATGCCCGTCAATGGATGCGCTGGGAGCGGATGCGTATTCGCATTATGGAAGAGCATGAGCGTTGGCAGGCTCTGGCCGATGGCCTGGCTGACATGCCGGCCAAACTGCCGGATGACTTTCTTGCCTGGGCGCAGGGTCGACGAGCTCGGGCGCTCTTGATGAGCGGCCACTTCGTCGAGTCGCGTCAGCTGCTGCGTTCCCTTATCTGGTCTCAGGCGGGAGAGGGGCAGGCCGGGCATCTTGCGGTGTATCGTCAGCTGGTAACACAAAGTTATCTGCTTGAAGGGCGCATTGATGATGCCTATGTCGCCATGCTGCGCTTTCATCAGGATTACGGTGATGGTGATCGGGAGGCGATTCTGTTGCGCGCCCGGGTGCTCCTTGCCAGTGGCAGAGCGAGCGAGAGTCGTCCTCTGCTGGAGCAATTGGGCAAGAAGGACCCGCTGATTCGTTCTTTGTTGCTGCTAGTAGCGCTACGGGATGGCCTGAAACCGGCGAAGGTACTGGCACAGGCCGATGAGTTGTCAAAGGCCGACGGCGTGAGTGAGGAAGCGTTGTACCTGCTCTACGGCATCATGGCTGAGGCGGCACGTCGTGAGCAGAGTACCTCTCAGGAAATCATTGCCCTGGAACAGTGGTTTCGTCTGCAACACTTCGACAAGACTTGGGGCCAGCTCTTTTCCCACAATGCGGACAACCTTTGGGAAAGCTACCAGGCTTATGCCCGGCACGTGGGGAACCGGGAGCAGTTGTTGATAGGCAATGATGCGGCCTGGTTCAGCGCCGCTGAGACTACCGATCGTCGCTTTCCGGTACGGATCCGTTCACTCCTCGCACTGTTGGCGAACAACGCTTACCAGAGGAAGGACAGGGAGCGGGCGCACCTGGCTTTGGTCGAGCAGTTACTGGCGTTGGATAACGGCATCGCTCTCGTTCAGCAACTCTATTTGCACTCTTCACACTTTGACGGGCATAGCCCGGTTCCAGCCACCGTGGCGTATATGCTGGTGGATCAGGCGATCCGTGACGGTGATTTGCCGCTGGCTTCTCAATTGATGCAGCACCTACCTGAGCCGCCGGGAGATACCGCCCGATTCGCATGGCAGATGAGACGTGCCAAAGTCTTTATCCTTGCCGGTGAGTTTGAGCATACCGTCTCGCTACTGGATGCATTGATACCTCAGTCGGCCTCACTCAGCGAGGGGCAGCGTGATCAACTGGTGCAACTCTTGTTCGATCTGCAAACGGTGGGACAGCATGAGCAAGCCTATCAATTGTTGCAGAAGCTCTACAGCGCCACTCCCAATTTCAAGCTGCGCCGAGAGCTGCTGTTCTGGATGGCTGACTCCCGCCAGGCGCAACAGCAATATGCGGAGGCTGCCCGCCTCTACCTGCTTTCCGCCACCCTCATCGACAATGCCAGCATGGACCCGTGGGCCCAGACGGCCCGTTATCAGGCCGCTCGGAATCTGGCCAAGGCCAGGATGGCAGGAGATGCGGAATATATTTATCAGCAGCTACTGAGGATTACCGAGAGTCCTGAGCGCCGGGCGGTGTTGCGACAGGAATTGGAGCAGTTGCGCCTGCAGCAGGCGGCGGCTGATGAGTGAGCGTCAGGGCACGAAACGCTATCAGGCGGTCATCGCCTCACCATTTCCAGCTCGCCCTTATCTCGGTTTGAGTCTGAAAGACGGAAGGTTGAATTCAATCGATTTTCTTGGACCTGATTGCGAGCCCTTCGTTAGTGGCGAGGAGGGGGTCGGCCATGCTGTTTCTTCGCTGCAGCGTTATATTTCTCTCGATTCATGCGATGCGCAGTTGTCGCTGCAGCCGGAAGGAACGCCCTTCCAACAACGGGTGTGGCGACAATTGCGTCAAATTCCCTATGGCCAGGTCATGCGCTACGGTGAACTGGCGAAAGCATTGCGCTCTTCGGCGCGTGCCGTCGCCGGTGCCTGTCGCGCAAACCCTATTCCTATCCTGATCCCTTGTCACCGGGTGATTGCAGCGTCAGGGCTGGGAGGCTATATGGGGGCGACGGGGGGCGACGAACTGGCTATTAAACAGTGGTTGCTGCAGCATGAGGGATATGTCTGAGAGAGATGTCACATTGCTCGAGCGCTTTCTCGATGCCCTATGGCTGGAGAGGGGGTTGAGTGAGAATACTCTAAGCGCCTATCGCAGTGATTTGCAGGCGCTTTCTCAGTGGCTGCAATTGCAACAGCTCGACTTGGTCAGTGCCGGTCGGGCAGATCTGCTCGGCTACCTGCAGCAACGGGTCGAGGAGGGCGCCAAGCCCCGATCAAGCGCCCGCCTGCTCTCAAGCATTCGCCGTTTCTATCGTTACTTGGTGCGAGAGCGTCTTGTCAGCGAGGATCCCAGCAGCCGTATCGATGCCCCTAAACTGGGGCGTTCGCTGCCAAAATCGCTTACTGAGGAAGAGGTCGAAGCGCTGCTGGGAGCGCCGGATACCTCGAATCTACTTGGGATGCGCGATCGGGCCATGCTCGAGGTGCTCTATGCCAGCGGTCTTCGTGTTTCCGAACTGGTGGGACTGGTTTTGCCGCAACTTAATTTGCAGCAAGGGCTGGTTAAAGTGATCGGCAAAGGCAACAAGGAACGCCTAGTTCCCCTGGGGGAAGAGGCGCTGAGCTGGCTTGAGCGCTATGTGCGGGAAACACGCGGCTTACTGCTGGGTGCAGTGCAGAGTGATGTGCTCTTTCCCAGTCGACGCGGTAGCGCCATGACACGCCAGGCCTTCTGGCAGCTGATAAAGCGCTATGCGCTCTTGGCCGGCATCAGCAAAAGTCTTTCACCCCATACTCTGCGTCATGCCTTTGCCACGCACCTACTTAATCATGGTGCGGACCTGCGCGTGGTGCAGTTATTGTTAGGTCACAGTAGCCTGTCCACCACACAGATCTACACCCATGTGGCGCGTGAGCGATTGAAAAATTTGCATGCCATTCACCATCCACGTGGCTAACACGGCAATCGGCCGGATGATTGGCGGTAATGTCGGAACTTTCATAATTCGGCAGTAGTCGAAATGTTTTCGTGAAACCCCTACAATCATGTGGCTCTGATATTTGATTTTGCGAGGACGTCAACGCTTATGCCTTCATTTGATGTGGTTTCCGAGGTAGATAAACACGAACTCTCCAATGCGGTGGATCAGACCAACCGCGAGTTAGGCACCCGTTTTGACTTCAAGGGCGCCGATGCCAAAGTCGTAGAAGAAACCGACGCTCTGGTGCTGGAGGCAAACAATGATTTTCAGGTTAAACAGATTATCGATATCCTGTACCAGAAGATGACCAAGCGGGGCATCGATATCAGTTCTCTGGAAAATCAGGCGATCGAGACACGAGGCATGAGAGCGCGGCAGAAGATAACCGTGCGACAGGGTATCGATAAGGAATTGGGTAAAAAGATTGTCAAGCTGATCAAGGACAGCAAGATCAAGGTGCAGGCATCAATCCAGGGTGAACAGGTGCGCGTCACTGGTAAAAAGCGTGACGATTTGCAGGAGGCGATGGCTGTGCTGCGGGGTGCTGATCTTGGACAGGCTGTGCAATTTGGTAATTTCCGAGATTAATGTTAACCGAAAAGTGAAATCTATGATGAAAAAAATATTACTGGTTGTGCTGTCTTTGATCGCGTTGCCGGCAATTGCCGCTGACAGCAAGGAAGTTCAGCAATTGAAGAACGATCTGGTCAAGGTCTTCGGTGCTCAGCCCGATGCGGTCAGTGAGGCGCCTGTGAACGGTCTCTATGAGGTTACCTTTGGGCCTAAGATTTATTACATCTCTGCCGATGGGCGGTATCTGCTCGATGGCGAGCTGTTCAATCTGGAGAGCCGTACCAACCTGACCGAACAGAAACGCGCGACGACACGCCTGAAGGCACTGAAGTCCATTGATGAGTCTTCTTTGATTGTCTACAAGGCCAAAGGAAAGGAAAAACATATTCTCACCGTGTTCACTGATATCGATTGCGGTTATTGCAGAAAACTCCATAACGGCATGGAGAAGATGAATGAACTGGGCATTACGGTGCGTTACATGGCCTATCCGCGTGCGGGGCTGGGTTCTCCCTCCTATGACAAGGCCGTGAATGTATGGTGTGCCAAGGACCGTAACAAGGCGATGGATTTGGCAAAGAGCGGAACAGCGCCGAAATCGGCCAGCTGTGACTCCCCGGTCAGAGATCACTTTGAGATGGGGCAGGTGATGGGCGTCACCGGCACACCGGCGCTGGTACTCGAAGATGGCACTTTGATGCCGGGTTATCTTCCACCGGAAAAACTCTCCATGGCGCTTGATAAAGCCAGCAATTAAGAAATGAAAAAAGGCTGTCGACGACAGCCTTTATTGTTTCGGCTCCTCTGTGTCGGCCAACATCGATGCCTGAGGAAAAGTACCGGATGGGATACTTGTGATTACGGCCGGATTTTCGAAGATCCATCAGCAATGATAATGATGCGGTTCGCAGTGCCCTCCAGGAGCATATTGACGAGCCTTTCTTTTCCGTTTCAGTGTAATGCGTTGAACATTTGCCGCCGGTAGCGGCTGACCAGCTCACCCTCACCGCCTAACAGATCAAACACCATTAGCATCCCTTTGCGTGCCGCATCATCACCGTATTGGCGGTCACGGCAAAGCAGTTCGAAAAAGGCCTCCAGGGCTCCTTCGTAGTCACCATTGGCACTGCGTTGCACAGCCAGTTGATAGCGTGCTTCGCTGTTTGCCGGGTCACTGACGAGGGTCTGCTCCAAGGCCTCTATGGTCGGTGCTTCACTGGCATTCATCGATAGTTGGAGCCGCGATTTGAGTCCCTGGATTTCAGGGCTCATCTCCACATTCGGCGGAAGTGTGGTCAGCATGGTATCGGCCTCGGCATAACGCTCCATTGCCATCAGCATGTCCACCTCGGCAGCAAGCAGTTTTTGGTTATCCGGCTCGTTGGAGCGCAGTTGCTGCAGCTGTGTCATCGCCTCATCTCTTGCACCAGACTGGAATTGGGCGATGATCTCCGGCAGCCGTCGGTCCGACTCACGTTCGATATGCGGATCGAGGAATGTCCTTATCTGTTGTTCCGGTATCGCGCCGGTGAATTCATCCACAGGCTCGCCATGGTGTATGAGTTTAACTGTCGGCACGCTACGCACTCCATACTGGACAGCCAGTTCCTGTTGCTCGTCGATATTGATTTTTGCCAATAAGAACTGACCGGCGTACTCCTCGGCGAGACGTATAAGTAGCGGCAGCAGGCTCTGGCACGGGCCGCACCAGGGAGCCCAAAAGTCGAGCAGAACCGGTACATGCTGCGAGTTGGCGAGGACGAGCTGGGAAAAGTTGTCGCCGGTGACATCGAAATGGTAGGTGTTTGTGCTCATCGTTATGGCTCTTTGTTAATCAGTGGTTACTGTGGGTCGGTTTCCGCGATCAGCGCTTCATCCCTGTCAGTGTCAATTTCGTAAAGCAGGCCGCAGGCGGTGAAAATCAGAAAGCACCGTACCCTTTTTTTCGGCCAGAGTCGCTGTACGCCTGCGCTGTAGTAGCGAAGCTGTTGGTAATAGGAGGCAGCAAGGGCTGGGATCGTTTCTGCGTTCGCTCCCTGGTGGCTTTTATAGTCCACCACCCAGACGCTCTCAGGCATGAGCACCAGACGATCTACAACGCCATTCACCGTTAGGCCGTTTAGCGTGTAGATAATAGGAACTTCATTAAAAGTTTCCACCCCCTTAGGCGGTGAGAAGATCCCCTTCAACTCAGACAGCCCTAGAAGTACCTTACACTCCTCCTGCCACTGGCGAAAGCCGACGCCGGTGGGGGAGAGGCCGAACTCTGCCGCGACGGACGATGTCGCCTCCGGCCAATCCGTGGTGGAGGTCTCGCTCAAGCGTTGTAACAGCCGGTGGATGACCATGCCACGCAGCCGCCCGTCCTCGTCGGTGGGGTGCCCAGGTGCAGCCGCCGCGCTGGTGTTGTAACTGGGTGCGATCTCGTGCTGTAGCGGTGGCAGGATGAGTGGACGTGCAAGCATCGGTGGAATTGAAGAAACTGGTGGATTTGCAGCATTATCTTGATGCGTGTTTGCCGTCTCCGGCATCCGGTTGCTATGCAGCACTAGTGGGGGCTCGGGGGCGTCTTCTTCCAACGGAGCCATCGCCGAGTGCATGGCGCCATACCAGCCCAGCCCAGTGCCACGGCGTGGTCTGACTCCACTAATATAAAGGTGCTGACGGGCACGGGTGATGGCAACGTAGAGCAGATTGGCCGATTCGCGTTGCTCCTCATGCTTTTCCCGCTCCAGGTTATCCCGCACCAGTGGTGGTTGCTGCCCCTGCTTGCCGACCAGTAAAAATCCTTGTGGGCGGGCTTCGACGGCGGGCCAGTCGATGAGGGCACGAAACGGTTTGTCACTCGAAAGGGTAGTGGTGGTGTCGGCGAGAAACACCACCGGCGCCTCCAGTCCTTTGGCCGCGTGGATGGTCAATATTCTTAGTCTTTCATTGCTGCCGCTCACAGGCGCCTCATCGGGCGCCTCCTTGCGGTTCTCGCGCAGCTCACTTAGCCGGGCGAGAAAATGGCTCAAGCTGGGGTACCGGCCGCTGTCGATCTCAAGGGCGAGTTCGAGGAAACGGATCAGGTTGGCCTCTGCCCTGCTGCGTAGATGCTCTGGGAATGCGGCGTGGTAACGGGCGAGCACATTACCTTCGCAGAAGATGCGATCCAGCAGGTCATGGATGGGCAATTTTCCGGCCAGTTCCCGCCACTGCACAAGTTGTGTGGCGGCCCTTGCCAATGGGCTTTGGGGCTGCAAAGCGGGCGCCAGTGCCAGCAGACGCTGGAACCAGTTTCCGTTGCCATGTTGCGCCAAACGAACCAGAGCCTCATCGTCGCAGGCGTACAGGGGGGAGCGCAGTACCGTCGCGAGAGACAGATTGTTGTAAGGGGTGATCAGCACCTCAAGCAACGCCACCATGTCACTCACCTCCTGGCTCTCTAGAAGGGTGCCACGTTCTGCGCCGATGTAAGGGATCCCGGCATCGCGCAGGGCATTTTCATAGTAACCGACATGGGAACGGCTGCGTACCAGCAGCATAATATCGCCGTAGTGGAGCGGGCGAGCCGCGCCTGACGGGCCAATGAGGGTACCTGCGTCGATCAGCTCACGGATAGTCCGGGCGATCAAGGCTCCCTCCCGCAGATAACGGTCATCGACAGGTCGTTCACGCGGTTGCTTGAGCGGGTTTCTCAGTGCCGCCGGTGGTGCCGCTTCGCCTTCACTCTGCAACTCTTCGAGCAACGGAAGAAGTGTGACGCTGCCCCAAAGCTCATGATGATGAGTGTCGTGGTGGCTGAAGTCGCGCAGGCTGCCGGCCATCGGACCGTGTTCATCGAAAACCCTGTTGATGCATTCCATGATGGCGGGCGCCGAGCGCCAGGAGATATGTAGCGGAAATCCCTGGGCATCGAGGTGTTCGCTCAGCCACTCGTGGGCGGCCTGGAACAGGCGTGGTTCAGCACGGCGAAAACGGTAGATGGATTGCTTGGCGTCACCGACGAGAAACACGCTACGCGCCTTCTCACTCTCGCCGGCAGCCATCTCCTGTAGCAGCGGGAGCAGCAGTTGCCACTGGGTAGGATTGGTATCCTGGAATTCATCGACCAGCAGATGCTCGATGCGTTGATCCAGTTTGTACTGCACCCATAGGGCATTATCCGAATGGGTGAGGAGGCGATAGGCGCGCCATTCCAGATCGGTAAAGTCCAATAGGCGCTGTTCGGCCTTGAAGCGTTGATAATGCTTGAGTAGGTATTCCCCGCAACGGTACCAGGCGGCGCAAGCATGCCATGTCTCCCGCGCGGCGAGCTGGTCTCGTGTTTCCAGCAGAGCTTGGCCGATCGTGGCGTGCAGCGCAAGAAAACGGGCTTCACCCTCATCACCCATCTTGACGGCCTGGGCCTTGGAGGCCTTGCGTGCACGCAGTGTGTACTGTTTAGTGAGAAAGGCTTCCGTGCATGCGGCGAAACGTTGCTGCAGGGGAAGTTCTGGATGACGTGCCGTGGCTAACCGTTCCAGTGCCTCATCGTTACCCTTGTTGGGGTGTTTGGCCAGCAGCGCGGTAAACTCCGCCAGCTCTTTCATTCGCCGGTCGCTGAAAAAATCCTGTAGCGGATCGCTGTCCGGCGAGATCTCCAGTTGTTGCTGCAGCCTCTTCAGCGCGAAGCGATAGGGATCATCGGCGTTCTCGGTATAGGCCCACCAGTCTCCCCGATGCTCTAGAAACGCATCCAAGGATCGCTGCATACCGTGCAGGCCACCACAGTAGTGCAGCAGATGTTCGAGCGCGCGGGCGAGCTCTCCTTCGGGTGCGCTTCCGGCCTCGGTCAGCATCGATGCCCAAGAGGCTTTGGCGAGTGCTGCGCTGCTGTCGAGCAGCTCGAAGCCCGGCGGCACGTCTGCTTCCAGCGGAAAACGCAGCAGGATCTCCTGGCAAAAGGCGTGAAAGGTGGTGGTACGGACCGTATGGCGGCTTTGCAGCAGGCTTTCGTAGAGGCGGCTTGCCCGCTGAATCGTTTCGGCATCGGGCTCGATACCCATCTCTCGCAGTTGCCCGGCCAGTTCCCCCGCTTCGAGGGAAGCCAGGGCAAGCAGACGTTCGGCAAGCCGGCTGTGCATCTCGGCGGCCGCTTTACGGGTGAAGGTAATCGCAAGGATGCCGTCGGGAGGAGCGCCGGCTAAAAGCAGGCGCACCAGTCGGGTCACCAGCAGCCAGGTTTTGCCGGTACCCGCGGAGGCCATGACAGTGGCATTGAGCCAGGGGGTGCTGGGAGAGGGGGCTTGACTCATTGTCACAGGATAATGGCCTCATGGCGGGCGGTAAACAGGGGCGCCTTTGTAGGACATTTCCTATAGCGGTGTAGGCATTTGTAGGAATTGATTGTCATAATTCTGGCGTGGTTAATTGTGTCGTAAATTTAACTGTTTGATATTGTGCAAAAATATTAGCCAATCCCTTGTCCCAGGCGCTGATAGAGCGCCATTTCAGGCGCTTGCCAGTGCCTGTGGTTCTGTTAATCTGATGCCACTTGGACGTAAACATGGAGTAACAGGATGCGCTGCAAGGGGTAGCGAGCAGGGATGCCAAGGGATAAAAAGAAGAATGGGACAGGCTGTTCCGAAGAGGATGGGATTTCAGGATGAAATCCAATGGCAGGGAGCCATGAGGGAAAAGAAATATAGGCGACCTAAGCAATTGGGTCGCCTTTTTTATGCTCATCTTCCGGTTCATACCAGGTTTGACGCCGGCAAATGCCGCTCATTGGGCAGTAGCCGCAACTGGTCTCATCCCCCCAGGCCGGGAAAGCCGCACCTGCATGCATTTCGTTCACCAGGTCCGTAAGCCGTTCGCCGACCGCACGGCTTAACTCATGCAGTTCCTCATCCTGCAGTACCACCTTCTCTTTGACCTTTTCCTGATCAAGTGCCAGATAGGCCACTTCGCTCACCACCCCCTCTTCGGCGAGTAGGGCGTAGAAGGGCAATTGCACCGCCTCGCCACTCTCGACATCGTCAATATCCGGGATGTGGCCGGTTTTGTAATCGACAATGCCATGCAGATTACCATCGCTATCGATGCGATCCAGCCGACCCTGCAGAGTAGTCCCGGAAGGTGGGAGCTCACGACTCGTTTTGATTTCGACGGCAGAAACATGCCACTTCGCTTCCCGTGCCAGCTGCCAGTCGATATAGGCCGGGATCTTCTCCTGCCAGCGCTGCAGCCACCCGCGGTGCAGGAAATTATCTTCCAGGTCGGCGGCAAACACGGCCTGGCTGATATGCCTCAGCAGAGCCTCGGCCTCATCTCGCCGCGCTGCCGTCATCCTGCCGCAGAACGGCCCCGGCAGCCCGCTGACTTCTCCGTGAAAGGCCTGCAGGCAGCGGTGCACCCGCTCGCCGTAATCGGATTTTTCCAGTGCTTCACGTACCGCCTCGGGTGGGGCCAGCGAGAGACCGCGTGCCGCATAGAACTGATAGGGGCAGTCCATGAGCTGCTGGTAGGCTGAGGCCGAATATTGTGTCGGCAGGAGGGAAGGCGGCAAGACGGGGGCAGGCCTTTGTCTGCCGCCCGGCAAGGGGGCTTCGCGGTTGGCCACGTGGGTGAGGGGGTGAGGCAATAGCTCGGCAAGTTCCCGGGCGAACAGCCCGTCGTTGTATGCCAGTCGGTGGAAAGAGCGTAACGCCTCCAGCCATGGGCTTGGCGGCACCTCTTCTCCATTCTGATGATGGCGGCAGGTGAGGAGGACCTGGGGGGCGCTTTCGAGCAGTCGGCGAAAGTGGTGAAACCGTTCCGCCTGCTGTTCATCACCACCTGGGAGTCCCAGCTGTCGTCGAACGCTGTCATTGAAAAAGGGGGGGGTGGACGGCGCACCCGGCAGGTGCTCACGTTCCACACCGGCAATAACGAGTGCGTCGAAGTGAGCCAGCTGGGTCTGTCCCAGACCGAGCAGGGCAACGGCATGGCCGCTTGTCGGTGGGCGGAAGTGAAAACGCTCCAGGGTGCGTCCGAGCCAGCTGCGAAACTCCAGCCAGCTCATGCTTACAGGTTCAGCGATGACCGCCTGTTGCATCTGTTCGAGTTCTTCGAGCAAGCGCATCCCGGCGGCATCATGGGATAGCGTGCGATCGAGTCCTAGCGCCCCCAGGCTTTTCTGCAGGGCGTTGATGATGCTGTCTGCAGCACAGCTCGGGGCGTCAAGTACAGGCTGGAGGAACGCTTGCGCGTCAGCCAACTGTTCCAGTAACCGGTCGACGCCTTGCAGGCTCTCGCCGAGTTCCTGCGGCAGGCGTTGTTGTCGGTAGTACAGGTGTCGGCGGTAGCGGTTCATACCACCGGGAATGTTTTCGCGCTGGATGATATCCCGTTCGAGACGGTAGACGCGGTTAAGGTGTTCTTCACGCGCAAGCTCACTCGAGAAAAAAGGCGACTTGAGCAGGTCGAGCATGGCCAGTTGGGGAAAGTCTTCCTCTACGCACTCCAGCCAGCGCTCCAGGACGGCGGCGGCGCTAGTGGTGGAGAGTGCCCAGCCTGCCGCATCCTGGAGACTGATGCCCGCACGCTCCAGCAGGGCGCGTACCCGCCTCGCAAGGCGGCGGTTTTCAGTGACGATGCCGACATGGCGCTTGCCTTCCAGCAGCCAGCGGCGCACTTGAAGCTCGACGGCATGGGATTCCTCCTCGTCACCATCGGTCGTCAGCAGGTTCAGGCGATTTCTGGCCGGGCTTTGCTCCTCTTGCAGGGTAAAGGCCCGGGCGCGTTCGCGTAGGGTGGCATCGTGTTCAGCCGAGGGGTTGTAGATCTGGTCCAGCATGCGACTGAACGGATCTTCCTGAGGCCCTTCGCCCTGGGATGCCTGCAGGCTGGAGACGATACGGAACAACGGGGTTTCCGGATGGTAGCTTCGGGAAGGTGTGCCTAATACCTGACCGTGTAACAGCAGGGTCAGCCGGCCGTTGTCGAGCATCCGCGTGCTCCATTCCATTTCAGCCGCACTCATGCCGGTGGGACCGACAAGGTAGAGCCGCTCATGAACGGGGGAGCGAAGGCTGGCGGCGAGCTGCAGCAGGTAAAGGGTATTGCGGTCGATGAGACGCCGATCATGCAGCTCCTGGTGCCAGGCATGCCACAGGGTGTGCACCAGCCTGGCCTCGCGTTCCAGTCCATTGAGGGTGTCGCTTTCCACGCCGTAACCCTGACCGACGAGCCGAGTGAACGAGTCAAGGTCGCGAGGCAGGCCGACCCGGTTGAGGGTCAATTCATCGAACAGGGTGATCAGGCTGTCCGCCAGTGCCCAAAGGTTGCCTTCACCAAACAGGGCAGGGTGTTCTCGCAGGGCTTCGACCAGGATCAACTCCCGGCGATGATCACTGGCCACCTCAGCGCTCTGGGTCACCCTTCCGTTGAGCCAGGTGCTCAATGTAGTGATCACCGGTCCGAGCAGCGCATGATAGCCCTGCGCACTTGCCTGTTCCAGCAGTACCCGGCGAAGTCGGGCGGCAGCCTCCATATCCGGCAGCAGCACCACGGCCTGCTCCAATCGGGGAAGCGCCTTCTGATGATCGGCAAGCAGTCGGTCGGCCAGAACGGATAGCGGATCTGCGCCATAGGGCGCAAAGAGAAGCCTGATAGTGTTGGGGGTGGCGATCACGCAATAGCATCGGGTGGCGAAAAATGGCTATTTAACCCGAATGATTCAGAAATTGCACATGCCCTTGGCGGATTTGACGGGGGAGGTGGAATTGGTTTTCACGACACGACCGGCCGCCTACCTCTCCAGATAGGGGAGTTTATCCGGCTTGCCGTTCCATTCATCGGCATTGGGCAATGGATCCTTTTTCTCGCTAATCACCGGCCAGACCTTAGCCAGTTCCGCGTTAAGCGCGATATAGGACTGCTGATCCTTGCTCAGGTCGTCTTCCGGAAGGATCGCCTCTGCCGGGCATTCGGGCTCGCACAGGGAGCAGTCGATGCACTCATCCGGGTCGATAACGAGAAAGTTGGGTCCTTCATGGAAACAGTCCACCGGACAGACGTCGACGCAATCGGTGTATTTGCAGCGGATGCAGTTCTCGAGTACCACATAGGTCATGGTTTTATTCTTCCTGAGATATGGTGTGCTTTCTTCAAGGATAGCCAATACTCAGGTGTGCGCCAGACTATCACCGGCCTGGTGCAGAGTGTGCTGCAGACATCGTTCCCGTTTGCCGGTGTAATCATGCAAGAAGAGTTTGCGCAGCTTCTTTGCGCGCTGTTTCAGCAGACGCTCTGCCTGCCTTGGCCGGTCGCTGTCTGAAAGGAGGTTGTGGTGCAGCGATGCACGTATTGTTTGCCGTAGCACGACAATGTCATTGTATTCGCCGAGCAGGTCCTGCAGCCGCTTGAGCGGTGTAACCGCCGCGGCGACCGCCTGAGATTCGTCAAGGTACGGATCAAGGAGGTAGCGTGCCCGCTTGCTGTGGATGCGTAAATTGTGCGCCCGGCGCTTACTCCATTTTCTGTTTAACGACTTTATTTCCACGAGGAGCTTCTTTGTCTCTTTCGCCTCCATGGCTGCTGTAAATGCACCCAGTGAGGTAGACGGCAGTGTCCTCTCCAGCAGTCGCTCCGGTGTCTGAAGTTCACGGGAAATTTCCTGCCATCGCGCAGGGACAGCCTCGGGCAATCGCCGGTACTCCTCATCCAGTTGTACCTGCCATTGTTGCCTAAGCCCGGGGAGTGTCAGCGGCCATTTATCCACCAGAGCCAGACCGACCTCAAGGTCGCGTGCCGTGTTAGTCGATTGTTGCAGTGAGCGCAGCTTTTTTGGCAGGGACGTATCCGTGCTGAAACAGGGTGAAAAGCCGCTAAACAGTGCGCGGAGTCGCCGCATGGCAACACGAAGGTCGTGCAGTGACTCAGTATCGCCACTGCTGAGAAAGCGGTTGCATTCGCTGTCGATCGCGGTGCTCTGCTCCCGCAATAGATGGATGAGTCCCTGGGCAAGGGGCTGGGCTGCGAGACTTTCCGGCGGGGTCATTGACCGGGAACCACCAAGTGTCCGTATTTGTCCCGGATTGAGGAGCCATAACAGTATGCCCTGACCACGGCCTATCTCTTTGTGAAAATCGAGCAGTGCTGCCCCTCCCTTCTTCAAGCGAAAGGCTGGCTGGAGATTGCCGCAAAGTAGTGTTGAGATGAGTTGACTTAGACCCGGTTCGTGGCCGACCACAGCGAGAGTGCCCTGGTTCACCGTATCGGCAAGCGTGGTGATGAGGGCGGAAATGTCTTGCCCGGGTCTAAGGTGATTAATCAGGGTTAGGGGCGTATTGGGATACTCGTGTCTGAGGATTTCACCGGTTTGTTGTGCACGTGACAGTGGACTGCTCAGGATCTGTTCAAGTGGCCCGGCGGCCACCCGTATCCCCGCCGCTCCCTGGATCATTCGTTGTCTGCCTTTGTCGGTCAGTGGCCGATCGGCATCGTCAAGCTGCCGCTCATGTGCTTCGTCTCGATCCAGGGCGATGGCGTGTCGCACAATAAGGAGTCGTGACACGATGCGCTTCTCCTGTCGTTGCGATAGGCATGGGGTATTAATAATACAATAATTGCCGGTAGGGGCGGGAGCAAGGCGGTTTAGGCCTAATACCGTTGGGGTAAGCGATTCGTCTCAGAGTCGGAGCTCCCCTCTTGGGCGAATATTCGCCGAGAGGAGCAAGCTCCTGGATTTTTTTAACGGTGTCAGAGCAGTTCCCGCAAGCGATAGAGTTGCTGCAGCGCCTCGCGCGGGCTAAGGCTGTCGGGGTCGACTGCCTCCATCGCTTCAAGCAGCGGATGGAGCGGGGCCGTTTCAAACAGGCCGATTTGGCGGGCCGGTGACTCACTCTCCACCTGGGCGGCGCTGCTGCCTTCGAGCTCGCGCAGTTTTTCCCGTGCCTGTTGTACGACTTCGCGTGGCACACCGGCCAGTTGGGCGACTTGCAGGCCGTAGCTCTGGTTGGCCGGCCCCTCTTTGACGCTGTGCATGAAGATAATTTCATCGCCGTGCTCGACCGCATCAAGGTGGACGTTGGCCACATTGGGCAGACTCTCGGGCAGGTTGGTCAGTTCGAAATAGTGGGTGGCGAAGAGGGTATAGGCGCGTAGCGTCGTTGCCAGGTGGCGGGCACAGGACCAGGCCAGAGACATGCCGTCGAAGGTGGAGGTCCCGCGGCCGATCTCATCCATCAGCACCAGGCTCTGGTCGGTGGCGTTATTGAGGATGTTGGCCGTTTCGGTCATCTCCACCATGAAGGTGGAGCGGCCGGTGGCCAGATCATCCGAAGCACCGATTCGGGTGAAGATGCGATCCACCGGACCGATGCGGGCGCTATCGGCGGGGACAAAACTGCCGATGTGGGCCAACAGCACGATAAGGGCTGTCTGGCGCATGTAGGTGGATTTGCCGCCCATATTGGGGCCGGTGATGATGAGCATTCGCCGGTCGTGATTGAGCAGGATATCGTTGGGTACAAAGGGAGCGTCCATGACTTGTTCGACTACGATGTGGCGCCCGCCGCGGATCTCGAGTCCGGGCTCGTCCACCAACTGCGGCTGGATCAGGTTGAGGGCATCGGCGCGCTCGGCCAGGTTGTTCAGGGCATCGATTTCAGCCAGCGCCGCCGCGGTCTCCTGCAGAGGCGCCAGGTGTTCGCCGAGGATGTCGAGCAGGGTGTCATAGAGTCCCTTTTCGCGAGAGAGCGCCCGTGCGGCCGCCGATAGAGCCTTTTCTTCGAAGCTCTTTAGTTCAGGGGTGATGTAGCGCTCAGCGCCCTTCAGTGTCTGGCGACGGATGTACTCCTCAGGAACCTTTTCACTCTGGGCACGGCTCACTTCGATGTAGTAGCCATGAACCCGGTTGTAGCTTACCTTGAGGGTGGGAATGCCGCTACGCTCACGCTCGCGGGCTTCGAGATCAAGGAGAAACTGGCCGGCGTTTTCGCGGATAGCTCGTAACTCGTCGAGCTCACTATCGTAGCCGGCAGCGATGACACCGCCGTCACGGATCAGCACCGGCGGTTCCTCGATCACGGCCCGCTGTAATAAATCGAGAACATCAGGATAGTCACCGATGCGGTCAAGCAGTTCGCTAATCAGCGGAGAGTCGAGCTCCGACAGCGCTTGATGCAGCTCTGGTAAACGGGCAAGGGCACCGCGAAGTTGGGTCAGATCGCGGGGACGGGCCGACTTGAGGGCGATGCGAGTGAGGATGCGCTCGATGTCGCCGATTCCCCGTAGGTGATCGCGCAGTGGCTCGAAGCTGGC
>JBFEYJ010000051.1:0-16240 GCA_041562215.1 Thiohalomonadaceae bacterium | reverse complement strand
TAAACATCAGCCTTTTCTCTGCCGCAGGTTGTCCTTTGCTGTTCGGATCATCTGCACGATCGGGATATTCGAAGGACAGGCGAAGGTACAGGCGCCGCA
The DNA here is from genome assembly GCA_041562215.1 of Thiohalomonadaceae bacterium. Lineage (GTDB taxonomy): Bacteria > Pseudomonadota > Gammaproteobacteria > Thiohalomonadales > Thiohalomonadaceae > JBFEYJ01. Next base: position 16,141 of record JBFEYJ010000051.1, on the reverse strand, counting down.
CTCGACGCAATCCATGACGTTGTGATGCTCCTTCATCTCCTCGAATAACCTCGCCTTGCCCAGCTTGGCCAGACGCGAGGGGTTGAGGAAGTAGGGACACGCCTCGAGACAGCGGCCGCAGCGAATACACGGGTATTCGCACGGGCGGCCGGTCTCCTGACTGGTGAAGGCTAGGATACCGGAGCTGCCCTTAAGGATCGGCGCATCCAGATCGGCGATCGGTGTGCCCATCATCGGCCCGCCCATAATCACCTCGCGGGTGCTCTCCTTGAGGCCGCCACAATAACGTAATACCTCCCGAATGGGGGTGCCGAGAGGTACGATTAGGTTGGCCGGTTCAGCGACGCCGGGACCGGCGACGGTGACGATGCGTTCGATGAGCGGCATCCCTGTATCGAAGTAGTCGGCGATGGCAACAATGGTGCCGACATTGTTGACCGCCACGCCAATATCGCGCGGGAGTGCGCCGGCCGGGACCTCCTTGTTGTAGGCGGCCTTAATCAGCATCTTTTCCGCCCCCTGAGGATATTTTACTTCCAGCCCAAGGACGTCGATGGGCCGATCTCCTATATGTTGCCGCAGGAGTTCGATGGCATCGGGCTTGTTCATTTCTACGCCGATGGTGGCATGTTTGGCACCGAGCTTGCGTCGCACGATCTCGGTGCCGTGGATCACTGCCTCGGGCCGCTCTACCATCAGGCGATGGTCGGTGGTGAGGTAGGGTTCGCACTCGGCGCCGTTGATCAGTAATTCCTCGATCTGCTGGCCCTCGGGGATGGCGTATTTCACGTGACTGGGAAAGGCGGCGCCACCCATGCCGACGATGCCCGCCTGTTGCACATGTTCAATGAAATGCTCGGTCTCCATGGATTCCCAGTCAATAGAGGCCGGGCGCGGCAACTGCTGCGTGGCATAGGGATCGGCCTCAATCTCGATTGCCGGGCGGAAGTTGCCGTCGATGTAGCGATGCGGGCCGATGTCGCAGACGGTGCCCGTGACCGGGCTATGGAGCGCGGTGGAGACGAAAGCGCCGGGTTCGGCGATAAGCTCACCGCGATGCACCCTCTGACCGACCTTGACCACCGGCCGGGCTGGCGCACCGATGTGTTGGCCGAGCGGCATCATATAGCGTGAAACGAACGGTACTCGCTGGATCGGAAGATCGGCGGTCTGTTCCTTATGGTGCTCGGGGTGAACACCGTGGGCGAAGCTGCGACGAAGTGAAAACAAAAGTCCCATGAACTATAAAACCCTTTCAACGCAAAGGAAGCGAAGGGCGCAAAGATTTGAACAGGAATGAATTGAGCTCATTTCTGTGCCGGGACGTTGCTCTGTGACATCAATAGCCATCCACATCAGATATTTTTCCCTTGCGTACTTTGCGATGAAATTATTCAAAATCGCTAACCGTTGTAACCGGCCAGATCCATCAGGCGGCGCGTGATCCGCTCGTGCATCTGACCCTGCATGCCCTCTTCCAGGACGCGCAGTTTTTCCTCGTAGTCACGCTTTAGTGCATCCAGATCGGCCTGGTGAGCGGCGGCGAGGCTCTCCCGTGCCTCCTGTTCGACACGGGTAGTAAACGGGGTGACCATGCCGGCGAGCTCCTGCAATGTGCGCCACATTTGACCGCGCTCCTCGACCATCGCTGCCATGGCGGCCTCGACGGCGTAGCGCTGCTCCTTGCCCTCGCTGTCCTTAACGGCGATGAATGGGGTTTTGCCGCTGCGCTTGTCCTGCTCCACTTCCAGCCATTTATCCAGTTCAGTGGGGTAGGGGGCATCGGCGGCGAGCGGCTGCAGGCGCGGAGCGAAGCGCTGCTGTCTGAGTGCCCAGTGGGCAGGGGTCAGCACCTGACCGCTGTCATGGGTAAGCCAGGTTGCACGGGTTTCCGGATTGCCTTCCAGACTGAGGCGTGAACCGAATACTCCCTCACCTTCCGGGTGATAACGGAACAGGGGAGTGGTGCGGGTGCTAAGCGCCAGTTCAGCCATGGCCAGGGACTGGGTCGGTGCGAAGCCGTGGCGCTCGGGACTTGGAGCATGCAGGCTAATGAGCGCAGGACCGCTGAAGCGCATTGCCTCACGGACGCTGTCGCGCATGTGTGTTGGGGCGGCGAAGCTGCTCTGGGCCACATAGGCGCGGCGCTGGGCAAGCGCCATCATCGCCAGGTCGTTGCGGGCATCGCGCAGGGCACCCAGCGGGGCATCGGTTATACCGTGGGCACCAAGACCGAAATCAAGTTCGCTCAGCACGACTATCTTCACCGGCAGTTCACTGTTGAGCAGCCAGGCCAACTGGGCAAATCCACGGCCACCGAGGCTCTGGTCGTTGCCGATGAGCAGCAGCGGCGGACATAGTAGGCGTTCTTCTTCACTGAGGTCGGCCCAGCTTAGCGGTTGGTCCTTGCGCTGGTTTTTTGCAGCCTTGGGATCGAGTTCGGCGCGGGCCTGGCGCAGCAGTCGCGCAGCCTCCAGCGCCTCGCTCATTTGCCCCTGCATCAGGCCGGCGGCCACTTGCGCTGCATCCCCGGTCATATCGATGGTAACCGGGGCGTGGAACGGATTGTGTGGGAAAGCACCTGCCCAGGCCGCCGCAGAGCCGGGGGCGACGGCGATGCCGTAGCGGGCGCGGCCGAGACCGTGAGCACCTTGGGAGATCCGCCAGTGTAGTTCGCCCAAGCCCTGTGCCATCCTAATCAGTTTGCGTAGATGTGGCGCATCGACCCCGCTGCCTTCGATGAGTGTGTCGCCATCCTGGAGAAAGGCGCTCAGGCTCACCTCGCGGGTATGGATCTTCTTGAGGCCTTGGGAGAGGCGCTCCAGATCCTCACTTGGCAGGGCTTCGGCGAGTGTGTCGCGAATGGTCTTGCTGATCGTCTCGCGGACTTCCGCCAGTTCCTGGATGAACCGGTGGAGCAGCGGCTGTTGCTGGTATTCGGTGGCTGCCAGTACCTGGCGTACGGCGATCTTCTCACCGGAGCCGGCTTCGGCACCGTCACCACCGGTCAGGGCGAAAGCACAGTGACGCGACAGCATCACTGCGGCCATCGGACCCATCTCAGAATCTTTGCTGAGGCGTTCGATGGTGCTCGAAGAGGTGTCCGGTGTCTGTTGCCACAGGCGCCAGTTGCGGCGGGCATCGACCACCAGGGACTCGGTCGTTCCTGCGCCGCACCCTTGTTCGTCATCCTGTGAGACCATCTCTATGGCTTCATCAGCACAGAGCTCGCTGCACAGGCCACATGCTTTGCAGCTGTCGGGATTAATCACCAGGGAGAGCAGTTCGCCGCTATCCTTTTGTGCCTTTTCCGCCTGGGCGAACAAGGGTTCGGTGACGCTTACCGGTAGCCCGGCGAGTTCCTGCTGCATCCGCACCAGTGCGCTTTCAATGGACTCGCGACGGTCCTCGGCGACTGGGGATTTTTCTTGTAGCCAGGCATAGGCCTCGGCTAATAACCGATCAGCCGAGTCTGCACTGTTCGCGCCCTTGCGGATCAGGGTGGCGATACCGGTAGCCAGCTTTCCGGCGATAGCCCGCACCTCGGTGCTCTCAGTCAAACGGATCCCGGTTTCCACCAAGCCCTTGGGGCTAATGGCGACGGCACCTATCGCGCTGTCGGGACAGGCCGACCAGCACTTGCCGCAGGCGGTACAGTTTTCCGCACTGAAGCGAGGAAGGGTGAGGCGCGCCGGGCTCAAATCGCGGAAGCTTGCGCTGAGAGGTGGGATGCTGCCAGTGGCCATGTAGGGATCGGCGGTGAGTGCCGATGCTTCGCCTTTGCGGTAGAGCACACCTACCTGGTCCCAGAAACGGGGCAGGCTGTCATAGCTGTCCCCACTGCGGCCAAGGTGGCGCACCGTGAGCGGCGCCTCGTCGTCCCAGTTGGCAGCGAGGCTGTTCTCGCCCGCTGGCAGTGCCGAGTAATCGAGGTGATGGACCCCCTCCAGTCCTTCATTGAAGGCCTTTATTAATGGGGCGCGCTCTGCCTCGGTCAGATGCGATAGGGCTTCTTCGCGGGCGCTCGTAACACGGCGGGGCTTTAGACTTAGCTGTCCACTCTGTAGCAGGGCGCCGAACAGCCCCCCGAGCAGCCGTTCGTGGCGAGGGCGGGAGGGCTCTTCTGCTTTACTGGGAATGACATAGAGTCTTGCCGCTTTGTCCTTGAGCGAACGGTGTAGATCGCCGGACAGGCCGTTCCAGATTTCTGCATCCTCTTCTTTACCGCTTAGCAATAACATGCCGCCCTGGCACACTCCTTCCAGTGGACGGAGATTGGGGTGGGCAGGATCGGTGGCAACGAGTGCGATATCGGTGGGGAATTCCTCCCCGGGGTCGTATAGGTGTGCAGGGGCGTGGAGCAGGCGGTCTCGGTGGATACCACCCCAGCGCTCCCAACTCATGGTCCCACGACTGCGTACCTGGCCACCGAGTAGCTGATGCAGGAAGCTTGCTGCCTCCAGCGCCAGTCCGTCCAACCCCTCGGCGGCGAGTCGGTGGATCGTGATCCCGGTCGTTCCTTCAGGGGTGAGGTTAGGGGAGGTGGTGCTGCTCCGCAGACCAAGCGTGGTGATGCTCGGATAGTGACGGCGCAGGACGTCGAGCATCACCTGACGCTTTGGGTGGCGGGTGTCCTTGTGGTGGAAATCGAGGCCGAGGTAACGCTGCGCGGCACTCTTTTCGTTCATTTGCGTGCACAGTTCGATGAGGTCGGCGGCGCGAAGCGGCAGGCCACCCAGACCGTAGATCACCGAGAGCAGACGCGGGCGTTCTCCTTCGCGTATCGCCGGGTAGCCGGGATGGCAATCGGTGGTGAAGCGGCCGTTCTCCAGCGCCCGGTCGACTGCGCCGCGCAGTTCGCGAAGTAGCGGCGGATCACCGGCGAGTGGAGTATCGAGTCGCTCGAGCACGACAACGGCGCGCTTTCCCTTGAGTTGTCCGGCCAGGGCTTTGCCCGGGAAGGGACGCAGGCCGTGCAGACCGATAACGCCGACCTTGATTTTATGTTCCTTGTGCACATGCTCAGCAACGGCACAGGCGGTCTCAATGGCCGCGCCCTGGGCAATGAGCAGCAGTTTGGCTTTCTCCGCCTGAAAACTGGAGACGGGACTGTAGTGACGCCCGGTAAGGTGGGCGAAATCGGCAAAGGCTTCGTCGAGGAGCGCAGGCAGGTGCAGGTCGAAGTAGTGGGCCTGAGCGGCATGGCCTAAGGCATAGCTGTCGATGTCCTGGAGGGCGCCGTGCAATGCGGGGCGGTCCAGGTCGTGCCATTGAGGGACACGGCGTCGATTCTCGCCGAAGAGCAGTTTTTGCGCTTCGCCCGGGGTGGTGATGCTCTCGCTGGCTTTGCCGATGAAGTGGTTGACCAACTGTCCCGAGGGTAGCTTGACCTCCTGTGCCGCAGATGCAGTCTGCTCACTATCCATCGCCACAATGCCGGGGGTGAGTCCGAGTTCGGCAACTCGCCGGGCGATCAGGGTAAAATCCACGGCCTGTTGGGCATTGGCGGCGAACAGGGTAAAACAGCCACTGTCGGCACTGAGGTGAACTGTTTCGTGACCGCTGCCGAGGGCAGCCCCCTGCGAGGCGAGTGCGCGGTTAGAGAGGTGTACAACCAGCGGCAGGCGGCGGCCAGCGGCGGAAACCAGAAGGTCCTGGGCACCGGCAAGATCCTGTGAGGAGAGGAATACCGCCGCACGCTGGCCGGCCATGCTCATGCCGGTGGCGGCTGCCAGGGCGCCGCGTGCGCCTTCTGCTTCATGGCTTTGCAGCAGTCCACCGAACATATTGCTGCCATTGCGTTGCTGCTCTGAGCGCCAGGCCAAACCGGTGTCATCGCTGGGGAAGGAGGCACCGAGTCCGGCACTGTCGGCGATGCAGGCCTCTGTAATGGCTACCGCGGTGTTACCGTCGAGAACCGTTTCCACGCCGTCGGGCAGTTGCCCGGCCGGGGTCGGGGTGCCGAACAGGCGCCGATAGAGGCGGATGGTTGTTTCAGTGAAGCTGGGCATAGCGTTTCTGGCTCTCGTTTTGCGATGCATCCTGATCCTCGAACTGGTTGCCCTCCAGCCACTGAATGGCATTGGTGGGACAGCGTGAGGTGGCCTTGGGAGTAACCGGCAGGCCACTCTCGTAATGGATCAGGGGCAGTTCATTCTTCATCTCGATTAATCCCGCGGCGGCATCGGCGGCACATTTGCCGCAACCATCGCAACCAACAGTGCAGAGCACACTGACCGACTCGCCCGCTAGGGGGGTATTGCACTGGACGAACAGCTTCTGGCTCAATGGTACTATCTCGAACAGGTCTTTCGGGCAGGCCTCGACGCAGTCGCCGCAGGCGGTACATTTGTCGATGTCCACCGCCGGTAGGCCGTTATCGTTCATCACGATGGCATCGAAATCACAGGAGACCTCGCAATCGGCCAGACCCAGGCAACCCCAGGAACAGCCCTTGCCTCCGCCGGAGACCACTGACGCGGCGCGGCAGCTCTCAAAACCGTCGTATTCGGCGATCTGGTAGGCTTGCCCTTTGCCGCCGGCGCAATGCAGGCGGGCCACTCGCTTCTCCGCTTCACCGGCATCAACACCGAGAAAATCGGCAATGGCGTCGATGTCATCGCTGCTGGCCACTGTGCACTGGCTGGGCTGGACGTCACCCTCGACCAGCTTCTGCGCGAAGGGCAGGCAGCCTGGCTCTCCGCAGGCACCGCAGTTGCTGCCCGGCAATAGCTCCTCGGTATGGGACAGTCTCGGGTCTTCCTCCACACGCAGCAGCTTGTACGCCACGGCAAGGATGATACCGAAGAACAGGCCCAAGCCTGTCATGATGCCCGGTGCTGTCAGAAATTCGTTCATAGGAAATCAGCTTTCACCGCAGAGGCGCGAAAGGTTCATGTTGCCGATGGCATCTGTGGTTACATGTCATTGTGAGGAGCTCTGCGACGAAGCAATCTCTATAGTTCGCCGCAGATTGCTTCGCTTCGCTCGACATGACATAAAGAAAGTTTGCGGCCTTTGCCCCTTTACGTTGCAAGTTCATCAGTTGAACCTTGCGGCTCTTTGCTTGAGCTCGTCCAGATTCGGCTCGCCTGCATCCCACGGCTGCCCCGGATGAATGCACTTGGAGGGGCAGATCTCCGCTGCCTCGACCATCTGTGCGAAGGTGCCGGCGCTCAGGTCACCGATGAGTGCCTGGTTGCTTTCGTCGTAGATGAACATGAGCGGGTTGATTGCCAGGCAATCGTTGCAGCTGGTGCAGAGCGGAGTGTCGATCCAGGGCTCTTCGACCAAGGCCTCTTCCTCCTCCTCCGGGGCGTTCGCAACGGTATTTTCTTCCGGCTTTTCGGTAGGGATTTCGGCCTTCGGTGAGGTACCCTCTGCGGCCTTGAGGGAAGGGCGTGTAGCGCCGCCGGTAAGGTCCATGCCCATCAGCACGTCAGTCAGGCGTCCCATCACCTCACTGGCGGCCTCGGCACGAACGCGGGCAAGATCCTCTTCGAACTGCTGCTGCATCGCTGCCGCTTCAGCCGCTGCCCTGGCCTCGGTCTCTGCGCGGGTGCGGACGATGGCCTGGTCGATATATTTGTTGCGGACCCCCGCCAGTTCTTGCAGGGTGTGCCAGAAGTTGAGTCGATCGCGGCAGGCCTGCACAAGGGCTCGGGAGATCACTACCCTGTGCAGTACAGAGCCGCTGCTCACCGCCCAGACGAAGGGGACGTGTTTGTGGACCTCTTCATCGGGCAGCTGCAGGAACTCGGCGATCGGCACCAGGTTATCCGCATCGCACTCGTTGGGCACGACGGCGAAGTGGTGGTGCAGGCGTGGGATGAGCAGGGCGTAGTCGGCAAAGGTGAAGGCCAGTTCGGTATTGACCGTGCTGCCGGTATCGTCCAGGTACTGGAAGGAATGCAGCGGCCAGTCTGCCTCTGGCTGTGGGTTGCCGCTGAAGTCCATGCGATCGGCAAAGGCATCGCCGGCGGCGGGATTGATATAGAAGAATGGATGAACACGCCCTTCCAGTGCTGCGCCGGCGACCAACCAGGCATTGAGCCCCAGATCCTGACCGGTGGGCCGTAGGCCGATGTTGATCAGATGCAGGCTGGTGCGGGTCGCGCTGAGGGCATCGCTGTAGCGGGCCAGCAGGTGTTGGTGGCGCGCTGCGGAGGCTTGCGAGACCACCGCCTGACGGTGACTGATGCCGAAGTAGCCCAGTTCGGTGCGGAAATTCTGGAATGGGTCCTCATCGGCTTTGGCGCCCGGGTTGTTGTGCGCCTGAACGCGTACGAAGATCTGGACCGGTCGGCCTGAGCTGAGCAGGCGGGAGAAGGAGGACATGCCATCGGCAGCCACATGGTCGGCGGACTCCAGTGCGATAACCGCCGGCACCAACAATAACTCATCCCGGTTGAAGGTCTCCCAGTCGAAATTGGCGAAGAAGGGATCGTGGATCGCCGCGTCGTAAATACCTTCGATTTCCAGCGCGGCAATGCGTGCAGCGGCAAAGACCTTGGCCAGGCGGCCTGCCTCCTCGTCGAACAGACAGGTGGCCGCCTCGCAGGGATCTTCGGCGCTGATCGCCTCGAAGCCGTCAGTCTGCTTCAGCCAGCCATCATTCACTGCGCTGCTGTGAACGAAACGCACCAGCGTGGTATTGTGGCGATAGGCCTCCAGAGCGTGTAACGCTTTTTCGATGCGTTCGTGACGCTCCTTGGACATCACTACCGAGCCGTGGGAGTGCTCCATCACCCTGGAGAGCGCGCCGGTATCGAAGAAGTCGGCGGCGCCGCCGACAGAGCCGCGCAGTTTTTCCGGCTGTTTCGATTCGGGGGATTTGCTCAGGTCGACGTCCAGCAGCAGCTTGAGCTCCTTGATGTGCTTTTCTATCTCGCGTCTGAAACGGGCATGACGTGGGATCACGCTGCTGCGAATGACGTGAATCAGCAGATGGATCGCCGGATAGCGGCCATAGGCCAGTAGCCGGCCTCCTTCCGGGGTGGCTTCGAGCAGTTTGTCGAGATCACCCTGCAGGCGCGCACGATTTTCCGTGTCGAGATTAAGATGGGAGAGCAGTGCGTTAGTGGCTTCCTGCAGCAGCGGCTTGATGGCGGACGGCCCCTCCATTTCACTGAGGCGGACCCTTACATCACGTTCGATCCAGGGCAGATTGTCCTTGAGGATGCGTGCAGACTCTTCACCAGGAGAAAAGCCGGCGACGGTCTCCTGCAGGAAGGTCGACAGTGGTCGGGCCAGCTCCTCAGGCTTCCGATCGATCGCGCTGTCTTCCGCCGGAGAGAGGAACAGGGGGTAGTCGTAGCGCAAACGAGTGATGTCGCGGTACGGCTCGAGCAGAGCGGGCAGATAATCGCTGCTGACAGGCTTGATCGCGTCTTTGACACTGGGATTGCCCAGATGAAAATGACGCAGGACATGCATGACCTGCTGCGTAGCGTTGCTATCCTTGACCGCCATCGGCAATACCGGAATACCTGTGCTGCCGATGGCTTTGGCTGGCTTTGTCTTGGTCCCGGCCATCGCTTGTTTCGCTACGCTCATGCTTGATTTCTCTAGTCTCGACACTCGTATTCCGTCTCTGCTTTAGATGGCAAAGGCATCCATTGCGGCATTAATCGCCACGATCTTTTCCTCGTCGCTCTTGCCGATGTCCTTCGCCGAGATGTCCTCGTAGACCACCGCATCCGGGTCCCAGTAGAGCAAGCCGAGCGGAAGCTTCTCATCGTCGCGGGCGAGTTTCATTGCGCCGAGCCAGTCGCGGGGATCATGTTGCACGACATCACCGAAAACGCGTTTCACGCTTTCGTCGATCTTGATCCCGCTTTCATGCTCCAGCAGGACGAACTTCTCCGGATTTTCCTGCAAGGGCTTGCAGAACTCGTTGGAGAACACCGGGCAGCGCTGCAGGATACGCACGAAACTGGTACCGCGGTGTTGATGCGCCGCCTTGATGGTTTCGAACAGCAGTGGTGGATTCCAGTCCACCACCTGGGCGACGAAGGAGACGTTGCTGACGCCAAGAGTTATGGTTAGCGGGTTGAGTGCAGGCAACGGCGCACCTACCGGATGAGTGTTGGTCTTCATCCCGGTGGGGGTGGTCGGCGAGGTCTGCTTCTTGGTCAGGCCGTAGATGGCGTTATCGAACACCAGCACCACCATGTCCATGTTCAGGCGCAGGGAGTGGAGCCAGGGACCGGCGCCGATAGAAAAACAGTCGCCGTCACCGGTGGCAACCCACACATCCAGGTCGGGACGGTGGGATTTGATGCCATTGGCCAGTGGCAGGGCGCGACCATGCAGGCCGTGCAAGCCATAAGTGCCCATGTAGTGGGGCAGACGGCTGGAACAGCCGATACCTGAAACAGCGACGCTTTTTTCCGGCGGCAGCTGCGCATCGCGCAATACGCGGTGCACGGTGTTGAGTACGGCAAAATCGCCACAACCGGGGCACCAGCGGGCTTCTCCACCGGAGTAGTCGCCGAGAGTGAAGTAACGCTCAAAAACGTCGAGTGACCAGTCCGCTTTAATACCGAACATTGTGTAACTCCTTATTGATTCAGGGCGTCGAGGCGATGGCTGAGTTCTTCAACCAATTCGCCGGGCTGCAGTGGATGGCCATAAACCACTGACCAGCAATCGACATCGACCAGAGTCTGCATGCGCAGGATGTTGGCCAGTTGCGCACGGCGGCGATTTTCGTCGTTAATCAGCGGGGCATCGGGCTTGTCGCTGTAGTTGATCTCGACGGTCATCACTTTCTTGAATTTGGCAAAGATCTCCTTCAGTCCCGGCTCCAGGGGGGAGAGGAAGCGAAGGTGCGCACTGGAGACCTTATGACCCTGTTCACGCATCAGTTCGACCGCCTCTTCAATGGCGCCGAGAGTGGAGCCCCAGCCAACCACCAGCAGATCGCCCTCTTCACCGCCATGAACTTTTGGTGGCTTGAGGGTACTCTGTAACGCTGCCAGCTTGCGGCTACGAAGCTCCATGCTGCTCTGGTTGGTTTCCGAGTCGTAGGCTACCTTGGAGCGGTTGGTGTGCGATAAACCGGTCAGAACGTACATGCCGCCGGGCTGGCCGGGGATTGGGCGCTGTGACAGGCCGGTTGTCGCATCCCAGTCGTAGGGGGGGACATTGCGATCCCACTCGGACTGATCGACCGGAGAGGCCAGCCACTCTTCCTGCATCACCGGGCGCTCCCAGGGTTGCACACCGGTGGCCAGGTTGGCATCAGTGAGCAGGATCACCGGACCGCGGAATGATTCGGCCAATTTTCGCGCCAGTATGGTGAAGTGAAAACATTCGGCGATGGTCGCTGCTGCGAGGATGATTTTTGGTGCATCGCCGGGCATGCCGAACAGGGAGGAGAGCAGGTCGCCTTGTTCCACCTTGGTCGGCAGGCCTGTAGAGGGACCACCTCGCTGCACATCGACGATGACCAGCGGGATTTCACCCATTATGGCCAGACCGATAAGTTCGGTCTTGAGCGCCATGCCGGGGCCGGAGGTGATGGTGCAGGCGGTCTTCCCGGCATAGGAGGCGCCGATGGCAAAACCGACGGCGGCGATCTCGTCCTCGGCCTGGTGCACAAAGCCGCCGACCTTGTCATAGACGTCGGCGATGTAATGGGAGGCGGAGGTGGCCGGGGTGATCGGGTACATGGAGACCATGTCCATACCGGAGGCCATCACGCCGAGGCCGAGTGCGGTGTTGCCGTTGCATACCATCATCGGCTTTTCGGAGATGTCGGCCTTGACCGGGATCTCGTAATGGTATTCGACATTGTCGCGGGCAAAGGCGTAGCCGGCGTCGAACAGGTCCTGGTTGATTTTGACCACTTTCTCGCCTTTGCGAGCGAAGGCGTTGTGGATCTCGGCATGGCCCTTTTCTACATCACGACTGTAGATGTGGCAGAGCATGCCGAGCACGAACATGTTCTTGCCCTTGCGGGCATTGTCGACCAGTTTCAGACATTCCACTTCCATAGGGAGTTCATGCACGATGAGGCCGTTTTCACGAAACTCTTTTACGGCATTAGCGTAGGCCTCGCGGATCTCCTCCTGCGGGTCATTGGCCCACTTGTTCTCCAGCAGTACGGCAGTACCGGTCTTGTAGGCGCCGTTGGCAATGCGCGAGAAGAGCACCTGCTCGTTGAAGGCGACGACCAGATCGGCCTCATTGCCCATGTTGGTCATGTACTTGGAGCCGACACGGATACGGTTTCCACTGGCGCCGGCCGGGGAACGGGCCGGGGGCTGGATTTCCGCGGGGATTATTTCCACTGTCCAGATGCCGTTGCCCATTTTGGCACCGATGATGCCAAAGGTTTGGCCGCACTTTTGCGCACCTTCGCCCGAGTCGCTGACGATCTCGACGATGTGCTCATCGATAATCTGCGCCTTTTTCCCTGCACGGGAGGCGCCGTCGAGCTCGACTACATTACCTGTTGCCTGTTCTGTCATAAAGCTGCCCTGTGAAATACTTCTCGCGACGATAAAAACATGACGTGCACGATTCTCGCCGCCGCCCGGCTTACCTGCTTTTGCGGCGTGACGAATGGATGTGCTCGTCGATTTACTCCAATGACTCGTGAGGAATGACGCTTCTGTGGCGTTTCAGGATCCCTCATTCGGACCGATGTGCTGAACCAGCTGTGCGGAGATTTTTCCGCGGTATTACCATCGAATAGGGACGGCAGGCTGGTGTTGGTCCTTTTAAAACGAAGTCCGTTATCATGACAAAAGGTGGGGGTTAGGTCAAATTCCGTGACCCGGCTCACACCTGAAAAATGGTGTAGAAATATCAAGTTATCGAGCATCGTTAAGCTATCAAACCAAATGTTGACTCAGCGGTTCAGCGCCTGTTTGTACTCATCCATGAAGTGGTAGAGCGAGCTTTCCAGCACCTTGAGTGCGCCATCGAGCATATGGCAGCGGCCGGCATTGGGCAGGATCTTGCTCAGGTTGATTAGCGAATCAAGATCGGCTCGGCTGCCCTGTCCTGTGTCAATTTTGTTCAGCAATAACGCCGCATAGTGGGTCCCTGTTTTGCACGGCGGGCATTGGCCACAGGAGGAGTGCGCGAAAAAGCTCACATATTCTGTGACACGTTTTACGATGCCGGTCCCTTCGGAGATCACGATCATTGCCCCGGTGCCCAGGCTGGAGTGGCGCTCGCGCACCGACTCGTAATCAAGTGGCACGTCGAGATCCTTCGGTGTGAGGATGGTGTTGGAGGGACCACCGGTGAATACCGCCTTGAGCTTTTTGCCCAGCAGCATGCCGCCGCCGTAGTCGTTGATCAGTGTCGATAACGGCGTGCCCATGGGCAGCTCGTAGGCGCCGGGGTAGAGCACATCACCAGTCAGGCAGTAGATTTTGGTGCCGGTGGCCTCACCGAGGCCCAGCCCCTGGAACCACTCGGCGCCGTTGCGCAGGATATGCGGGAGATTTGAGAGTGTCTCCATGTTATTGATTAAGGTCGGGCAGCCATGCACCCCGGACTCGGCGGGGAAGGGGGGCTTACCGCGCGGGAAGGGGAACTTGCCCTCCACACTTTCGATGGCCGCGGTCTCTTCACCACCGATGTAGTGACCGGAGCTTGGCAGTACTCGGTACTCCAGATTTTTCTCCAGTACCGCTTCGATGCGGGCGATAAAGTCCGAGGCCTGCCACTGGCTGACCGCTTTACGCATTGCCTCGATGGAGCGAACCTGATCGGGGTTGATATAGAAGATAATGTGATTGCAGCCGGTGGCCAGGGCAGTAATGGTCGCCCCTTCTATCACCTGGTGCGGGGCCTCGGCCAGCAGGATTTTGTCCTTGAAGGTGCCGGGTTCGTCCTCATTGCCATTGCAGATGAGGTATTTTTCCTTGGTGTTATCCTGCGCTGCAATGTATTCCCATTTCTTGTAGGTTGGGAAGCCGCTGCCGCCAAGGCCGCGGAGGCCCGCCTCCCTGATAAGGGGGATGATCGCTTCCGGCGCCACCAGTGCGTTCTCTAATCCCTGGCCGCCGACACCAAGCAGCCAAGCCGAGAGATTGGCACCGACGCGGTTGTCCTTGTGCAGCAGTACCTGATTCAACGGGCTCATGGTCTGTTACTCCTCTGTTGCCCGGTTGCGGTGATTTTTGCGCAGGCCATCGTAGTCGGAATCGTCATCGAACTTGGCGCACTCAGGGAACAGCATCGGGCTTTTCAGCGCCATTGGCATATTGGAGATGGTCAGTTCGCGGCGCAGGCGACTGAGGTGCTCCAATGAGACCTGTTTATGTCCTTTGCCATGGCGTTGTTCGGCGGCGTGGGCTCCGGCACGCCGGCCGAAACTGATGATCTCCAGCAGGGCATTACCCATAATGCGGTTCTTGCCGTGGATACCACCGCTGGCCTCACCCACACAGTAGAGGCCAGGCACCGTAGTGCGGCCGTCCTTATCGATAATTACGCCACCATTCTGGTAATGCAGGGTGGGATAGATAAGCAGTGGTGACCGGCTCGGATCGATACCCGCCTTCTTGCCCAGGTTGAGCAGCTTGGGAAAGCGCTTTTGCAGGATCCCCGGATTGCGTAGTTCCAGCCCCGGGGTATCCAACCAGACCCCATCCGATTCGTCGTTAACGTTCACCCCGCGCCCCTCAGAACACTCTTTGAGGATAGCCGCGGCTACTACGTCGCGTGGCGAAAGCTCGTCGACGAAGCGCTCGCCATGGCCGTTGAGCAGGTAGGTGCCGGCCGAGCGCACACCTTCGGTGATCAGGGTGCCACCCAAGTGGTGCGGATGTGCCAGCCCGGTGGGGTGGTACTGGAAGGAGTCGAGATCGCGTAGCTTCGCGCCGAGCCTGTAGGCAAGGATAAGACCGTCGCCGGTAGCACCGAAATGGTTGGAAGTCGGGAAGCCGTTGAGGTGCATGCGGCCGATGCCGCCAGTGGCGATGATCACCGTCTTGGCCACCACCTGCACGTAACTGCAGTTCTTCAGGTTAGATAGCACCGCGCCGGCACAGTGCCCCGACTCGTTCGCCAGCAGTTCCACCGCCGGGCTGTAGTCCCACACATCGATGTCGCTGTTCTGTACCGCCTCGCGCAGCACCCGCATCATCTCCAGCCCGGTGTAGTCACGGTAGTAGCAGACGCGGTTGGCGGATGTACCCCCGGCACGGCGGGTGAGCAGATCACCGAAATCGTCAAGGTCGAATTGCATGCCTTGCTGGATCAGCCAGCGGATGACATCAGGGGCGTCCATCACCATGCTGGCGACGAGATGGCGATCCGCCTCACCATGCCCGGCTTTGATGGTGTCGTTGAAATGCAGCTGCGGCGTGTCATTCTTGTCGATCGACGCCTGGATACCACCCTCGGCCATGACCGTATTGCTGTCGCCGAGACGAAGTTTGGTGGCCAGGATGACATCTGCCCCGGCATTGGCGGCAACCAGCGCCGCGGCACAACCGGCGCCGCCTCCGCCGATCACCAGTACATCGGTCTTAACCACCGGTGCACCGGCCAGATCGGCCTCGTCGATGCGTGCATCAGCCTGAAGCATGTCGGCCAACTGGCGATGGCACTGGTCGCCACTGTTGGGGCCGACCTTGAGGGTGGTCACGGTGTCCGCACGATGGTCCGGGTGGAAGTTGCGCAGCAGGGTGTCTCGGTCTTCAGGCTGGCGCTCGAGCGAGCGATCGGCGGTTGCCCGATAATTTCCCAGTGCTTCTTTATAAGATACGCCTTTAGCCATTATCAGCCCTCAGTCGGCACCTTCGTCAATAGGATCATCGACGGCTTTAATGTCGACACCAAGCTCACCCTGGCGCAGCTTCTCCAGGCGGTTGATCAGGTTTGAGGGGCGAATATGAAAATAGGCGGTGACGCGGCGGGCAAACAGGCCCACATGGTTGGGGGCGATCTCTTCGGGGCAACCGGTCATGCACAGATTGCACATGATACACTCGACAAACAATTCGCTGGCCTCTCGAAAACGGCCCTTGCTCGCCAGCTCAACCCCCAGCTCGACATTGATGCCTTTGGGGCATGCCTTGTGGCAGCCGCCGCAGTGGCGACAATGGCTCGCCTCCGGGAAGATGCGATGGAACTGCCCCTGTACATCCCAGGAGTTCTTGATCTCATCAAG
>JBFEYJ010000050.1:0-16395 GCA_041562215.1 Thiohalomonadaceae bacterium | reverse complement strand
CGTACTCATCGCACACCTCACGCAGTCCTTCGAGGAAACCGGGTACCGGTGGGATGCAGTTCATGTTGCCGGCAACCGGCTCGACGATGATGCAGGCGACCTGGCCGCCAATGTGGCTGAAGCTCTCCTTCACGGCGGCTATGTCGTTGTAAGGGAGGGTAACGGTATGCTCTGCGAGCGCGGCCGGTACGCCAGGTGAGCTGGGTACGCCCAGTGTCAGGGCGCCTGAGCCGGCCTTTACCAGCAGCGAATCGGAGTGGCCGTGGTAGCAGCCCTCGAACTTGACGATCTTGTCGCGGCCGGTGAAACCGCGGGCAAGTCGGATGGCGCTCATTGTCGCCTCGGTGCCGCTGGAAACCATGCGCACCATGTCCATGGAGGGCACCAGTTCGACCAGCTTGTCGGCCATCACGGTTTCGAGCACGGTGGGGGCACCGAAGGAGAGGCCGTTAGCGGCCGTTTCCTGAACAGCTTTGATCACCGCAGGGTGGGCGTGACCGGCGACCATCGGTCCCCAGGAGCCGACATAGTCGATGTATTTTTTATCCGACTCGGACCAGGTGTAGGCGCCTTCGGCGCGCTTGATGAAGATCGGCTCGCCACCGACACCCTTGAAGGCACGAACCGGCGAGTTGACCCCGCCGGGGATGTGTTTCTGGGCGGCTTCGAAGAGTTCGTGTGAGTGAGTCATGAGCATTCCTTCCGTCATTTTTTCTATAAGGCGAGGGATTTAGTCGATAATAGCTGCAAGATGATAGGGGACAGGCCGACAATTTCCAATGGTTTTTGCCCGGTGACACCGATGAGGCTCAAGTCAGCGTGGAAAGTGTTGTGTTCTAATGCTTGCCTGTCAATGTGTAGATTGATCGGTGTCATGGATGCTTCCCGTTGCCGCGCCCTATACTGAGCTCTGTTTATGGAGAAAAAGGGATTGGTGTGACGCATGAGTTGAGCACGTTCGTCGGGCAGCCTCCGGTTGCGGGAAGAATCCCCGGCAACAAGGGGATTTGGGCCGGTATCCTTAGCGAAATGACCGAGTTCGCCCTGCTGTTCATCGTCTATTTCATTGCCCGCGTCCATAATCCGCAGGCGTTTCATGACGGGTCGGCGCAGTTGAATCTGTTTGCCGGCACCTTTAATACATTGTTGATGATCTCCGGCAGCTACTTTGTGGCCAATGCCGTCCTCGCTATTCGAGAGAATCGAACTTCAATCAGCCTGCGCTGGTTATTATTGGTATTGTTCGCTGCGTGCGGTTACTTCATCACCAAGTATTTCGAATTTCGCTGGAATGCCCAACATGGCGTGACCGGCGGTGGCGACGTCTTCTTCGGGGTCTACTACTACCTTACCTTTACCCACATGGTGCATGTAGGCTGGGGGATCATCGGCCTGCTGTGGGTGATGGTGCGGACTCATGCCGGGGCCTATACACCGGCTGAACATTCAGGTTTGGAGGCCTTCGCCTCATATTGGCATGCCACTGACCTGGTTTGGTTGATCGTCTTTCCGCTGCTTTATTTGCTGCGTTGAGGGGTTATTTAGCATGACAAAAAAGCTGAACATCGCTCTGTTGTGGCTGGTTCTGATAGCACTGACGCTCGGCGGTTCCCTGCTTGGTGAAGCCACAGTAGCGGGCATTCTCCCTGCCATGGTGATCATTGTGACCATGGTCGTGAAGGGGGGGCTGGTGATCGATTACTTTATGGAGATGAAAGATGCCAACCGCTCCCTGCGCAATCTGATGCATGCCTATTTTTATGTATTGTCGGTGATGGCGCTGCTGGTGTATCTGTTCGGCGACGAGATTGCCCTGTTACTGACCATCTAGGCTGTCATCGGTAAACAGTGAGGTAAATTGTTCAGCAGCGGCACGAATATCGGCCTGGCCGAAAACATCGGTTATCACGGCGAGCATATCGGCACCGGCTTCCACCAATTGTGCGCCATTGTCAGCAGTGATGCCGCCGATCGCAACTACCGGGATGTTAAGTTGTTGCTTGGCCTGGCGCAGCAGCTCCACCTCGGCCTTCACCGCCTCGGGTTTGACTCGTGAGGGGAAGAAACTGCCGAAGGCGACGTAATCGGCGCCGGCCTTCTCTGCGGCGATGGCGCAGTCGAGGTCGTTGTAGCAGGAGATGCCGATAATGGCGTTGGGGCCGAGCCGGTTGCGAGCCGCGGCGATGTCGGCGTCATGCTGGCCCAGGTGTACCCCTTTGGCCATCACCTGAGCGGCCAGCTCCACATCGTCGTTGATGATGAGCGGCACGCCCAGAGGACGGCATATATTACTGAGGTCGGAGGCCTCCCACTGGCGGCGCATAGGGTCGTCGCCTTTGTCGCGGTACTGGATCATTACGGCGCCACCCTGAATGGCAAGTGCAACGGCCTCGACCATGCGTTCGGGCGACAGCAGCTTGCTGTCGGTGATCGCGTAAAGGCCGCGGTGCAGTTTCATCTTCATGAGTCTTCCTCGTCGCTTCTTGCCCAGAACAGGCGGTTGGGGTGGTATTGGCCCATGCCGAGACGATAGCCGTGTTTAAGGGTCTCCCAGGTGTACTCCTGTGCCTCGTGGATTGCGGTGAATGGTTCCAGTCCCTGCGCCAGCAGGCCGGCAATGGCGGAGGCAAGGGTGCAGCCGGAACCATGGTAACTGTGTGGCAGTCGTTCCCAGGAGAAGGTTTCCAGCAGCCGGTGGTTGCCGTATAAGCGGTTGTCTACGGTCTCGCTGTTTTCGTGGGTCCCGGTAATTAGCACTAACTCGCAACCCGTGTCCAGGAGCTCTTGGGCGCAGGCATCGAGCGTGTCCGCCTCGTGTGCAAGGGTGCGCGCTTCCTCGCTGTTGGGGGTGATCACGGTAGCGTAGGGGAACAGCAATTCCTGCATGGCGTTCTGCATATCGTCGCTGGTCAGTCGGCTCCCACCACCGGCGCGCAGGATGGGATCGCACACCACTGGGATGTCTGGGTAGTCGTGCAGCAGAGTGTGGATTACCTCGATGTTTTCCAGAGTGCCGGTGAGCCCTATTTTGATGGCCGCTACCGGCATGTCTTCGAGGATGGCGCGTGCCTGTTCGATAACCACGGTGGCTTCGACAGGTTCGAGACGCATCACGTTGAGAGTATCCTGGACCGTGAGCGCCGTGATCACTGGCGCGGCGTGGGCTCCCATGCTGGCGATGGCCTCGATGTCAGCCTGAATACCGGCGCCGCCGGTCGGGTCGTTCCCGGCGAGGGTCATCACTACGGGGATTTTGTATTGGTTCATGGGATTCTCTTATAAAGCATTTAACGCAGTGGACGCAAAGGTAAAAAAACAGGCGCAGCCTTTGCAGCTTACGCACCGACTGGTTAAGTACCTCGATGCAGTGCAGTATCGCCAATTAATTACAGTAGATTCCCTTTGTGTCCTTTGCGGTAAAGATTTTTATTTTTTACCCAGAGTCCCCGCCTGTCGCGCGAGGAAGGCGGTCTTGGCGGAGAGCTCCAGGGAACAGCTCCATTTGTAGGCGAGGTTGATCGATTCGGCCTGGGCATAAACTCCATGCCCGCGCACCACCATGATCGGGTACCGGCTCAGCACCTCGGAGACCTTGTCAGCCGCCTCGTCAAGGTAGCGCTCGTAGGGGATGGTGAGCACCGGCACGCGGGGAAAGTAGAGCTGCCCCTCGAAGTCGGGCGGGATAAAGTCATTCCCGTCCATGGTCATCGCCACGGTATAGGGGCCATGGCTGTGGAGTACCGAGCGCGCCGAAGGGGTGAGTTGATAAACCATGAGATGCAGTTGTGCATCGAGCGAAGCGCCTTTGCCCAGAGCACCGTCAAGCTGGCAGCGCACCAATCGGTCGGGAGTAAGTAGGTCGGCACAGGCGCCGGTGGGGGTGACCCACATATCCTCATCGACCCGTACCGAAGCATTGCCACTGTGGGAGTCGTTGTTGCCATATTGACGCAGCCACTGGTAGTGGCGTACCAAATCTTCGCGTGGGTCCAATATTCGCTCCTTTGCTCAGGTTATGGAAGGCATTATGCCATAGGCCGCCAGTGTGCTCGATGCACTCAGGCGCGTCGTCGCCACCAGTGTGGGCCAAGGAAAAACAGCATAGCAGCGGCGACAACAATGGCAGGTCCGGCAGGCAGGTCCCAGCGGTAGGAACTGAACAGCCCACTGCTGACGGCGAGCATGCCGATGGCCGCCGCCAGCACTGCCATCTGTTCCGGAGTGCGCACATAGTGGCGTGCCGTGGCGGCCGGAATAATGAGCAGGGAGGTAATGAGCAGGATGCCGACCACCTTCATTGCGGTGGCGATCACCAAGGCGATCAATAACATGAACAGTAGACGTGTCCGCGCCACTTTTACTCCCTCGACCTGTGCCAGCTCTTCGTGCACGGTCATGGCCAGCAGCGGTCGCCATAACAATAGCAAAAGCAGCAGTGCAACCGCCGTGCCGAGGCCGATCCACATCAGATCGCCACGGCTCACGGCGAGGATGTCGCCGAACAGATAACCCATGAGGTCGATACGCACGTTCTCAGCAAAAGAGACCGCCAGCAGACCCAGTGCCAGGGCGCTGTGAGAGAGAATGCCGAGGAGCGTATCGGAGGCGAGTTCACGCCTGCTTTGCAGGGCGACAAGGGCCAGTGCAAGTAGCAGGCAGACCAGGGTGATGGCGATGTTCAGATTCAGCTCCAGTAGTACGCCGAGGCTGACACCGAGCAGGGCTGAGTGGGCCAGTGTGTCACCGAAATAGGCCATCCTCCGCCACACCACGAAGGTGCCGAGAGCGCCTGTCACCAGTGACACTGCAAGACCGGCCAGCAGGGCGCGCAGCAAAAAGTCATCCATGTGGATTCTCCTTGTGGTGACAACTGCCGCACCAGCCTTGGCGATCCGGCGCATTATGGTCAGGATGGGTGTACGGGACGAGAGTGGGGTGTGGTCCATCGATTGGCTGTTCACCCTGGAGCGCACGCACCCGCTGCGGATGGCCGGTGCAACAGACCTGTTGGTCCAGGCAGAACACCCGATCGGTTCGGGCCATCACCAGGTGCAGATCGTGGGAGACCATCAGAATGGCGCAATCACGTTCGTCACGCAGGCGGGTGATGAGATTGTAGAGTTCGCTCTGACCCACCACATCCACCCCCTGGATCGGTTCGTCAAGAAATAGCAGCTGTGGCTCGCGCAGCAGGGCGCGGGCGAGCAGCACACGCTGGCTTTCTCCACCGGACAGGGTGGACAGCTGGGACTCGAGCAGGTGTCCGGCGCCGACCTTGTCCAGGGCATCATGCAGGCGTGACTCCTTGTTGCGCAGGGTAAGGGTAAGGAAGCGGCGTACCGTCAGTGGCAGTACCGGATCGATGTTGAGTTTTTGCGGCACATAGCCGATGCGGATACCGGGGCGAAGCACAACGGAACCGTGGTTGGGTTTTTGCAGTCCCAGCATCACCTTGACCAAGGTCGATTTGCCGGCGCCATTGGGCCCGATCAGAGTGACGAGTTCCCGCTCGTGCACCGAGAGGTTCACATGGTCGAGTACCATGCGTCCACCGTAATGCACGGTGACACCACGCGCCTCTGCCAGAACCGGCGCCTTACTCATGGCCTGACTTCCTGCAGTGCGGGCATAGTCCGCTGATCTCAACAGTCTGGTGCTCTATCATAAAGCCCAGTTTGCGGGCACTGGCATCAAGCTGGTGGTCGATGGCGCTATCGTCCAGTTCCGCTACATGTTGGCACTGACTGCAGACCAGGAACTGGCCACGGTGCGGGGTACCCGGTGTGGTGCAACCGGTGTAGGCATTAAGGCTTTCGATGCGATGGATCAGGCCGTGGGAGAGTAAGAAATCGAGTGCTCGATAGACCGTTGGCGGAGCCGCATTGACGCCAGTCTTGCGCAGTTGTTCCAATAGGGCATAGGCGCCGATGGGTTTGTGCTCCTGCCACAACAGTTCTAGGATCTGTTCGCGCTGTGGGGTCAGGCGGCAGCCCTGATCGAGGCAAATTGCCTTGGCCTGCGTCAAAGCTTCGTCGATGCAGGCGTGGTGGTCGTGCCGTTTAGGCGGAAAGGGGGACGGCATCGGCATGCCCATACAACGTTCCTGTGAAAGAATTGTTATAGTATAACATTCCATATAGAGAAACCGCTATGCGACGAATTTTGTTCCTGCTGTTACCCTTGTGCTGTAGTTTGCCGACCTTTGCTGCGCCCAAGGTGGTGACAAGTATCCTGCCGGTGCACTCACTGGTCGCCGGAGTGATGGACGGTATAGGCAGTCCGCATTTGTTGATCGGAGCCAACGCTTCGCCCCATGCCTACGCACTCAAGACGTCGGATGCCCGCGCCTTGAGTGAGGCGGAGCTTGTTGTCTGGGTCGGTGAAGAGCTGGAGACGATGCTGGAGCGGTCACTGCACTCTCTTGCCGGCAAGGCCCGGGTGCTGGAATTGGTCTCCGTTGAGGGTATGCGCCTGCTGTCGACTCGCAAGCTCGGGGCAAGACTTGAGCACACCGATGTGCACGAGCATGAGGGCCATGCTCATGAGCGTGGTGAAGTGGATATTCACCTGTGGCTTTCACCTCATAATGCCAGGCGCATTGTTACGGCTGTGGCGGCCGAGCTGGCCGAGCTCGATAAGCCGAATGCCAAGCGCTATAGCGCCAATGCCGCTCTGCTTGAGCGTCAAATCACGGCGCTGGAAAAGGAGTTGGTGGCAAAGCTGGCAGGGGTGCGGGAGCGACCTTTTATCGTTTTTCACGATGCCTACGACTATTTCGAAGAAGCCTTTTCTCTAAACTCGGTCGGCGCCATTGCGGTAAGCCCGGAGCGGCGGCCCGGTGCGCGGCGGATCGCCGGGATCCGGCAGGCGATTCGTGAGAGCGGGGCGGACTGCGTCTTCAGCGAACCCCAGTTTCGCCCCGATATCGTCGAAGTGGTGCTGGAGGGAAGCTCTGCTCGCCAGGGCGTTCTCGACCCCCTGGGCGCAACGCTGGCCCCGGGAAAGGAGCAGTGGTTTGGCTTGATGAGGGGGCTGGCGGACAATCTGGTGACTTGCCTCTCTCCCGATTAAGGTCGCTTTGGCACTCTGATTTCCTTTTTTGAGGGATTCTCGGAGCCGGTCGCTTTCATGCTTTGGCAGTGGCACGCTGATGCCGTCGTCTCCACCAGATGAGTAGACCGCTGAAGGCGTTGAGCAGGAGAAGTAGCGCCGCGAAATCAACCAGATAAGGTCCCCACTTGCCAAATAGACGACCGCTATGTAGGTCGAGCAATAACCGTTCGGCAGAGATACCGGGGCCTGGGTTTTGTTGACGCAGTTGCCGCAGCAGACGCTTTGGTGGAGTGGCCTCCTCTGCCCACGTTGGCGTAATAGTGGTCGGCTGCCAGCTCCCGCTTTCCAGATCGCCTTCCATCAGCCCCTGGCGGGTACTTAGAACTATCCTGCCATTTTCCCCCACCCCAAGTGCCTGGATGTTGCGGGGGACACCATCGAGGCTGTCCAGGATTTCGAGCAACTCTCCCTGCGGTGTTATTAGCAGAAGTGCATCGCTTGTCGAGGTAACGACCACCTTTGGAAGTCTGACTGCGCCGATCAGTCGCTCAACTCTTGGCGTTAACGCTGTACTGTTCAGATAGAGTTGTTCGCCCCATTGGCTGAGCCACTCTTTGCCGACAAAAAAGAATCGACCTTCTACGGGGGTAATGCCGTACCAGGCGAATAGCCAATGTTGACTGAACTCGCGTTTACCGAGACGCAAGTCATCCGTGTGATTGAGCATGATCCCGCTGATAGTCAGTAGGGGGATGACGAGCACTATCAGCAGTCCCAAATAGCGGTGCCATCTGAAGATCGAGCCGAGCAGTCGTTTGTTCTGTTTATGGCGCGTCATGTTGCTCTTTTACCTTGGCGTCGAGGATGAGGGCCATGCGCGCCATGTTGGTCATGGCGCGTACCGACAGGGTGGCGCCGGTGATCCCATCGATCGCCTTATTCAATTGTCGGCCGGGGCCAAGACCGATTTGCCTGAATTGTTCTGTGAAAAAGGGGTAACGGATCTCCCAGCCGCGGCTTTCGCGAAATTCCAGTACCCGAGCCTGCTGCAGTTCTCCATGCTTGACGATAAAGCCGGCGGTGATTGGATGTTCTTTACCAATGGCCTGCAGGATCCAGACACTGCTGTCGTTATGTTGCCAGTAACGCAGACGAAGCCGAGGAGGTGCTTCCTGCATCTCTTTACGGTAAATGTCGCCCATTTCGCCACTGAGCCATATTCGTTGCATGGGGGGGATCTCATTATTAAAGGCCTCCTTGAGGAAGGCCTGTGGTGTCTGATAGACGCCGCGGGCATGAACCATGCCCGCGGCGGTGATAAGGAGCAGCAGGAGTACGGGGCGGCGAACGCGCGCTCTTGTCAAAAAGCTCAGCATCATTCCCCCTAAAACTGGTAGCCGATGCCCAGGTTGATGCCGTCATATTCGTTACTGCCATCGGGCACTTCCTGGTTCTGGTAGTCAAGCTTGAGCACGACATCCGGGTGCGGGTGAAAGTTCACCCCAAGGTCAGTCTGTTGGAACTCGGAGTCGGTGCTATCCCCTGCTTGATTGTCCCAGACATTGTGTCGTGCGAACACGCCCCATCGTTTTCCCAACCGGTAGGACGGCTCGACATACCAGCCATGCTGCTCATCGCCTCCGGCGGCGCTGCCATCATCGTCCAGTTGCCATTGGGCATAGAGCGCGCGTAGCGAGAACGGACCGGTGGTGTAGACGGCGTGGGCCTCTAGCAGGTTCGCTGAGACCTTTTTGGGGGTGGTCGCTTGGCGAATGTCATTCTGGTGGCTCAAGCTGGCGGCTAGCTCAAGGCCAGGAAGGCCCGTCCATTTCACACGTGTGGTGAAAGCGAGGGTGTCCGCCTTGGCCTTGGCGACCTTTTGGCGGCCGCCGCGAAGGTCGTAGTCAGTGGCATAGAGTCCGGAGTGCAACGTAAGGTCATAGGAAAGGCCGTTGGCAAAACGATGGTTGAACGCACCGCCCGCCTCCCACCAAGTTGTGGGTATGACCTCTTTTTCCACCGGATTACGCTCTACCCCATAAAAGGCAGGCGGTTCATGTGTTTCGTTGAGTAGCCCAATCGGCAGTAGGAATAGGCCGGCCTTAGCGCTCATCTGTTTATTCAGATCGAACTCAACATAGGCCTGCTCCAATTCAACCTCGCCGGCCTGACTATCCCCGGCAATGGAGTGCTCCAGCTCCAGTTCAGAGAAAAAGCGGGTGGTCGCGTCAAAATCATGGCCGAAGAAGAGCACGAAACGGTGGAAATCGATCGTTTTCTTGTCAGCGCCGCCGTCCAGATGGTTACTGAGGTTGTTGTAGTGCAGTTCGCCATAACCACCAAGGTGTGTGGGTTTTTTTACCGCTCCTCCGCCTTCGGCCGTATCGCCGAGTGCCTCGACGCGCTGCTCCAGTTCATTGATCTGTTCTTGTAGTTTGATAACGGTGGGGTCATTCGCTGCGAAAGCGACAAGGGGACTCATCAGCATGGTGGTGACGAGGCTTTGTTTGAAAAAGGCGTTCATCGTAGCTCCTGTTATTTTCATTCAGAAAAGGTGGCGCCTCCCGGGCAGCGCGACAGGGACTACTTTAACAAATGATAATCTAAATGCAAATCATTATCATTCAGTGTTAGATGCAAGACGCAGCGGAGAAACAATAAGCTGCTGTGGAAGATCCGACGTCAGTCGAATGCTTTGTTTAGAAAGGTTTGACCACGACCAGGATGGTGATGGCGGTGAGGATCAGTACCGGCACTTCGTTGAAGAAACGATAGAATTTATGGCTCCTGGTGTTGCGATCTTCGGCGAAAACTTTGACCAAATGGCCGCAGTAGAGGTGGTAGCCGATTAGACCTGCCACCAGAGCCAGCTTGGCGTGCATCCAGCCACCTGTAATGCCGTAACCCAGCCATATCCAGGTACCTAGCACCAGTGCCAGCACTGCCAGTGGCGTCATGAAACGGTAGAGTTTGCCTTCCATCAGCTTGAGGCGTGTGATCTCGGCTGATTCGCCGGCCATGGCGTGGTTGACGAATATTCGTGGCAGGTAGAAGAGTCCGGCGAACCAGGAGACAACAAAAACGATATGAAAGGCCTTGATCCAGAGTACCAGCATTCTGTTATCCTTTTTTCTGGAGCATGCCCAATATGCGGTTGCGCAGTGCACCCATATCCATCTCACCAAGGGTTTGTTGTACGATGCGACCGTTAGGGTTAATGAGAAAAGTGGTCGGCGTGAGCTTAACATCGCCAAAGGCCTGGGCGGCGGTTCCGCTGCTGTCCAATGCGACCTTATAGGGAAGCCGTTTTAGGCGCACCATCTCCCGTACCTGTTCCTCAGGGTCATAGGCCATGGCTATTGCAATGATTTCGAAGCCCTGCGGTCCCATTTCTTTATACAGTTCGACGAGGTGTGGCATCTCCTTGACGCAACCTGGACAGCTGGTCGCCCAGAAGGTCACCAGTACAGGCCTACCCTGAAGCTGTTGCAGGGAAATATTCTCGCCAGTGAGGGTGGTCATGTTCAGAGCCGGGGCCGGTTTGAGTCCGCTGGGGGTAAACCAGACGTAGGCGAGTATGCCAACCAGGGCAATGGCGAAGGCGGTAATAGCAATATCTTTGGCTTTCATTGGCTCGCTTCAATAGATGATGAAGATCTTTGCGCTGATTCTAGCGGTAATCCTTGTGTCTGCCTAATCCGATGCTTTCCGACTGGATTTGTCCGTGTTTGACGAGTTTGATTCCTCTTCACGCAGGCGGTCGAGAAACCCTTGCGCCAGGGACCTGTAGATGGGCTCATGGCAGATCAGGCGGGAGGCGCCGTAGGCGATGAAGGCGGTTGCCATCAGCGGCAGCAGCATGGTGTGGTTCGCGGTCATTTCCATGACAACTACAAAGGCGGTGATGGGGGTCTGCACCACACCGGTGAAGTAGGCGACCATGGTAAGGATGACAATGGCCTCTACCGTCGGTCCGGTAAACAGCTCCGCCACTACCGAACCCAGACCGGCACCGGTGGCCAGCGATGGAGCGAAGATACCACCGGGAATGCCGCTGAAGTAAGAGGCGACGGTGGCCAGCATCTTGAGGAAGGGATATACCGCCTCAGCCTCTCCTGTACCGGTGATAACGGCCTTGGCCTCCGGGTAACCTGTGCCGTAGACACTGCCGCCGGAAAGGATCCCGGCAATCGCCACCACCAGTCCGCATAGGGCTGGCACTAGAAAGGGATGACGGGCCAGATGCGGGGCAATCCAACGGGAGCCGCTGATCAGCACCCGGCTGAAGCTGCCGCCAAGCAGCCCTCCGATGATGCCGACCACCGGCACCACGATCCATCCACTGCCCAGCGCCAGGGTAGCGCTGCTGCTGCCGAAATAGGTGTAATTACCCAGGATGGCCATTGCCGTGACCCCGGCTAATACCACGGCGGTAAGCATGGTGCCGCTGGTTCGTTCTTCGAAGTTACGCGCCATCTCCTCGATGACGAAAACGATTCCGGCCAGTGGAGTATTAAAGGCTGCGGCGATCCCCGCTGCACCACCGGCGATGATTAGACTCTTGTCCAGGTAGTGGCGTGGGAAATGGGCGCGGTGGCCCACTGAGTACATGATGGCAGCGCCGATGTGAACGGTCGGCCCTTCACGGCCGATGGAGGCACCGCAGAGCAGGCCGAGCAGGGTAAGGAAAATCTTGCCGACAGCAATGCGTAATGACAGAACGCTACGCCGCAAATGATATAGCTTCGGCGACATCTCCAGTGCGGCGATGGCCTGCGGGATCCCGCTACCCTGGGCACCCGGGAAGAAGCGGCGGGTGAGCCAGGCGATGAGCACCAGTCCTGCGGGGGTGAGTAGCAGTGGCAGGTAGGGGGATTGCGACTCCATTTGGCTAAACAGATGGCTGGCCTTTTCGCTGCCGAGGGCGAAGAGGGCGGAGATTAGACCCACCAGGATGGCTCCCCCCCAGAACACCAGGCGAGCTTTCCACTGGTGCGGAGAGAGGTAGGCGCGGAGGGTCATCCGCAGGTAGCGAATCGTTACTCTCATGGATTGAAATACTGGCAGCCGTCGGCTGGTTTGTTATTGCCAAAGCGCAGGATTATGCCAGAAGGAGGGAGAGGTGTCTCACAAAGCCTGAGACTTGAAGAAAATGGGAATGGCCTTGGGAAGGCACACCTTCGCCCGTTAACAACGTTGTTTGGAGCGGGTTCAATCACTCATCTCCGGAATCTGCCCCTTTCGCTTTACCGTGTCACGCTTTATCATCGTGCTCTTGTATTAGAAATTCAGGTTGTTATTGATGATGATCAAGGTTGGTATTGTCGGCGGTACGGGATATACCGGTGTCGAGTTGCTGAGGTTGCTCGCCGGCCATCCCCAGGTCGAATTGCATGTAATTACCTCCCGTTCCGAGGAAGGAACAGCGGTGGCCGATATGTTTCCGAATTTGCGCGGTTATGTCGATCTCCGTTTTAGCGCTCCCGATCCAGCGGTGCTCAAGGCGTGTGATGTCGTCTTTTTTGCCACACCTAATGGTATTGCAATGACCCAGGTACAGGAGTTGCTTGATGCCGGGGTCAAGGTCATCGACCTTGCGGCAGACTTTCGGATCAAGGATATCGAGGTGTGGCAGCAGTGGTATGGCATGCAGCATGCGTGCCCGGAGCTAGTCACTGAAGCGGTCTACGGCCTCCCCGAACTCAACCGAGAGGCCATCAAGGGGGCGCGGTTGGTGGCCAACCCCGGTTGTTACCCCACCGCCGTTACCCTTGGCTTTTTGCCATTGCTCGAGCAGGGGCTGATTGAAACTCAGGGGATTGTGGCTGATTGCAAGTCCGGTGTCAGCGGAGCCGGTCGAGGAGCCAATATCGCCACCCTGCTGTGCGAAGTGGATAACAGTTTCAAGGCCTACGGGGTACCCGGTCATCGCCACCTTCCTGAGATCCGGGAGAAGCTTGGCCTCCTCGCCAACGGTGAGGTGGGTCTGACCTTTGTGCCCCATCTGCTACCGATGATTCGTGGTATCCACGCCACCCTTTATGCGCGTCTCAAGGACCCGGCAGTTGAGCTACAGGAGTTGTTCGAACAACGTTATGCCGCAGAGGGCTTTGTCGATGTTCTGCCTGCAGGCTCCCACCCTGAGACCCGCACGGTGCGCGGCGGCAATACCTGTCGCATCGCCGTCCACCGTCCGCAGGGCGGAGATATGGTGGTAATACTTTCTGTTATTGATAACCTGGTCAAAGGCGCCGCTGGCCAGGCAGTGCAGAATATGAACATCATGTCCGGTTTTGACGAACGCGCCGGCCTCAATATGATTACGGTGTTGCCATGACACACCTTGTCGTCAAGGCGCGCTCTTCGAGCCATTCCCGTTGGATCTTGGCGCTTGCCGTGGTGTTGGTGTTGCTGACTGCCTGGGGGATGTTCGAGTTTGGTCGATATCGCAGTGGCTTCGACATTCTCACCGTACAACAACAGCGGAGTGAGTATGCGGACCAACTTGCAGCGCTGGCGGCCGAAAATAACCAGTTGCGTGAACAGAAAGCCATTCTTGATCGAAGCACGCAGATCGAGCAGGAGGCATACAAGCAACTGGAGACCACTGTAACCGGGCTCCAGGATGAATTACTTGAATTGAAAGGGGAGCTGGCCTTTTATCGAGGGATCATTTCCCCTCCCGATGCGGCCAAGGGGCTCAATGTCCAGTCATTCGAAATACGCAATCGTGGTGAGGGGCGGACCTATGATTACAAGCTGGTCTTAACCCAGATCCTCAATAACGACGCCCTGGCATCGGGTACCGTTGTCTTTGTTGTGGAAGGGCAGCAGGAAGGTAAGGCTAAGGAATACCCTCTCCGCCAACTCAGCAAACAAAATGGTGACCTGCATTTTCGTTTTAAATATTTCCAGATCCTTGAAGGGGCACTCGATTTGCCTGAAGGATTTACCCCCAGCAAGGTCAGTATTACCGTTAAACCCAGAACAAAATCACACAAGCAGCTATCGCAGTCATATGATTGGGTAGTCCAGGAGAGTTAATGACAATGTTTACCAAGGGCGGAAAGAATAAGCCAAAAGCAAAATCTACTAAAATCGATACCCTCATTGGCCAGAATTCGGAACTGAACGGGGATATTACTTTTAGTGGCGGCTTGCATGTCGATGGTGTCATCAAGGGCAATATTTATTCAGAGCCGGATAGTGGTTCTACTCTGAGCGTAAGCGAGCGGGGTTTTATTGAAGGTGACGTGCGCGTCCCCAATATTGTTCTCAATGGCGCGGTGAATGGGGATGTCCATGCGGCTGAGCACATTGAACTTGCAGAAAAGGCGCGTGTCACAGGGAATGTCTACTATAAACTTATCGAAATGGTCCGCGGTGCGGAAGTCAACGGCAGCCTGGTGCGCCGTGATGAGAGCAAGCAGAGTTACTTGCCGGGGCCGGCCAAGGCCAAGGAGTTCAATCAGGATGATGAGGATAATTCTTGACTAATGGGCTTGGGATATGAATACTTAGTCTCAAGCTGCAAGCAAAGTAACGTTCCGGAGATGTACAATGAGTGAAGCAGAAAGTCCGTTAATTTTCACCGATAGCGCGGCCGACAAGGTCAAGACGCTGATTCAGGAAGAGGGTAACGACAACCTGAAGCTACGTGTCTATGTTACCGGAGGTGGTTGTTCCGGCTTCCAGTACGGTTTTACCTTTGATGAGAGCATCAATGATGGTGATACTGCAGTGGAGAAGAATGGCGTGACCCTGCTTATCGACCCGATGAGCTACCAGTACATGGTGGGCGCCGAGATCGACTATAAGGAAGATCTTGAAGGTGCACAGTTCGTGATCCGTAATCCGAACGCTACTACGACTTGCGGCTGCGGTTCCTCTTTCTCACCATAGTTACCTTGTCCAGCAGGTTTGGTGCAAGTCGAGCGGCCTTGGTGGCTTCACCAAGGCCGTTTTCATTTAGGGGGTACCCCCTATACAGGCACACGGATGACCCCGCACACTTCTGTGCTTGTAATGGCCGTTTTGTGTCTATATGCATACAATCTATACAAATTACCGAGTTATTTACTGAGGGTTTCGCATGAGCGCTTATCTACCTGGCCTCGAAGGGGTACCTGCTACCCGGTCGAACATCTCCTTTATTGATGGTGACAAGGGGATTCTGGCCTATCGAGGTTACCCCATCGAGCAATTGGCCGAGCACAGTACCTTCGAGGAAACGACTATGCTCCTACTCGATGGTCAACTGCCAAGTTTAGAACATTTGGCTGAATTCGATGAGCAACTGCGGCGCAACCGTCGGGTAAAATATAATATCCGCGAAATCATGAAGAACCTGCCCGCCACCGGCCACCCGATGGAGATGCTGCAAACTGCCATTGCCAGCCTGGGCATGTTCTATCCGGGCAACGAGTGTCTGACTGGTTCCGATTTGTGCGAGGATCTTAACTATATCCACCGTATGACAGTGAAATTGCTGGCCCGCATTCCGGTTATCGTGGCCATGTGGCAGCACATTCGCAACGGCTATGACCCAATTCCCCCTCGTCAGGACCTCACAACGGCTGAAAACTTCTTGTACATGTTGAATGGTCGCGAGCCGGATCCCTTGCATGCGGATATTATGGATACTTGTCTGGTGCTGCATGCGGAACACACTATCAATGCCTCGACCTTCGCCGCATTGGTGGCAGGTTCAACATTAGCCAGCCCGTATGGGGTGATTGCCGCGGCTATCGGAACACTTTCCGGTCCCCTGCATGGTGGCGCCAACGAGAAGGTGGTGGATATGCTGCAAGCGATTGGCCGCCCGGAGAATGTTAAATCCTGGCTGGATGAGCAGCTCGCCTCGAAGGCAAAGATCTGGGGCTTTGGCCATCGTGAATACTCGGTCAAGGATCCTCGTGCCAATATCCTGCAAAAACAGATGGAGAAGCTGGCGAGAGATCGGGGTATGCGGATCAGTCCTATGTTCGAAACGGCTTTGGCGCTGGAGTCCGCCGCGGAGGAGCGTCTCGGCGCCAAGGGCGTTTACCCTAACGTCGACTACTATTCGGGGATCCTCTATTCGGAGATGGGCATACCAACCGATCAGTTCACGCCGATCTTTGCCATTTCCCGTGCAGCGGGTTGGCTGGCGCACTGGCGTGAGCAATTGGCTGATAATAGGATTTTCCGGCCGACCCAGGTCTACATCGGCGAGCCGGTGCGGGACTATGTCAGTATCGACAAGCGCTAGGAATCGGCCTGTCGCCATAAGTAGTCTGACGATCCTGAAATTCGGTCAGTTAGTGAAATAAGGACGAAAAAATCAGGAGCTGAGTCCTCTTG
>JBFEYJ010000049.1:0-16456 GCA_041562215.1 Thiohalomonadaceae bacterium | reverse complement strand
CACCCACTCTTTGACCTCATCTTTGCTATAGACGAGATGCAATTGCCACACAGGACACTTCTCCGGGTCACCCGGATCGGTACGACGCACACGGGCGGGATCGGTGGGCATGGTGCGTAATTTCTTCTCCACATCTTCCGGCGCTTCACGTAAAGAAATGGTGTTGCCGTAGGACTTGGACATCTTCTGTCCGTCCAGACCGGGCATTTTCGAGGCCGGCGTAAGCAGTGCCTGCGGTTCCGGCAGAATGATCTTACCGCTTCCCTCAAGGTAACCGAACAGGCGCTCGCGATCACCAAGGGTAATATTCTGCTGATCGTTGAGCAGGGCGCGTGCTGTCTCCAGCGCCTCGTGATCACCCTGTTCCTGATAGCGTTTACGCAGGGTGTGATAGAGCTTTGCCGCCTTCTTGCCCATTTTTTTCACGGCGCTCTCGGCCTTTTCCTCAAAGCCCGATTCGCGTCCATAGATGTGATTGAACCGCCTTGCCACCTCACGAGTCAGCTCAACGTGCACGACCTGATCCTCGCCCACCGGCACCTGAGTTGCACGGTAAATCAGGATGTCCGCGCTTTGCAGCAACGGATAGCCGAGAAATCCGTAGGTGGCCAAGTCCTTCTCCTTGAGCTTCTCCTGCTGATCTTTGTAGGTCGGCACACGTTCGAGCCAGCCCAGCGGAGTGATCATGGAAAGCAGCAGGTGCAGTTCGGCATGCTCCGGCACCTGCGACTGAATGAACAGCTTGGCCGAGCCGGGATTGATCCCCACGGCCAGCCAGTCGATAAGCATCTCCCACACACTCTCGGCGATAATACCGCTGTTTTCATACTCGGTAGTAAGGGCATGCCAGTCAGCGGCAAAAAAGAAGCACTCGTATTCGTGCTGCAATTTGAGCCAGTTCTTCAGCACGCCGTGGTAGTGGCCAAGGTGCAGTTTTCCGGTGGGACGCATGCCCGAGAGCACGCGCTGATTATTTGTTGCCAAGTTCAAATCTTATACCTTTTATTAATATGCAAAGCCAATTACCGAAGCCATTAGTGAGAAAATCGCTCCAACCAGAGGCATGAACACAGAAGCCCACACATCCGTTAAAATAAGTACTAATACTATAAGTAATCCATATGGCTCAAGCTGATTATATCGCCATGCCATTGGAGCCGGGAGGAATCGGCTGACAACCCTGCTACCGTCAAGTGGGGGGATTGGTAACAGGTTCAGCACCATCAGCAAAATGTTCACAAAAGCACCGATTGCACCTGAATAAACCAGAAATCTGGCTCCTTCCCAGCCGGAATCCAGGAATGTAATGCCCAAGCTCCCAATAACCATCCAAAAGATCGCCATCAGCAGATTCGATGCCGGTCCGGCAAGAGCCACCCATGCCATATCACGCTTGGGATTACGCAGATTTTCCTCAGTGATCGGCACCGGCTTGGCGTATCCGATAGCAAATCCTAACGTCAATATAAAGATGATGGGTAATAACACCGTCCCAAAGGGATCAACGTGCCGCAAAGGATTAAGCGTAAGACGCCCCAGCATTTTTGCCGTCGGATCACCCAAAAGCAGTGCAACCCAGCCATGCGCCACCTCATGTAACGTTATGGCAAAAAGCACCGGGATAATGGAGACAACGATCAGCTGAATGTTACTCAGTTCACCCATTGCGCAATTATACCTGTATTGCCGTACAGCTGTGCCACACCAGCAGCATACTACACCTCAAACGGCTCTGGATCGCCCAATCCCC
Organism: Thiohalomonadaceae bacterium; assembly: GCA_041562215.1. Lineage (GTDB taxonomy): Bacteria > Pseudomonadota > Gammaproteobacteria > Thiohalomonadales > Thiohalomonadaceae > JBFEYJ01. The sequence goes on along the minus strand of JBFEYJ010000049.1, from coordinate 14,706 downwards.
GGCGCACCACCTGCGGTGCATCCTCGCTAAGGTCCACCACCGTCGTCGGCTCGAAGCTACCGTAACCGCCATCAATGACCAGATCTACCGCATGCTCAAGGGTCTGGCGGATCTCGTAAGGGTCGCACTCGGGATTGCTCTCCCCTGGCAGGATAAGGGTGGTACTCATCAACGGCTCTCCCAACCCCTCCAGCAACGAGCGAACAATATTATTGTCCGGCACACGCAATCCTATCGTCTTGCGTTTGCTCTGGATGCGCCGCGGCACCTCGCGGGTGGCATTGAGGATAAAGGTATAGGCGCCGGGGGTGACCGCCTTAAGCAGTCGAAATACCGTATTATCTACTTTAGCGTAGGTACTGATCTCCGACAGATCACGACACACCAGGGTAAAGTTATGCCGGTCGTCGAGACGGCGAATGGCGCGAATGCGGTCCAAGGCCTGCTTGTCCTCGATATGGCAACCCAGAGCGTAACCGGAATCTGTAGGATAGACGATAACCGCCCCCTCTCGCACCAACTGCACCGCCTGATCGATCAGACGCTTCTGCGGGTTATCCGGGTGAATTTGGAAAAACTGACTCATAGTGGAAGATTCACAAGAATGGAAAATTAACAGACAACATTGTCCTTGCCTACGCTGTCCAGGTCCCATGTCGACCATATCGGTTTGCAGTTTTTAGGCAACGGTCGCAAGCGGCCGAGGGCGACCCAGGCATTCTCGTGGCCGTGATAATCCGAACCACGGGAGGCGAGTAGGCCGAACTGCCTGGCATACTGAGCCATGTTGTGAGTATCGCCAAGACTGTGGCTGCCCGAGACCACCTCCAGCCCCTCCCCGCCCAGCTCAACAAACTCACCGAAGAGTTTACGTCTCTTGCTGGCGGTCATGGTGTAGCGTGCAGGGTGGGCAATAACCGCTTGTCCCCCGGCGCCGTGGATCCAGCTCAATGCCTCCTCCAGCGTCGCCCATTCACCGGGTACATAACCAGGCTTGCGCGGTTTGAGAAAGTGCTTAAATACATCACGCACGCTCTTGGCGTGACCCGTTTCCACCAAAAACTTGGCAAAATGGGTACGGCTGATGATCCTTCCCTGGGCCAGGTGACTGGCTGCCGGATAAGCACCCTCAATGCCGTGTTTTGCCAGACGTCGTCCCATCTCCTCGGCGCGCCAATTACGAAACTCACGCAACCTCGCCAGTCCCTCCTGAAGTGGGGAACTCTGTGGGTCGATCCGCAGTCCTACTACATGCACAGTTTGGCTATTCCAGGTGACGGAAACCTCCACGCCGGGGATCAGGCACATACCGACAGCCTGCGCCGCCTGTGTGGCCTCCGCGATACCGCGTGTTTCATCATGATCGGTCAGCGACAGCACATTCACTCCTGCGTTAGAGGCTGCGTGAACCAGTTCCGCGGGGGTCAGGCTGCCATCCGAGGCGAGAGAGTGGCTGTGAAGGTCGTAGTCCAGAGTCATAGGACCGCTATTGTAGCCGATTTATAGGGGACTCTGCTTGATTACTGCAACGTCTCGGGACAAGAGAATTTCCGGCGCTGCCGACATGATGAACAGGGCTCTCTGGAGAGAAGGCGTTAACCCGACTAGCCTGTACTCCGTGCCACGGCACTGCCGGATAAATATCCCGGCTACGGCCGGTGCACTGCCCATCACCGGGTGGATATGATAAATTGAGCAAATTACTCAAGAGACAGAACAAAACAACGGATCCCTCCAATTCAATGAAATTTCTTTTTGACCTACTACCCATCGTTCTTTTCGTTATCGCCTACAAACTCTATGGCATCTATCCGGCCATCGTAACCATCATGGTCGCCACCTCATTGCAGGTCGGTATTGTCTGGCTCAGGCAGCGCAAAGTCGAGAAGATGCATATCATCACCCTCGTCCTGGTGCTGGTGCTCGGTGGAGCCACCCTGCTGTTGCAGGACAAGGCCTTCTTCATGTGGAAGCCTACTGCAGTAAACTGGCTGTTCGCCCTCGCCTTCCTCGGCAGCCATTTCATCGGGGAAAAAACTCTCGTCGAGCGCATGATGTCACATGCCATAGAAGCACCGAGACAGGTGTGGCACCGCCTCAACGCCAGCTGGACGCTGTTCTTTATCCTGATGGGCGCGGCAAACCTCTATGTCGCCAATTTTTTCTTCGAGGCCAATGCCGCACTCACCGCCGCTGCCGGGACGGTCGTCGACCTGGAATCCTGCAGTGCAGAGATGAGCGGGCGACTACTGCAGTTGTGCGAGCAGGCTAAAACCATGGAAGACCACTGGGTCGATTTTAAACTGTACGGCATGATGGGTCTGACTTTTGCCTTCATTATCGCACAGGCCTTTTACCTGGCCCGGCACATGCCGCAGGAAGCCAAAAGCGAACAAGGAGAACCATAGATGTTCTACGCTATCATCAGTGAAGACGTGGTAAACAGTCTTGAGCTTCGACGGCGGGCCCGCCCAGCCCATATTGAGCGTCTTCAGTCACTAATGAACGAAGGCCGCCTATTGCTGGCCGGCCCACACCCCAATATCGATAACGAAGAACCAGGCGAGGAGGGCTTCAGCGGCAGCCTGGTGGTTGCCGAGTTCCCCTCCCTGGCCGAAGCGAAGGCGTGGGCTGATGCCGACCCTTACGTCCAGGCTGGAGTATATGCCAGGGTCAGTGTCAAACCATTCAAGAGAGTCCTGCCATGAACCAAAACAGTGAGCGCATCGCGATGATCCGTGAAAAGCTGGAGGCATGTTTTAATCCCGTTCAGCTCATGATCATCGACGAAAGCCACAAACACGCCGGGCACGCCGGCGCCAAAGGAGGCGGCCACTTCGTCATCCACATCGTTGCCGAGCAGTTCACTGGAAAGAGCCCGATCCAACGCCATAGGATGATCTATGATGCGATGGGTGATTTGATGCAAGGTGAGGTCCACGCCCTAAGCATCAGGGCTGAGACCCCCACTGAAGGGCACCTCTAAAATTCGTTGAGCCGCCCTGACGGCATTGGAAACGAGCTCAAAATGCTCATTTACTTCATGTAAGCTGCACTTTTTCGTACCTTTCCGCCTTGCCATCATCAGCTTGCTCAAATTTGTTGAGGCACCCGAAATAGAAACGAAACCAACCGAAGGAAGTTGTTATGTCATTATCACACCGCGTATTGCTCCCCCTGGTTGCCGCATCGGCGCTCTGTTTCGCGCCACTTGGCCAGGCCGCAGAGGTTCTCGCCACAGTCAATGGCAAGAAGATCACTCAGCAAGACTATGATGCCTACATGCAGGAGAATCCACAGAGCCTCCAGCTTGGCAAGGAGAGAGCCCTCAACGAGCTTATCTCCCGTGAGCTGGTCTACCAGGATGCATTGAATAAAGGTCTGGACAAGGACAAAGAGGTGCTGGCGAAACTTGAAGTTCTACGCCGAAACCTGATCCTTGGCACCGCGCTACAGAGCACGATGAACAAATCGGCAATCAACGATAAAGAACTGAAGAAAATGTACGACGAACGCCTTGCCGGTTTCAAGGTGCAGGAGTACAACGCACGCCACATCCTGCTGGCCAGCAAGGAAGAAGCGGAAAAGGTGATCACCGAACTGGACATGGGGGGCAACTTTGCGGAGCTGGCGAAGAAAAAATCTACCGGGCCCACCGGCAAGAACGGAGGCGATCTCGGCTGGTTTGCCCCGCAACAGATGGTGCCCGAATTCGGCCAGGCAGTCAGTCAGTTGGAAAAGGGGAAATACACCAAGAGCCCGGTACAGACCCAGTTCGGTTGGCACGTAATCAAGCTGGAGGACACCCGCAGCGCCAAGCCACCCACATTTGAAGAGGTCAAACCACAGCTCAAAAAGCTTGCAGAGCAGAAACGTGCTAATGACTATCTTGAGTCACTCAAGAGCAAGGCGAAAATCGAGATTAAATAGTTTCGTCGAGGTAACACAATAAAAGCCCCGACAGAAAACAGTCGGGGCTTTTTTATTTCGCTTCATTTTTGCTGATAATTTGTAGACCTGTAAATAGTTAAGGGCAAGCCTATTCAGCAGTTCCACAACCCTATCACCGGATGCGCTGTCGCTTATTTGGCCTATTGATGTGAACTGAGGGGGACAGTACACACTTATACTTGTGTGTCGGTGGAGAGCCTATCTATTTGAGTTGAAGTCACAGCCTGTCTTGAGAAATAGGCAGGCTGTAGCCCGCTTAGGCGTAAGCACATGACTATAACGCCCAACCTTCTACCAGGTCCAAAGTAATGTGCTATAGGAGCGACATCCTGCGGCGAATTGCTGATGCCACTGCCTTCACTCGCGGCTGGAAGCCTCTTCCTAAAGAATCTTTTACTCGCGTTAAATCTTGCCGATCAAGTTAATGAACACACCCTGACTGTCGTAGTCGAGGTCAGTAAGATCGTCAGAGAAATCGGTGAAGTTATAGCCGACACCCACCTTCATATTCTCACCGACGTGACGATAGATGCCCAACAGCGAGCCGCTACGTTGTTCCTCGGCATCGAGCAGATCAAGCATGCGACCCTCAATCAACGCATCCCAGCGGTGCATGAAGTGCCAGTCTGCACGCAGCACATAAAGATGGGCACGACTGTCGAAGAATTGCGGATTAACGCGATCCTGACTGAGCTGACCTTGGCGATAGGCATATTTGCCGCCAATCGACCATCGTGGCGTAAGGTCATAGATCAAATCCGTGGATAGAATATGGCTTTTCTGAATGTACTCGGCGGCAGTATTTGTAACCGTTACCTGTTCAGCCGATGGCATATTATAGAAATAAGTGTACTTGAACAGCGCATTCAACTGGTCATGACTGATCGGACGGTAGGCATAACCAAGTACCGCCTCAGTGTAGTCGCCGTCATAAAACTCACCGAGCGAGCTGGAGCTCTCGGAGTGGTTGTACTTGCCGATGAGCCGCCAGTCAGGATTTAACTGGTACTTAAGGCTATTCTTCGTTAGCCATGTGGTGCGCTCAGAAGTGCTGGCGTCGACGGGGTTTTCATTGTTGTCGACACGATACTCAAGAGCACTGGCAAAAGTCAGCCCATTAAAGCTGTAGCCAAGTCTGAGCCCAAGGGCGTTACGCTCAGTCTCGGCACTGGTTTGCGGATCCTTGAGGGTACCAAGGTCGAGATTGGCGCCATAATTCCAGCGATCGTTCGGCGCAATATCCACCCCGGTCGAGTGGGTCAGGCCAGTCGGGACATCGCCATGGGTGTAGCGTTCTTCAAGGTAAACACTCGCGCTATCGGAATAGCGTGTGCGGAAACCGGAAGTCATGTTCCCGCGTCGTGCACGCACACCATTATCGGTACGTTCATTCTCCAGCGCGTAATTCAGATACAGGTTGGTGCGATCCGAATAGAGATATTCGGTACCGACTTTAGCGGCGCTACCCAAATCGCCTTGGGAAAGCTCGCCCTGCACACGGAAATGATCGCTCAGCCGGTAGCTGCCGCCGGTGCCTAAACGTGAATTTTCATCGCGGTTCCCAGTGGTTTGCACCGTATCCTGCGCGAACCCGTAGGCGCTCCAGTCGGCGCGTGAGTCGTAGGTTGCCTGAAGCCGTAGATCAGAGCGCTCGCCCTCCTCTTGAGTCAGCGGTACCACCGGTGAGTGATCATTGCGCTCATCCATCCGGATGCCACCACTGACGGTCCAGTTTTCGTCCATCTGGTAGTCCACGTCAAGCTCATTCGCCGCGGTCTCCAATCCCTGCTGCTGCACCTTCGTGTCTGTCTTGGCGCGTAAGTTGAACCTATCACCAACAGGCATGGTGAGGGTGCCGCCATACTGTGATGTGTCGTTAAGTGTCGTCAGGCCGGGCGCCGCATAACCGCCTTCGACCTCCTGATTATAAAGTGTGACCTTGCCGGGCAAGTTCTCGACGACATCACTCAGGGCAATGCTGCTGTCGACACGATAAGCACCGGCCTCGCTATCGCTTGAAATGACCGTGGTTGTTCCATCGAAGCTATAGCCGCCATCAATGGAGCTGAGCGTATCGACGCCCGCACCTTTGCTTTGCGAAGCCTCGATTTTCAACCAGGTATTGACGCTCTTTCTTAAGGTCAAATCAGCCGCATTTAGGTTGCTCTCGGCACTATTTTCCTCATTCCGGTTGGTGGTCAGGCCTAGCTTTACGTAATCACCGAACCAATAATGAGCACGCCCACCCAGCGCCAGTGTGTCGATGTCATCAAAGCCAGGCGTATATTCATAACGTGCCACAAGATACGCCATGTTGCCTCCTGAACCGCCGGTGTCAACCAGCATTGTATCGGCTACGGAGGCCGAAAGCGGCTCGGACAGCAACAGTCGTCCCTGGATATAATCGACATCGTAATCGAGCACAGGCGTGAGATTTTTCACACCAATCACCATCCCCGAATCGCTGTCGCGGATCTCGATACGAAGTCGCTCGGAACCATTCAGGATATCCTGATGGCGCAGATAATAGAGCGAGCCGCCGGTACCGCGGAATTCATCCCGACTGGCAACCGTACCCGGTTCGGCGGCAAAGCTATCGAAGCTGTAACGCTGCTCGCCGAAGCTGGTGGTTTCCAGCGACTGGAGGTGAAAGTTAGCACCATAAAGTGTGCGGTCGACATGAGCCAGTGTGTTGCCGGTATAGCCGATCCTGAAATTACCCCACAGGGCATGGTTCTCCTGCTTTTGCAGCCTGACGTAGAATTTCCCAAGGGTCGGTGCACCCTCCTCCACGGTGCTGTCATCTCCGAAACTCGGGTAGTAATAGTCGGGGTCGATACGACGAAACATCGCATCAGGGGTCTTACTCATGAAGTTGCTGAAGATTTCATCAACCGGCCCTTCACGGGTATCAGCGCTAGCGGTCAGTCGCCAATCTTCGGCAAACTTGCCTTGGGTAAAGAAGGCAAAGCGACCATCGATGGCCAAGTCGTTATCGTAGTGAGTCTTATCGTTGGTCAGTAGTTCGGCCGGCCCATTTGTGTCATCAAGGGAGGCGGTAATATCGGCAATACCGACATAGAACCAGTCACTTTTCTGCAGCTCGAGATCCCGCAGGAACAGCTCGCCACTGCCCTGTTCATCGAGCACCGCTACTTCCACGCTGTGCAATCCGGACGGCAGTAGCTCCTCAGCGACGAAGGTTCCATTTTCTCCAAGTGGAACCGGACGCCCTGCAAGCCACACATTGTGGTTTTCCGGGATAGCGTCTCCATAGACCTTGATCGCCCCGCCATTGAGCGGGATGTTCTGTCTTACCAAACGGTTTTCACCATAACCGACCAGCAGCTCTTTTTCCGGCTCGGCCGCTGACAGTGCTTCTTCATCGATACTATCGACAATCCACAACGGCTGCTCACCGCTCTCATCGAAACGTCCCTTGGCATCATAGACGCGCAGGACGTAGTTGATCACTCTGCCAGGGGCACGGTAATCGTCAAACTCGGCCTGCCACTCGGCGAATCCATCCGGGTTAACCTGTGCAACCGCCAACGGCTCATCTCTTACGGATTGATCCGCATCGAAAATCCGCACTTCGGCCCGGTCAATGAAAGCCCGGTAGTTGCTGTAGATCCTGAACCTGACCCGGTTTTCCTGAGCAGAGGTATTGGTATCGTCCCGATAACGTAAGGTACGTGGCCAAGCCGACACATTGAGCCGCGGTTTGAAATCGAGATTATCGAATTTGAACTGGATTTTCGCATTGTCCAGTGCCACGTCTGTACAGCGTTGCACATCTGGAATGCTCTTGTTTGGATCGTCGATAGGCTTGCCATCGACGGTGATACGCATGAGATTAAGCGAATAAGGATTTTGCGTCTTCACCTCCCGCGTCATGCGGGTAATATCCAGCCCCTCACTGTCATCGAGCAGCGCCAGTTCATCGTAAACAACCTGAACAAGTACTCGCGAGCGATCGGACTCGACAAAGCCTGCATTGATCACATCATCGGTTTGAACATAGCCGTGTCCTTCATGCTCCGCCTGCTCGTCACTGAGACTGATCTCCTCTCTAATCGCCTCCATCACCCGACGTGCACGCGCCGTCGAAAGTCCGATGTCATCACCATAGACCGAGGCGGTACGACGATCCAGACGCTCGTTGCTTATATAACCGATAAAGCGCAAACGGACATTGGCCTTGTCGCCCAGCTCGTCCATCAAGCGGCGCAGACGCTGGCTGTACCCTGGCGGAAGCACCGGCTCACTGGCATTGAAATAGATCGGATCGATACTACCTGAGGGCGGATCGTAAACTCGGATTAGCGTTTCAGCACCGGAAGACTCGGGACAGATTTGCGGCTCGTCAGGCAACTCCTGCAATGGGTCGTCGTACCAGAACTCGACCTCGATCCGGCGATTGAGCATTCGCCCCTTATCGGTGTCATTGGAAGCGACCGGATTTTTCTCTCCCTTGCCGTCACTGTCAACAGCGGAGCTCGGCAGGCGCATCGCATCCTGCACCGCCAGGGCCACGCGACGTGCCCGCGCCTTTGACAAGCCCAATGAAGTGCCATAGATACGCGCATCACGCCCCGTCAGAGGAATGTTATCGGTGTGGCCGATAAACTTGATCACCACATTCTGCTTACTACGCAGGTTTTGCATCGCTTGCTGCAGCTGCTGCAAGAACGCCGCAGGGATCTCAGTGCGCTGCTCATCATAGAGCAATGGCGGAATGAGATTTTTGATTTTGGCACGATTGGCATGCCCTTCCTTGTAACTCAGCTTGCACACCGTCTCGATGCGGCAGATCTTGATTCGATTCATCTCCTTGGCAACGACGACTTCCTTGTCGACCATTTTCTCGGTGATCTCGTCGTACCAGACCTCCACCTCAACGCGTCGGTTCTGTGCCCTTCCCGCTGCGGTGTTATTACTGGCGATAGGTTGCGCCTCCCCCATCCCCTCGTATGAGATAGACTCAGGTGGTAAATCAAGGGCGCGCTGGAAATACTCGGCGGTGGTACCGGCGCGCTCACGTGACAGCTCTGTGTTATCGCCATAGCGCTCCTTCAGCGCACCTCTGAGCTGCACGTTGTCCGAGTGACCGATAAAATGCAGTCGAACATTGATGCGATCTTTCATCCGCTCCAGCACGTTACGCAACAACCCGATAAACTCCTCGGGGATATCCGCCTCACCAGACTGAAAACGGATTGGCGGCACCACGTTCTGCAACTTGAGGGTTTTGACCTCTTTCTCAAGCACCTTACGGGTTTCTATCTTATCCCCGCCTTCCGAATCGCCCCCATCACGCAGGACCCAAGGCGTGTGAGGTTCATCGGTCGACCGGTATTGCTCCACTGCCTCACCGAAAGGCGCAACTTCCCGTGCTCCGGTTTCACCGTTGAAAGGCGGCACATCCTCTTCAGGCGGCGTTTGGGAAAACGCATAACCCGAAACAAGAGCAGCGGAAATAATGATTAGAACTCTTTTCAGCATGCTGTGTTAAACCGCCCCGTTAAGGCCCCTTGGCCCATGACAAAAATACATTTGTTCTCACTCATCAGTCGATCGCACCGGACCGTTTCGGCGGAGCGCCCCTGCGCCAGTACACTTCGCTTTCGATGGTGAGCTTGTAGCAGCAATCAAGCTCCTGCCACGCCTCGGTGATCATCTCCTTTACTGCCGCCATACGCTTTCTGACCAAACTCTCACTCTCTATATCGGCGAGATAGGATAGCCGCAGTACGGAAGGTGTCTTCTTCAACTCCTTGAGCAGCAGATCGATCCTCGGGCGCCACTGCTCCCGCATCTTCACGGAGTCACTCTCAAACACCCCGTCGGCCACATCCATTCGCACTACGTGGTGGACAGTCGCGCCGAAATTGAACTTCACCATCTTGCCTCGGGTGGCACGCTGCACGCGTGGGTTTTCACTGGTCACGCGATAGCCACTCGGCAGGCTGCGGTCATCGAGTTTGAGAATGAAATTAGAACCCCTGGACTCATTCGGCACCACGGCACAGGTAATGTGGAATCGGCCATGCTCATCGGCGGTAGCGATTAGGCCTCGCGCTGTGACCAGGCGTGCACCCGGCAATCCAGCTTCGCCCTCATCCTGGTAACCGTTAAGGTTCTTGTCATCGAATACCTTGCCTGTGACATCGGAGCAGTCAAAGGTAGGATCCGGCACCACTCGAACCGTGGCGCTTGCTTCACCGGACACAGCGTCACCGGTGATGGCATGGACCACATGTGCACGGTTGACATATTCACCTTCCGACACACCGGCACCCACAATAAACAACAGTTGGATGGTGTGCTGTGCATCAGTCGCCAATTCGATATTTTCCCAATGCAACTGATTACCGATAATCACCGGCTCAAGCGGCTGTCCGTTAACACGGCTGGAACCCTTGACGTATTTGAAGCCGGCAGGGAAGGTATCGACGATACGCAGATCCTGCAGCAAGCTCAGATAGGAGTTATTCACCGTTATGGTGTAAGAAACCATCTCGCTGCGGGAAACACTGACACGTCCAGCGGTCTTGGTGATGGCCAGTGCTTCATTTAGCACAGGATCCATCGGGATATGGTTATTGAACAGCTGACTGTCGCCCGGAACGGTTGTATTGCTGAGCGTCAGATACAGGTAGTGGTTGGTTCCCTGGGTTCTCGCTGCCACCGATGTGGAAGGTGCATACGGGGAAGACTGCACCTCACAGTAACCTGCCGGTGTCGATACAGCATCGGCCGTGCACAAGGGTACCGAGTACGGCGTGGCGGTAGCATCGAGCGCGGGATCGTTGCTCACGGGCTGAATGATACGGGACGGCCCTCCCACGTAACCCGTTGCAGACGTTGTCACACTAATAACGTAATCGGAACCGGCCGGCGGACAGGAAGGATTGCTATCGCTGAACTTGAGATCAAACTTGTAGAAGCCAGAGGCAAGCGTCACCTGTCCCTGTTGTACCGGATCGTCGAAGCAGCTGCTGTCTACCGGCGTCCCGTTATGCAGCAGGGTCAGCGTCGCCCCGGCAATCGGCGTACGCAGCACCGAGTCGTAGACAACGCCGTTGGGATCGATGGGCAGGTTCAGGTTCTGGATGTTGCTGCCTGACAGAGCATCGATGTTCCTGATGAGCTGCATATCCTGATCGCCACCGTAGTGGGCCAGACCCAGCTTGGCAGTCGTTGCCCCCGCACCTGGCGCGCTGAAGCGCAACTCATACTGATCGGCTACGGTCGCTGTGGGCGCAAGGCCGCTGAACTGATAGTGGCCGTTGGCGTCGGTTGTGACGCTGCCAATCCGGGCATTATTGCGATAGAGCGCAACGGTCCAGTCGGCGAGATACAACTCAGTGGGGTCATAGACGTTACTGAAGTTGGCATCGTGCCAGACATTACCGCCAAGGGTGGCGCTGCCGGGGATACCGCCGATGGCAGTGCTGGCGCTGGCCGTTGCCGTCAGTGCAGGTGTATTCCAATCAACCTGAGCGGTGTTATTGATGACGGTGTCTTCCGCCACCCCACTTGCGATCTGGACCTGGAAGTTCAAGATCGCCGATTCGCCTACCGCCAAGTCGCCGACATTCACACTCAGTGTCTGCGTCGCGGCGGTATACGTCACGGCGGGCGAGTTCAAAACGCCATTAAACTTCGCCGAGTCGGTCACATAGGTGACAAGGGCGGAAAGGGGCGCGAGGTTGTCGCTAATCACGACATTGGTCGCGGTGGTCGCGCCGGTGTTGGTGACCTGTACTTCATATTCGAGTGTGCCGCCCGGCAGTGCGGCACCGCCACCTACAACACTTACGTTCTTGACGATCGAAACCTGCTGGGCGCTGCCGATATAGATAACGGTCGCCTGATCCTCATTGGCATCATTCCCGTCAGCATCGGTCGGCTCGGCGGGCAACTCTGTGCTGGAGACATAACCCTGGTTGCTGATCGGATCCCCGGGACTGACGGTCGAGTCGATCAGCACATCAAAGGTGACCTCAACGCTGGCCCCGGCCGGTACGGTGCCGCTCGCGCTGCCGGCAGGATTGACCGCCATGCCGCTATCCAAGGCGGAAACATTAGCCGACGGATCGGCCACCAACACACCGTCCATTCGCGTGGTGCCTGCCACATAGGTCGTTCCGGCCGGAATGGTATCTGTCAGTGTCACGCCGGTCGCGGGAATGCCGCCGAAATTATTGACGGTAATGGTGTAGCGGATCGTATCGCCCGCATCATACGCACCGTTTGTATTCAGGTCCGTCAGCAGCGCGGCCGTCTTGGTCGCATCCAGCCACGGGAGGTTACCGACGATATCGCGTGTGACATCCTCATCACCGAAGACGGCAGGATCGTCCGGGCCATTGAAGGTGTTATCGTCCGACGCTCTTTCCACGAAGGGGCCGCTGCCCGCGCCTGAACCGTTAACAAAGGCCTGGTTGTCAATAAACGTACCATCGAGCACATCGAGGTTGGTCACCACATCAAAGGTGATGGTGGCAATGTTCGAGGTGGTGGCCGTGGCATCGGCTCGCAGATAGCCCGGCGTGGTGTCTTCAGGGGCGTTGATCGGCATACCGCTCTGCAGCGGAGAGACACCGGCGTTATCCGCCACAGCCACACCGTTCAGGGTCGTGGAATCGGGTACATAAGTGGTGAAGTTCGGGATCGCGTCGCGCAGCGAGACATTGACGGCATCTTCAGTGCCGATGTTCTTCACCGTGATGGTGTAGCGCAGGGTATCGCCCGCCATCAGCACGTTAGCATCGCCGGTCAGGTCCTGCGAGGTCTTCCAGACCTCGAAGACCGGCGCGGAACTGATCAGCGTGGCGGTTTCGTTACTTGTTATGGAAGTAAGGTTATCCCCGCTCACCGCTGCCTGATTCAGTACGCTCGTTCCATTATTGATCGCCGGGGCCAGTTTGGCCTCGAACACGACGGTCACCGTATCGCCGGGTTCACCCTGCGCCGCCACGGTCAGGTTACGGATATCGACGATACCTGAACCATTGGCACCACCCGTGGCAGTGGTGTTCGTGCTATCGGCGTCCGGATCGGAGACGCTTAACAGCTGCAGACTGCCGGGAGCGAACTCAGGGGCCAGCTCATCCACCACCGAGGCATTGGTCAACGGGGCAATACTGTCATTGCTCAAGACAAGGGTGTAACGCAGGGTATCTCCGGGGGAGGCGTTCGCTCCCGGGTCCTCGCCTGTTGTCGTATTGATCACGGATTTAACGAACGAGATCGCCAGCTCGGTCATCAACGAGGTGGTGGCCGGGCCGGTGAAGTAGTCATTGACAGGGACATCGTTGGCGCCGGTGCGCTCGGAGGCATTGTCGCCCTCCATTCCGGTCCACTGGACGGTGGCGCTATTGGTCAACATTTGTCCGGCCGCGACACTGTCCAGAACCAGCAAGTCATAGGTCACGGTGACAGTAGTCCCCTCGTCCACGTCGATATCGGTGGCGTCAGCCAGGCTCCAGGTCAGAACCTGTGGGGTGTTGATTCCGTCACCACCATTGGTGGCAGGATCGCTAATGGTGTTGCCTGTACCATCGACACTCGCAGTACCGCTCTGATAGGTAAGACCCAGGCTCATGCTGTCCTCGATCCGCAGATCGAAGGCGTCGGAGAAGTTATCGTCCACAGCCCCGCCACCGGCATCAAAGCTCACGCTGTACCGCAGGATATCGCCCGCCGCCGGTGGCTGGCCCGGATTGGTGGTGTTAATGACGCTCTTTGCGATGGCCAGTTCCGGCTCGACGATAGTCAGTGCACCACTGGTGGCCTGCGTTAGCGTCGGATCGGCCATACCGGTATAGGTGTAAGCAGCGGTATTGCTGATACTGACACCGGCATTGGCCTCGCTATTGTTATCAACCCGGGCGGTGAAGGTGATGGTTACCTGCTCCCCTGCCGGGATCTGGGTGATTCCCCAAGTCAAATTCTGCCCCGAAACACTCTCGTTCAGAGTGACACCGGCACCGCTGTTAAAGACCGCCGAGGCATCATTCTGATAGAGCAGCGCAGCGTGCAGGCTATCAGTTACCTGCACATTGTCGAGTGCGGCATTGACCGGAGTGGCCGGTACGACGATCCGGTAGGTCACCAGCTCGCCGACGGTGATCTCGGAGGCCGGAGAGACCACGCTCTTGCTCAGCGGGGTGATCGCAACCTCATTGGTCATCCAGAAAGAGGCCGGACCGGAGCCTACATACTGCTCGCCACTATTGCCGTCCAGAGACCAATACTCATCGAGTGTGACGCTGTTGCTCCACAACACGTTCGGACCGAAGTCGGTATGGAAGCCGATGTCATAGACTGCGGTGACACACCGGCCCGGGTTCACCGGATCGATAAGATCGATGACGAGGCTGCCGCCGCGCCCCGCGGGTGGCGTGTAGGTGTAGTTGACGCCAGCGGTAGCCGGTGCACCGTTAATGGTCACCGTCGGTCCGACGATGCTGCCTTCGTTTAGCTGGCTCGCCAGCTCATCGGTCAGCTGTACGTTGTAGGCCGGCGCCAGTCCCGTGGTGTTACAGCTCTCCAGTGTGAACTGCACGGTGTCGCCGGCCACATTCACGGCCAGCGGGCTCAAATCGGTGTTGGCTGTACCGTTACCCAGCTTGGTAACGGGGTCCATTACCGGTTGCAGCACAGTCACGCTGGCGCTATCGCTTAGGGTGCTGGTGGTGTTGTAACTCAGTACCGCGCTGTTGTTCAGCGTTGTCGACGGGCTCT
>JBFEYJ010000048.1:0-16518 GCA_041562215.1 Thiohalomonadaceae bacterium | reverse complement strand
TTGGTTCCATAGGCGATCGCCTGCTCAGAATGGAAAGTACCCTGCTTGCCGGTAAAGCCCTGGCAGATAACCTTGGTATCTCTGTTAATCAGAATTGCCATTACTTCGCCCCTCCCGCTGCAGCGACAACCATCTTCGCCGCCTCAGTCAAACTCTCGGATGCCTGAATCGCCAGACCACTCTCGGCGAGCATCTTGCGCCCCTGTTCCACGTTGGTCCCCTCGAGGCGCACCACGACAGGTACCCTGGCATTGACCTCTTTCACTGCGGCGATGATGCCTTCGGCAATGAGGTCGCAGCGGACAATGCCGCCGAAGATGTTGACCAGGATCGCCTGCACTTTCTCATCGGAGAGGATCAGCTTGAACGCCTCGGCCACCTTGGCAGCGGTGGTACCGCCCCCGACGTCTAGAAAGTTGGCCGGTTCGCCACCGGAGAGCTGGATCAGATCCATGGTGGCCATCGCCAGGCCCGCACCGTTAACCATGCAGCCGATGTTGCCATCGAGGCGAACGTAGTTCAGGTCGTGCTGCCGTGCGCTGTTCTCGCGCTCATCCTCCTGCGAGGTATCGCGTAATTTGGCCATTTCCGGCTGCCGATAGAGGGCATTCTCGTCAAGATTCACCTTGGCATCGAGGGCGATAAGGTGCCCCTCGCCGGTCACCACAAGCGGATTGATCTCCAGCATAGAGGCGTCGCGCTCGGTAAACAGGCGGTAGAGGCCGCTCATGATGGTACCCAACTCTTTCACCTGGTTGCCCTCCAGGCCAAGTGCGAAAGCAATCTGACGGGTCTGGTAGGGCTGCAGACCGACCACCGGATTAACGGCAACGCTATAAATTTTCTCCGGCGTCCTGGCGGCAACCTCCTCGATATCCATCCCCCCCTCACTTGAGGCCATGAAGACGATGCGCTTGCGGCCACGGTCGACCACCACGCTGAGGTAGAGTTCGCGAGCAATGTCGCTCACCCCTTCGACCAACAGCTGATTGATGGGCTGGCCCTCGGCGCCGCTCTGGTGCGTCACCAGGCGGCTCCCCAGCATGCGGTCCGCCTCGGCCCTGAGCTCGTCGATTGAGCCGACCAACTTGACACCGCCGGCCTTGCCGCGACCGCCGGCATGGACCTGCGCCTTGACCACCCAGCGATGGCCGCCTAGCGTTTGTGCCGCATGTTCAGCCTCAGCGATGGAGCTGGCCACCTGCCCCTGCGGCACCGGTACGCCGTACTGGGCAAACACCCCTTTGGCCTGGTATTCGTGGAGATTCATGGTTCCCCCTGAAGGATTATTCTTTGGATTCAGCTTGGAAAAAGGTCGCTTATTGTGAAACAAAGCGCGTTTCGGCGCAAAAGGTCTAGCCCCAATGTTTCGTAAAATTACATAATGACCATTCTTGGACATCCATCCGCCCGCTGAATAAGCCATTCATACACCTGCGGAATGAGTGTATTTATGCCCCCACTAAAGGTTAAAGGCGAGGTATGGAGTTTTTCGGCAGGGCATATCACTACTCACGCCCCGAGGGAGACAAATTTCCTGTCTGATCTCAATGGAAGCGCCTATTAACATGATGACATCGCGATGAATGGCATGGGTGAGGAGTGCATTGTCGAGGAGCCCGAGCCGAGACCGGCGAGGGCATGGATAGCTAGAGGCATCCGGGCTGATTGTGAAGAAGGTGACGATCTCGCTACAATGTCCCCTCATCCGTCACAGTCAAATTCGCATGAATATCATCCGCCTGCTCATCCTCGCCCTAGTCGTCTGGCTGATTTACCGCATGGTAAGCCGCATGCTGGCAAAACCACGCAACGGAAAGCCATCCACCCCGGAACTCGGGACGAATATGGTCCGTTGCGCCCACTGTGGTATCCATTTACCGGAAAATGAAGCCATCTACCGTGACGGACAGCCGTACTGCAGCAAAGAACACCGCGACTCGGGTCCACAATAGTGAGGGTTTAGCTCACGCTTACGCCATGCCTGAACTCGCCCCCTTGCCAGTAGACCTGACAGCCGCTAAGCTCGCGTCGAACAATTTCGCCAGAACCTGGCGCCCGTTACAATTTCTTAACCTCTATCGCTTTGCCCTGGCATCCCTGTTTGTACTACTTTACCAGTTCGGTTCACTCGCCCCGCCACTGGGCACAGCCGATACAGCACTGTTCTATCACGCCAGCCTAGCCTATCTCGGCTTCAGCCTGTTAGCTATCTATCCCCTCATACGCCGGCAACCATCGTTCATCATCCAGTTGATCAGTCACATCCTAGCTGATGTCGTCTTTATCACACTGCTGATGCATGCCAGCGGCGGTGTCGTTAGTGGAGTCGGCATGTTGCTGGTCGTCAGCGTCGCCAATGGCAGCATGATCGCCGGGGGCAGAACCCCCGGTCTTTTTGCTGCGATAGCGAGCCTCGCTCTGCTGGTCGAACAGAGCTACACGGCACTGACGCATCCGGGAGCAAACATCAATTACTCATTGGCCGGCATGCTCGGTATCACGCTGTTCGCGACGGCTATCCTGGCGCACGTACTGGCATCCAGAGCGAGAGAGAGTGAGGCCCTGGCACGCCAACGCAGCGTCGACCTGGCCAACATGGCGCAACTGACCGACTATATCATCCAACACATGCAGACCGGAGTGATGGTGATCGCCCCGGACAACCGCGTACGACTGATGAACGGTTCGGCCGAGCATCTGTTGGACACTCAGGTAACGGCGCCCAATACCCTGCTTCAAGACTATTCCCCTGAACTCAACCAGCAGTTACAGGAATGGCAAGAGAACCCTGGCAGCGTTACCCGCCCCCTGCACATTGACGGCAATTCGCAAGATCTCCTTGCCCAGTTCATGGGCATCGGCGAGCAACGAAATGACGGTACCCTGATTTTCCTTGTTGATGCCGCCAATACGACACGCCAGGCACAGCAGTTGAAATTGGCCTCGCTTACCCGCCTTACCGCCAGTATCGCTCATGAAATCCGAAATCCACTTAGCGCCATTAGCCATGCAGGAGCCCTACTGGCAGAGTCCTCCGAGCTGGACCCCAATGATGCTCGACTGACCGAAATCATCCTAGAGCAATCACAACGCATCAACACCATTGTCGAAAATGTATTGCAGTTGGGGCGACAGGATCGCGGTCAGGACACGAGTTTCGTCCTCAAGCCCTGGCTGGAAGGATTCATGAAAGAGTTCCATCAATCACAGCCAAGTGCCCAGGGAGCTATCCTAATCGAGGTCGAACCATCGGATCTGGCGATACATTTTGATCCCGGCCACCTGCACCAACTGCTCAGTAACCTTTGCCAGAACGGCCTTCGCCATGCCGAGTCAAGTGAAAAAACGATCAAGCTGCAGCTCAATGCCGCCATGATCGGGGAGGAACACGGTTATCTCGATGTCATTGATGCCGGTCCGGGAATTGCCGAGGAGCATCGCACTCACATCTTTGAGCCGTTTTTCACCACCGAGTCCAAAGGTACCGGGCTCGGGCTCTATCTCGCGCGAGAGCTGGCGGCACGCAATCAAGCGCAACTGCGCTATGAACCGACGGCACGGAAGGAGAGCCGTTTTCGCTTGCTGTTCCGTGCAGGAAAGGGAGTCATAAACCAACAATGAATGCCGAGGCCGCCATGACAAGAAAGGTCCTTATCGTCGATGATGAGCCGGATATCCGGGAACTCCTGGCGCTGACCCTCTCGCGCATGAAACTCGACAGCCTGGGCGCAGAGACAGTACAGGAGGCAAAATCGCTGCTTGGAGGCAACCATTTTGATCTCTGCCTAACCGATATGCGCCTGCCTGACGGTAACGGCGTTGAACTCATCCGCCACATGCAGCAGCACTATCCCAACATCCCGGTGGCGATGATCACCGCACACGGCAACATGAACTCCGCCATCGATGCGCTCAAGGCAGGCGCCTTCGACTTTCTCAATAAGCCGGTTGAACTACAGACTCTGCGTGATCTGGTCGCCACCGCCCTGCGCCTGAATGAAGCTAATGACACCGAACACTCACCGCCTCCTGGACTGCAGCTGCTTGGCAAATCCGCCAGTATCGATGAAATCCGGCAGACGACCCGCAAGCTGGCCCGCAGTCAGGCCCCGGTCTATATCAGTGGCGAATCGGGCACCGGCAAAGAGCTGGTCGCCCGCTTGATCCATGCCCAGGGGCCTCGGGCAGACAAGCCCTTTGTCGCCGTCAACTGCGGCGCCATCCCAGCCGATCTAATGGAAAGTGAGCTCTTCGGCCATAAAAAGGGCAGTTTCACTGGCGCTAGCAGCGATAAAAACGGGCTGTTCCAAGCCGCCAACGGCGGCACCCTGTTTCTCGATGAGGTCGCTGATCTACCGCTTGAGATGCAGGTAAAGCTGTTGCGCGCGATACAGGAAAAGGCCGTAAGACCTGTCGGTGCACAGATGGAGACCCATATCGATGTGCGCATTCTCAGCGCCACTCACAAGGACCTGGCGAAACTGGTCAGGGAAGGACGTTTCCGAGAGGACCTCTTTTATCGTATCAACGTCATTGAACTGCATATACCCGGGCTGAGGGAAAGGCCGGAAGATATCCCCCTGCTGGTCGAGCACTTTACCCGGCGCCTGGCACAACAAATGGAACTCCCGCCGCCAAAACTCAGCGTGGCGGCGCTTGAGGCGCTGTCGCGCCACCCATTCCCCGGCAATGTGCGAGAGCTTGAAAACGTACTTGAGCGGGCAATGACGCTTTGCGACGATGAGATCATCGATATCGATGATCTCTACCTCACCGCCAATGGAACATCAGATGAGAGGATAGATGGCGCACCGAGGCAAAGTGTTGAACAAATAGGGCTGGAAGCCTATATGGAAGGGATCGAACGCGAACTCATCCTCAAGGCACTGGAAAAGTCCGGCAACAACAAAACCGCCGCCGCCAAACGCCTTGGCATCAGCTTCCGTGCGATGCGCTACCGGTTGAAAAAGCTGGGGATGGAATAGAAAGAATATTAAGACAAAATCCGGCCTAGAGATGAAGATTCCAATTTAAGGGGCAGATTCTAAGTTCTAAGCGCAAACCAAAGCTACAGAAACCTAGCATCCCCTTAAACTTACAACCTACCGCTGTAATTGAGCTGGTAACGTCCCTGGGTGTCTGGCTTGCCAAGCCAGACGAGTGCCTGCATCAATGCCGTCGGCGCATCCGGGGCGGGGGCGACAGTGCCTTTAAGACGATAACTACCGTCCGGTGAATGTTGCAGTGTACCCTCAACCTTGAGCGGACCTCCGCGATCACTGATCTCGCCGATCAACTCTCCCTCGGCCTCGGTGTGCAACACCAGTTGCAGATCACCCAATGGCAGTACCTGTGGCGCACTCATTGCAGCCTGATGCCACATCACAGTGCCCTCCGCACGCAGCAGGCGACCATCGGCGGTCAGTTCCAACACAGGCAGATTGAGTGACACCTGCCCTTCCAGGACCACAGGCAAATAGGGGGTGAAACGAAGTAGCTCGGCCAACGGCAATTGTCCCTCGATATCGGCCAGGGCAAGGTTCCCTCCACTGAGCGGCGTACTGAGATAGCTTTGCAAATAACCGTCGTCACTCTGCAGCAGCGCCCTGAGTTCCGCCTTGCCAATCAGCAACGGCAATGGCGAGAGCTGCCAGCTCACCTCACCCAACAAAGCCTTACGAAACGCCACCATCCCTGCCCGACCGGACCAGATAGAGCCATCAAGCATGGCCAGCTTCAAATCAGGCATCTCCCTGGCCAAGGCTTCAGCACCAAAACGGTAGGCCTGCGCTGCCGGGAACAAGGCAATGATGAACATCAGATAAAGCGGGAGGCCAAGAGCAAGATATCGCAGCATGGACTTCATCCGTTCACTCCTTCCAGCACAACGCTGGCATTGACCCTTCCCGGCTGCGACAACCTCTCCATCACCAGGCCGCTAACACCGACCCCCTGCTTGCTATTAAGCTGCTCAAGCCAAAGCAACATGTCGTCAAAGGAGACCTGCTCCAGACGCACCTTAACCCCCTGCCCTTCGGGCTTGATCTCTTTTATCGCCCCGGAGAGGCCGGTGCTGCGCGCACTGGCATCCACTTGGCTCATCAACGAACGACCGGTAACACGCTGAGCGACAGGACTGTTACCGCGCAAGCGTTTGACTTCCGCCGAAGCCTGCTGCATCCAGGCAAGCTCACCGGTCTGCGCTTCAACACTCTGCTGCAGGCGCAAAAGCTCCTGCCGAAAGGGATCAATCACCAGTGCATAGAGCAGAATCAGCACCAGAACGAGACCACCGCCAAGCAGTGTGTGCCGCTCACGCGGCTGCAGGTTGGCCCAGTACTGTTTCATGCTCCTTTCTCCCTTAGAGCAATACGACTCTCCACTTTATCCTCTCGGGTGGTGGCACCGCGAACATCCACCACCAGGCTCTGTTGCTGCAACGCCTCACGCAGGCGCTCCAATGAGGCCAGGTCCTTCAACTCAAGCTCCAGTTCCAGTTCATCCTGACGGTAGCGTAAATTGCGCAACTCAAGCCCATCGCTCTCTCCCAACACCGGGCCACTCGCTGCCAGCAGGTTGGCAAAGGCGCCGCCAGTGCCGCCACCCTGCATTGAGGCCAGTTCGCGCTCCATTTGCACTCGAGGGTTGACCACGTTACGCGCCTCGGGAAAGGTATCCCTGTACACCTGCTCAATGGCGGCATAAAGCTGTGCATCCCGGGCACTGAGTGAAATGTAATTGCCGATCGCCATACCACCCTGTAGCAGTAGCCAGATACCGAGCATCGCTGCTGTGGCTTGCCAGGGCCGCCAGAGACGTCCCAACTGCTCCTTACGGCTAAAGTCGCCCTGCAGGAGGTTAATGCCGCTGAACGGATCCGATCGCGCCAGCAAGGAAAGTGGTGAGTCGACTTTTTCATAGGCAATTTCGATGCCGGGTAGTCCCTCCCCCCATACTTCACCACCCTCCCCTTCACGAGCATCGTAAACGCAGACGCGGGATGGGGGGGTAGCCTGGGCCTGCAAAGCCACCCCCAGCCAAGCGGCCAGTTGTGTCGAGGGTATGGCATAGCCCAGCGTAGCATCGATGCGCAACAGCGCCTCCTCCTGCAGCAGCAATGACCACTCACCTTCGTTCCAGGGCAGGGCAAGCGCCTCATTAAGCATGACATGGGGTCGCAACTCGTTGGCGGCAAAGAGCGCCTGCCAGCGGCTCATCAGCTCCCGATCGAGCGCCACCACCGGAAGCTTGCCATCACTATCTCGCTTGCCCATGGCAAAGTGCAATCTTTCCACATCCTCGGCAAATTGCTCCTCCAAGGCATAGGGTAGTGCCTGGCGTAAGCGGGCCGCCGGTGTTGGTGGCAACTCGGCAACGCAGGCCATCATCGGAGACGCGGGGGCAAGTACCACAATCTTGGCCCCTTGCGAACGCAGGGCCGCCTCGCGCAAATCGCCGGAGGCCTTCTTCGCATCCCCATTCTGGCTGCAATCCAGCCAACTCACCGAGGCCTCCGGTGTCATACCGAGATGAATAACAAATATATTTTGCATGCTTAAAGCGTTCCCTGGGCGCGCATCTGGACGCGCACTGCTCCTGTGGCACTGCGCTGGATCATACTCTGATAGCTCACGGTTATTCGACCAAAGGCAACCTGTGACGTTACCACAAAATAATCACTTTTAACGTCTACCAAATTCTCCAACTTGCCATCCCCCCGCCCGACAAGTGCATCAGCCTTAAGAAATTCTCCCGCATTGGCATAACCCTCATCACCACGCCCCTCAATCAATGCCTCCGCATCAGCCATGGTCAATCCCTCGGCCAAGCTCATCAATACCTCAGCCGTCGCCGTATTGACGTTAATCGGCACCCGCGTGGGAAGAGCACAAACATGCTGGGCAAGTTTGTCATACACCGTCTCTTTCTCCTCAGACTCGACAATCTCGTTCATTCCGTTGAGCAGCCGCAACTCGCTGACGCTGACTAAAGGTCCATTGGCGCTTCGGTAGGGACGCACTCCCCGGGCATAGGTGTCATCTTCCGCCCCGCCGGGAAAGGTCGGTTCGATATCCGCATCCAGCCAATCAGACACAACCATCGCCAACTCGGTATTCAGCTCCAGCGCCGCGAGCAAGAGTCGAAAGCGTGCGAGCGCCTCCTTGTCAGGCTCCCCATTGCTGAGCAGGTCGTTAATATTGAACCGCCCTTGCAGCTCCTCGATACCGCCCGCGAGCTGGCCGCCATCGATGGGGATCGGCGGCAGGAGTGTCGCCCACTCCTCACCGGCATGGTCGACATTATTGTCTTCGCGGTCGCGCCGGAGGATCTGCCCCGCCCAGTCCTCAATTCCCAGCACATAGAGGTAGGCCTGTTCAGCCTGCAACAGATTGCCGGTGCGACGGATGTCGTATTGCTGGCGCGAGACCATTGCCACAGCGGCGGTGGCGGCAAGCGCAACCACAAGCATCGCAGTGATGAGCGCCACACCATTTTGTCCGCGGTGGAGGTGTATCACGGTTTGGCCTCAGGTGCGTTAGGCAAAACAAAGGGCGCTGACTCAACCAGGGGAATGACCCGGCGTATCGCTCCCATATCCTCCAGCTCCAAGGTGACCTCCAGCGCCAGCGGAGAAGGCATCGTCGGCCCCGTTTGCGCGGGCTCGGCAGTAGGCAACTGCCCCTGCCATTCTCCAGACTCATCCAGATAGCGCAGACGCATCTCACGCACCCCCTCAAGCAGGACAACCTGGTCAGGAACGCTCTCCTGCGCCCGATCCAGCACCGTCCAGGAGAAGCGCCGCAACGATTCCTCCTCGATGCCGTAGGCGACCCGCTGGAGTGTGCTGCGCGCCATCCCGGTCGGGTTACGCCAGCCGGCACGGGTAAATTCCAGCGTAATCGTTCCAAAATCGGCCGTGCTCAGTGACGGCTGAACATCACCATACTCATCGCGGATACCGCGCATCAAAGCGATCTGGCCAAGATCCCGCTCCAGCATTAATATGGCGCTCTGTAGCTGCTGGAGGCGCCCGGCTCGCTGCTCGGTCACCTGTTTACTCTGCAGGACGGAACGCAGTCCCGAATAGGCCATTAGAGAGACCATGGCAAACACCGCCAACGCCACCAGCAGCTCAAGCAGAGTGAAACCACTCGTGCGCTTCGCCCTCATGAGCCCGCCCCAGAGGCAGCCGGACTGGGCCCAGGTTTCGCCGGACGCGACAAAAAGGCCACCAGAGTGACCAGCGGCCCCTGCTGCTTGTCATCGGTTGCACGAACCGCCACCTCTAACCGCCGCACATCCTCATCGAAAGTTTCAGCAACTCGCAGCTCCCAGAACCACTCGTGCAGAGCCATCTCTTCGCTGCCGTGTTTCGTCCCGGTTGCCGGCCAAGCGGCTTCCAGCCGCTGCTCAGCAATCACATTCATCGCTACCCACTGCCCCAGGGTCTTATCACGCAGGTATGCCGCGGAGCGAGCATTTTCCGCGCCGGTTTTGATAAGCGCGGCCATGGCAAAAGCCAAGACCGCCAGAGCGACCAACACCTCCAGCAGGGTAAATCCCTTGCCGCGCTGCACGCTTTGGCGCTTACCCTTCAAAGCGCCGCCTCCACCCGCTGCAACGTCACGGCCCCTAGCAAAGGTCCTTGCAAGCGATAGGTCAGCGCAGCACCCTCACGATAACTCAGGGAAAGCTCAAACGGGGTACGCTCACCACTGGAGGAGAACCACAGCTGCGGCTTAACTGCTCCCTCCTCCTCATTGGGTGGTTCGAGTGAAGCCTGAAGGCCGTCCATGAACAGCGCCAGTTCCACGCCGTCGGGAAGAGCATGTTCGCGAAACAGATCATCACCGGCCAGCGGCTGCCAGCCACTCCCACCATATGTCACAAAGGCATAACCATGCGGCTGTAGCACCACCCCAAGTTCCATCGATCGCAACACAGCCTCCTCTCCGGCAAGGTTGAACAGTGAAACGATCCGCTCCGCCTCCTGCTTTAGCCGCTCCTGCCTTCCGCCATCACCGACAGACAACACCGCAAAGCTGATAATGATACCGATAAGCACCAGCACCACCAGCAGCTCCAACAGAGTGAAGCCGGCCGAACGGTTGCGCTGATACGCAATCGTAGACTTGGTGTGGAGATCACTGCTCACAACAACAAAGTCACCACGGCACATCATGAACAACCGACTGGATAGCGATCGTCGGTTGGCCACATCGGGAAGAGATTAACCCGCCTTGCGGTGAGCAGCTCTGGAAGGCTAACGCTTCGATTGTTACATCTCCTCATCCCAGTCCTCTTCCGGGGAAGAAGACATAACCGACATTCACGACACCTCATCAAAGGTATGTGCAATTGAAATAGCATCTTCTCGTGCTTTGTAGTGAACAATTACAGATCCGTGCTGGCTGGCGTGCGAACAGATAAGCCTCACTTTTCCCAGTTACCCAGGTCGGCATTGACACCCTCACCACCGGGGCGGCCATCGGCACCGAGGCTAAAGATATCAACCTCAGCACGGGTGCCAGGATTCAGGTACTGGTAGTCCGAGCCCCACGGATCCTTAGGCAGGCGATCGAGGTAACCACCCTGCTTCCAGTTGCGCGCCTCGGGCGAGCCCCCTGGCTGCTGCACCAGCGCCGCCAGGCCCTGATCGGTGCTCGGATAATTGAAATTATCCAGCTTATAGAGATCCAGCGCGCTCTTGATCGCCTGCACATCCTGCTTAGCCTTTACAAGACGTGCCTTATCCGGATTATCCATGATCTTCGGAACGACCACCGCAGCCAGAATGCCGAGGATCACCACCACTACCATTACCTCAATAAGGGTAAAACCTGCATTGCGTTTCATTGTTTACCTTAAACTCGTCTTTGGTTGTCTTAAACGGCATCGACGATGCCGGCCTATTCCCTTTACAACAAGGGTATTCTGCCACAGTCACGCTTGTGTTGAATGCCCACCTCGAGACGCATGGCGGAGACATTGGTGGCGCGCCCCCTTATACCATCTGATTGAGATTGAAGATCGGCAACAGGATAGCCAACACGATAAGTAGCACCACACCGCCCATTACCAGGATCAGCAACGGTTCGAACATACCCATCACAGCGGCAATCACGGTCTCAAGCTCACGTTCCTGATTATCGGCAGCTCTTTCCAACATCGTCTCCAGTTTTCCGCTGGACTCTCCGCTGGCAATCAGATGCAGGGTCATCGGCGGAAAGTAGCGGCTGTGCTCCAGCGCCCTCGCAATGTTACTCCCCTCGCGCACCCTGTCGGATGCCTGTTGCACCGCCTCACGCATTGGCAGATTGCTCATCACCTCCGCAGAGATACGCATGGCATCGAGCACCGGAACCCCACTGGCGCTAAGGATGCTGAAGGTACGGGAAAAGCGTGATGCGTTGAGGCCGCGAACCAGGCGACCAATCAATGGCAAGCGCATCACCTTACGGTGCCACTGGAACAGCATGACCGGATTGCGAAGCAGATAGCTGAAACTCACCACCGTAAACACCAGCAAAACGAGCAACCACAGGCCGTAGTCTCGCAGGAAGTCACTGACGGCGATCAACCCGCGCGTCAGCAGCGGAAGCTCCTGCCCGATATTGTCAAAAACCTTGACCACCTCCGGTACGACATAGGTGAGCAAGGCAATGGTGACGAAGATGGCGATAACGGTAAGAATGGTCGGATAGAACATGGCCAGCATGATCTTCTGACGCATCTGCTGGCGCTTTTCCGTATAGTCTGCGAGTCGCTCCAGAACGATCTCCAGATGTCCGGACATCTCCCCGGCCGCAACAGTGGTGCGATAGAGTTCGGGAAAGACATGTGGAAAGTCACCCAGCGCATCGGCCAGCGTGTGCCCTTCCATTACCTTCGAGCGCACCGCCAGCAACATGCTTTGCAGGCGCGGACGTTCGCTCTGGCGAGCGACCGTCTGCAAAGCCTCTTCAAGCGGCAAAGCGGCGTGCACCAGCGTGGCCAACTGGCGGGTTAGCAAGGCCAGCTCAGTGGCGCTGACTCCGCTCTTGAGTTGAAGACCACCGCTGCTGCGCGATTCTCGCTGCGTCACCGCCTCGACCGTCAGCGGGGTCATTCCCTTCTCACGCAGTTGCTGGCGCACCTGGCGGGCGGTGTCGCCCTCGAGTACACCCTTGCGCTCCTTGCCCCTCGCATCCAGCGCGCTGTATTCAAATGCTCCCATCGCGCCGCCTCCGTCTATTTACCCTGACTAACACGCAGCACTTCTTCCAGTGATGTCTGTCCGGCCAGCACACGGCGGAATCCGTCACTACGGATCCCCGCTGTGTTCTCTCGCGCCTGGTGTTCCAGCTCATGCTCGCCGCTGCCATCATGAATCATGGTACGTAGCGTACTATCAACCTCAACCAGCTCGTAGATCCCGGTCCGTCCCCGATACCCCATCTGATTGCAATGGCTGCAACCGGGGCCAGGTCGATACAAAAGGGGTGGATTGTCAGGTGACATCCCCATCAACTCACAATCGGCCGGATTGGCCTCATAGGCCTCACGGCACTCAGGACAGAGCAGACGCACCAAGCGCTGGGCAACCACGCCCAGGAGGCTCGATGAGAGCAGAAAAGGCTCAACGCCCATGTCGCGCAGGCGGGTGACCGCACCAACGGCGGTGTTGGTGTGCAAGGTCGAAAGAACGAGATGGCCGGTAAGACTGGCCTGCACCGCGATCTCTGCAGTCTCCAGATCGCGGATCTCGCCAACCATCACAACATCCGGGTCCTGGCGCAAGATGGCACGCAGGCCACGAGCAAAACTCATGTCCACCTTGGTGTTGACCTGAGTCTGTCCGATGCCGTCCAGGTAGTACTCGATCGGGTCCTCGACGGTCAGGATATTTCGCTTGTTGTCATTGAGGCGACTCAGCGCCGCATACAGTGAAGTGGTCTTGCCCGAGCCGGTAGGGCCTGTGACCAGAATAATACCGTGGGGCTGATGAATCAACGCATCGAGCCGCTGCATCGCGCCTGGCTCCATTCCCAGATGCTCCAGGTCGAGCCGCCCAGCCTGCTTATCCAGCAGTCGCAATACCACTCGCTCTCCGTGTCCGGAAGGAAGTGTGGATACACGTACGTCGACTGCCCGACCGGCGATCTTGAGGGAGATACGGCCGTCCTGCGGTAGCCGCTTTTCGGCGATATCAAGCTTGGCCATCACCTTAATACGGGAAACAAGCAACGGCGCTAACGCTCGCTGCGGCCTCAGTACCTCACGCAGCACACCATCAACTCGAAAACGCACTACCATAGCGTGCTCAAACGATTCGATATGGATATCGGAAGCATCTTCGCGAACCGCTTCAGTGAGCAGGGCATTAATCAGGCGGATGATGGGAGCATCATCCTGGCTCTCCATCAAATCTTCCGGTTCGGCGATGCTCTGTACAGCATCGGCCAGATCGAGATTACCGTCCAGCTCGTCCATCGCCTGCATACTGCCGTTGCCCCCCTGCTCGTACTCCTCCTGCAGCAGCGCCTCGAAGCGTGCCGGCTCTACTGCCTCAAGGGCAAAGGGCTGCTGCAGAAAGCGACGCGCCTCGGCGATACTCTGGAGCGCGACACCCTCACGATAGAGCAGGCGCCCCTCTTCTTGCAGAAAGAGCACCTGGTGTCGCTTGGCAAATCCAAACGGTAATCGCCGCCTGGCAACGGCCGCTTCTTCATCCAATACCAGGCTTTCACTGGGCTCCTGCATCTTCGGACTCCATCATCAGGGCCTGGGGCGGCAACGGTGGCGGAACCACCTCGACCTCCCCATCGTACGGTGGCGGGAGTTCAAGGAATTCATGCATTTCCGGCAACAACGGCGAAACTTCATCGCGCATCAACTTGACCCCGCGCTCACGATTATCGAGCTGCCGGGCACGGATATAGTTATACTTATCACTAGCCAGCGACATGCTCTGGTCGCCATCTCGTAAGATACGCGGGTGCAGGAACACCATCAGGTCCTGCTTAACCTTCTTCGTCGACTGGTAGCGAAACAGCCAACCAAGTAATGGAATATCCCCAAGCAGTGGCACTTTTTGTGTCGATTCCGTCAGTTGATCGTCAATCAGACCACCCAGAACAAGTACTTTACCGTCGTCCACCATGACGGTAGTCTTCACCGAACGCTTGTTGGTAATGAGGTCCGAGGCACTCACTGAACTACTGCTCAGGCTGGACAGTTCATGGGTGATCTCCATGCGAATGGCATTGCCCTCATTGATTTGAGGCTTGATTTTCAAGAGTAGTCCGACATCCTCTCGCTGAATGGTCTGGAACGGATTCGTCGGTGTTGAAGTCGTTCCGGTGGATGAGTATGAGCCGGTAACGAAAGGCACATTCTGTCCGACCACTATCTCGGCCTCTTCATTGTCCATGGTCACTAGTGTAGGCGTAGAGATAATGTTGGTATCAGCATCACCACTCAACGCGCGCAACAAGGCCCCAAACTTGAAAACACCATCGGTAAATTTGCCACCCACCAAACTCAGGCCATCAAGCGGAGGGGGCGCTGAACCTTGAGTTACCGCAGTCGCGATACTGCCAACATTATTATTGAAGTCGATGAGGCCGACCGGCCCGTTGTTGTCTGAATTATCGTATGCCCACTGTATACCCAACTCGGCAGAGGAGTTGTTTGAGACCTCGGCGACCACCGCCTTGACCATGACCTGGGCGCGGCGCACATCCAGCCGTCTAATCACTCCCTCCAAATCACGCATCACATCGGGCGGCGCGTTGATCACCAGGGCGTTGGTGCTCTCATCAGCCTGTATCTTCAGTGTCCCTCCCGGCTGGGCACCCTTTCCGGGAGTGCCACCGGACTTCTCCTGGACAATGGTCTGGCCGATGCCATTAAGGATCTCGGCTAAGTCAGTTGCTTTAGCATAATTGAGGTAGATAACACGAGTATTTCCACTGCTCTCCAGCGGGGTATCGAGCTGCTTCAGTATACGTTTGAGGTGCATTCGGCTTGATTTGTCGCCACTCAGCAACACGCTATTAGTGCGGATATCGGCGATTATCTTGACTTCCTCGCCAGGTGCCGCTCCGGCCTTGGCAGCGCTCTGCTGCAGGGCATTAAGGATCCGCTCCACTTCACCGGCAGAGGCGTGCTTGAGCGGGATCAGCTCGTTCTCCGTTTCGCTGGAGAGGTCAATGCGTCGCACCAAATCGACCATCCGATCAACATTCGCCGACGTGCCCGAAGCGATCAACACGTTGGTCGGCGCGTAAGCAGCCAGGTGCGCCTCCTGCGGCATCAGCGGCCGCATTATCGGCACCAGCTGTGCCGCCGCCACATTGTTTACCTGGATCACCCTGGTTACGGTTTGCCCGCCGGCTTGCTCGCCGCTCCTGATAACCGTCGGCACCGCATCCTGCTTGGCATTCACACCGGGGACAATCTTGGTGACGTTCTTACCGGGAACGGCAGCAAAACCGTGCACATCGAGCAGGGAGAGAAACACCTGATAGATCTCATCAGCCTCCATCGGCCGCGATGAGATCACCGTCACTCGTCCCTTAACCCGGGGATCGACAATGAAATTCCTGCCGGTCATCTCAGACACAGTGGCGATAACCGCATTGATATCAGCATCTTTGAGGTTCAGCGTCATGGCCTCGGCGTGGACTTGCGTTCCCAGTACCAGCATGCTCAGCCCGAGCAGCAAAGCCAGCCACTTAGGACTTCGCATTTCAAATATCAAAACAGGGAAAGACAAACGCCGGGTTATACCGGTTCTCATTGGACTTGACATCATTCTCTAATCATCCTGAATCGCTAAGCTGCGTAATTATTCATCCTGGGGCACTCAAAAGGTTGCAACGTGCCGAACCACTACTCAAGAGGAAGGGAGAGCTGGGTTTGCTGTCCCCCCCGCTCAACCGTCACATCCAGACGAGCCGCCGAACTCAGTTGCTCAAAAAGCGCTCCCATCTGTGACATGTCGCTCAACGCAATGCCGTTCACACTAGTCACAATATCGCCGGGTCGCAAACCGACACTATTAAACAACCTCCGATCTCGCCCCGGATTGACACGATACCCCTTCATCTGGCCGCCATCCATCACCGGCTGTGCATTGATCAGCTGCATCGCCTCTTGCGGATTTTTCATGATCGTTTCGCGCAGCGCCTTAAGTTGCTGTGGTTCAGCCGAAGGTGCGCCGGCTATCCGGCCTCGGCGACTGACAGGAGCAGGCGCGCTCCGTCCCGCCGGAGTATTCATTGCCATCTTCTCCTTAGGCAAAGTCAGGGTCTCAAAGCGACCAGCTCGCTCAAGGATCACCCGGTCAGCATGGATCTCATGCAAGGTTGCGCCACCAGGTACCGTATCACCTACTTTAAAGGCATGCTCTTCCCCAGCGCCCTGGGCAATAATGGCGTGTGCGTTCTCCTGCGAGTCGAGAGCAACCAGGCCGCGTAAGGTCAAATTAAGCCTGGTCTCGGGAGCCTCTATCGGTTTCACCTGCTCAAC
>JBFEYJ010000047.1:0-16603 GCA_041562215.1 Thiohalomonadaceae bacterium | reverse complement strand
GAGACGGTCATCTGTACGTTGTCACCAGGCATTACCATTTCAACGCCTTCCGGCAGGTCGCACGCACCGGTAACGTCGGTGGTACGGAAGTAGAACTGCG
This sequence comes from Thiohalomonadaceae bacterium, assembly GCA_041562215.1. Lineage (GTDB taxonomy): Bacteria > Pseudomonadota > Gammaproteobacteria > Thiohalomonadales > Thiohalomonadaceae > JBFEYJ01. Next base: position 16,503 of record JBFEYJ010000047.1, on the reverse strand, counting down.
GGCGGTAACCGTTGAAGAACGGGGTGTGACGACCACCTTCGTCCTTGCTCAGCACATAGACCTCAGCTTCGAACTTGGTGTGCGGCTTGATTGAACCCGGCTTGCACAGTACCTGACCACGCTCGATATCATCACGCTTGGTGCCGCGCAACAAAATACCAACGTTGTCACCGGCTTCACCCTGATCAAGCAGCTTGCGGAACATTTCCACACCGGTAACCGTGGTTTTGGTGGTGTCGCGGATACCCACGATTTCAACTTCTTCACCAACCTTAACGATACCGCGTTCAATACGCCCGGTAGCCACGGTACCACGACCAGAGATAGAGAACACATCCTCAACAGGCATCAGGAAGGCACCGTCAACGGCACGTTCCGGCTCGGGAATGTAGCTATCCAGCGCATCAACCAGCTTGATGATTGAGGGCACACCGATGTCACTCTGGTCGCCTTCAAGCGCTTTCAGGGCAGAGCCGGTGATCACCGGGGTGTCGTCGCCAGGAAAATCGTACGAGCTCAACAGCTCACGGATTTCCATTTCGACCAGCTCCAGCAGCTCGGCGTCGTCCACCATGTCAGCCTTGTTCATGTACACCACGATGTACGGTACACCAACCTGACGCGAAAGCAGGATGTGCTCGCGGGTCTGCGGCATCGGGCCGTCAGCGGCTGACACGACCAGGATCGCGCCGTCCATTTGCGCCGCACCGGTGATCATGTTCTTGACGTAGTCAGCATGGCCGGGACAGTCGACGTGAGCGTAATGACGAACGTCTGACTCGTACTCTACGTGCGCGGTGGCGATGGTGATACCACGGGCACGCTCTTCAGGAGCGCCGTCGATCTGGTCATAGGCCTTGAACTCGCCACCATGCTTCTCTGCCATGCACTTGGTCAGGGCAGCTGTCAGGGTGGTCTTGCCATGGTCGACGTGACCGATGGTGCCTACGTTAACGTGCGGTTTCGTACGTTCAAATTTTTCCTTGGACACGACAATTACCTCGTATTCTTGAATATGCTGAAAAACAGTTAAGAAACTCTCTTGATCACCGCGTCGGCAACAGCGGCCGGTGCCTCAGCATACCTAGCGAACTCCATCGCGTAGGTAGCACGGCCCTGCGTCGCGGAACGCAGGTCAGTGGCATAGCCGAACATCTCGGCCAGCGGTACTTCGGCGCGGATGATCTTTCCTGACACACTGTCATCCATCCCCTGCACGATACCGCGACGGCGGTTCAAGTCACCCATGACGTCACCCATGTAATCCTCAGGGGTGACGACCTCGACTTTCATCACCGGCTCAAGGAGATAAGGACCGGCTTTGAGTGCCCCGTCCCTGAACCCCATCGAGCCGGCGATTTTAAACGCCATCTCATTGGAGTCGACATCATGATAAGAACCGTCGATGACGCTCACCTTGACATCTTCGATCGGATAACCGGCGATGACACCATTACCCATTTGCTCCTGAATACCTTTATCAACCGCAGGTATGTATTCCTTAGGCACAACTCCGCCAACAATTTCATTGACGAATTCATACCCTTTGCCCTGTTCCTGCGGTTCGATTCGCAGTACAACATGGCCGTACTGACCACGCCCACCGGACTGGCGGACAAACTTGCCTTCGGCCTCAACCGTCTCCCGGATGCCCTCACGGTAAGCAACCTGTGGAGCCCCGACATTAGCCTCGACCTTGAACTCACGTTTCATGCGGTCAACAATGATATCCAGGTGCAACTCACCCATACCGGAAATGATTGTCTGCCCGGTCTCTTCATCGGTACGAACCCTGAAAGAGGGGTCCTCCTGGGCCAGCTTTCCCAATGCGATCCCCATTTTCTCCTGATCGGCCTGCGTCCTAGGCTCGATGGCAACGGAGATCACAGGTTCTGGGAACTCCATACGCTCCAGGGTAATGATGTGATTAGGGTCACACAGGGTTTCACCTGTCGTAACATCTTTCATGCCTACCGCAGCAGCGATATCGCCTGCGCGTACTTCCTTTAGCTCTTCACGGCTATTGGCATGCATCTGCAAGATGCGACCAACTCGCTCTTTCCTGTCCTTCACTGGGTTATACACACTATCCCCGGAGGAGATCACACCAGAATAGACCCGAAAGAAGGTTAACGTGCCGACAAAAGGGTCGGTGGCAATCTTAAATGCCAGCGCCGCGAATGGCTCGTTGTCATCTGAATGGCGCTCGGCAACGGTTTGCTCAGCATCATCCAACACACCCTGAATGGGCGGAACATCCTCAGGGCTCGGCATAAATTCGATCACAGCGTCGAGCATCGCCTGTACGCCCTTGTTTTTAAACGCTGATCCGCAGAGTACAGGTACGATTTCGTTAGCCAACGTTCGTAAGCGCAAACCTTGTTTGATCTCTTCGTTGGAAAGAGCACCTTCGTTGAGGTACTTATCCATCAGCTCTTCGTTGGCCTCAGCAGCGGCCTCAACCATCTGCTCGCGCATTTCCTGTGCTTTTGCAACAAACTCGGCGGGAATTTCGACCTCATCATAGGTCATTCCCATGTCGGCCTCATTCCAAAAGATTGCTTGCATGCGGATCAGGTCAATAACGCCCTTGAAATCCTCTTCTGCGCCGATATTCAACTGAATCGGCACAGCATTTGCGCCGAGACGCGCTTTTATCTGCTCTACCACGCGCAGGTAGTTTGCTCCAGAGCGGTCCATCTTGTTGACGAAAGCCATGCGCGGAACATGGTACTTGTTTGCCTGGCGCCAAACGGTCTCCGACTGAGGCTCGACGCCTCCCACGGCGCAAAACACCGCACAGGCACCATCGAGAACCCTAAGTGAACGCTCCACCTCGATGGTGAAGTCGACGTGTCCGGGGGTGTCGATGATGTTGATGCGGTGTTCCGGATACTGCTTGTCCATGCCGCTCCAGAAGCAGGTTGTCGCTGCCGAGGTAATGGTTATGCCCCGCTCCTGCTCCTGTTCCATCCAGTCCATCGTAGCCGCACCATCGTGAACTTCACCGATTTTGTGTGACACACCGGTGTAGAACAGGATGCGTTCTGTCGTCGTGGTTTTCCCAGCATCGATATGCGCCATGATACCGATATTGCGATAGCGCTCAATGGGGGTTTTCCGTGCCACGATGACAGACCTCTATTACCGTGATTACCAGCGGTAATGGGCGAATGCTTTATTGGCCTCAGCCATACGGTGGGTATCTTCGCGCTTCTTGACGGCAGAACCTTTGTTCTCCACAGCATCGAGGATCTCACCGGCTAAACGCATACCCATGGATTTCTCACCACGCTTACGCGCGGAATCCACCAACCAGCGCATTGCCAGGGCAACACCACGGTCACCACGCACTTCAATTGGCACCTGGTAGGTAGCACCGCCGACACGACGTGACTTAACCTCAACCATCGGGCGGATGTTACCCAGCGCTTTCTCGAACATCTCCAGCGCGTCACCCTTACCCTTCTCTGCCACACGGTCCAGAGCACCGTAGACGATCTTCTCGGCAACGGACTTTTTACCGTCGAGCATGACGATATTCATGAACTTGGAAAGCGTGCGGTTTCCGAACTTGGGATCCGGCAGAATCTCACGCTTGGCTGCGACTCTTCTTCTGGGCATCGTATGTAACCTTACTCGTTATGCAATTATGACTTGGGTCGTTTGGCGCCGTATTTTGAACGGGCCTGACGACGGTCATTTACGCCGGAGGTATCAAGGGCTCCACGCACGGTGTGATAACGCACACCGGGCAAATCCTTGACACGTCCGCCACGGATGAGTACTACCGAGTGCTCCTGCAGGTTATGGCCCTCACCACCGATATAGGAGGTCACTTCATAGCCATTGGTCAGGCGCACACGAGCGACCTTACGCATTGCAGAGTTCGGCTTTTTCGGCGTAGTGGTGTAAACACGGGTGCAGACACCACGCTTTTGCGGGCAAGCCTCCAGGGCCGGCACATTGCTCTTGGTCGCTTTACGCCCTCTCGGCTTCCGGACCAGCTGGTTAATAGTTGCCATATTCCTACTTTGCTCCAGCACAGAAATAAACACAGGCCGGCGAAATACCGGCCTGTAAGAAAAGAAGCGGAATTCTATGACCGCACGCTCACGATGTCAAGCAGATCGCACGGTCGCATCGGTTTTAGAACCGAATTACTCTCCGACTTCACCCTCAATCACGCTGACCGACTCAGCGGGCAGCACTTCAACAGGCATCTCGAATCCGCGACGTTGACGGCGACGCTCATCGTGATAAGCCAAGCCGGTACCAGCCGGGATTAGGCGACCCACGATAACATTCTCCTTCAAGCCACGCAGTTCATCCTGCTTTCCGGTGACTGCCGCATCGGTAAGAACGCGGGTGGTCTCCTGGAACGAAGCAGCAGAGATGAACGACTCGGTCGCCAGCGATGCTTTAGTAATACCCAAAAGCATACGCTCCAAGCTGGCAGGCATCTTGTCTTCGCCAAGAACACGCTCGTTCTCGTCGAGGATGCGCGCCACCTCCAGTTGCTCACCGGTGAGGAACTTGCTGTCGCCAGGTGTCTTGATCTCCGCCTTACGCAGCATCTGACGTACGATGACCTCAATGTGCTTGTCGTTAATCTTTACACCCTGCAGGCGGTAAACGTCCTGCACCTCGTTGACAATGTACTGAGCCAGCGCCTCAACACCCTGCAGACGCAGGATGTCGTGTGGGTTGGGTTCGCCTTCAACGATTACCTCGCCCTTGGCTACCTGCTCGCCCTCAAACACGGTAACGTGGCGCCACTTCGGGATCAGCTCCTCGTGTGGGTCACCCTCTTTCGGGGTGATCACGACGCGCTGCTTGCCCTTGGTCTCCTTACCAAAGCCGATCGTGCCGCTGATCTCGGCCAGAATTGAAGGCTCTTTCGGCTTGCGTGCTTCGAAAAGGTCAGCAACGCGTGGCAGACCACCGGTGATGTCGCGGGTCTTGGAGGACTCCTGAGGAATACGTGCCAGAACCTCACCGACACTCACCTCAGCACCATCAGTCAGATTGACGATGGCGCCGCCAGGCAGGAAGTAAGTCGCTGGGATATCAGTGCCCGGAATGTTCAGATCGTTTTCGCTGGCATCAACCAACTTAACCATCGGTCGCTTGTCCTTGCCGATACCGCCGCGCTGCTTCGGGTCGATCACCACCAGACTGGAAAGCCCGGTCACATCGTCGGTCTGCTTGCTGACAGTAACGCCTTCCTCAAAATCGGAGAGCTTGATGAAACCGGCGATTTCAGTAACCACTGGGTGGGTATGCGGGTCCCAGTTGGCAAGAATATCACCGGCTTTGACAGCATCACCGTCATTGACGTGGATCTTTGCACCGTATGGCACCTTGTAACGCTCACGCTCACGACCGGTCTCGTCAATAATGGTCAGTTCACCGGAACGGGATACTGCCACGTTGTGCCCATCAGCATGCTGTACCAGCTTGATGTTGTGCAAGCGTGCGGTACCGCTGATCTTGTTCTGGATGTTGTTTACAGCTGCGGAACGGGACGCGGCACCACCGATATGGAAGGTACGCATGGTGAGCTGGGTGCCCGGCTCACCGATGGACTGGGCGGCGATGACGCCGACAGACTCACCGACATTGACCTTATGTCCTCTCGCCAAATCACGGCCATAACAGGCGGCACATACCCCGTAACGGGTGTCACAAGTAATGGGTGAGCGAACAAGCAGATGGTCGATACTCATCTCCTCAAGGCGGTTAACCATCTTCTCGTCAAGCAGCGTGCCGGTCTGAATCGCGACCTCATCTGTCCCGGGAACCAATACGTCCTCAGCGGTGACTCGACCGAGCACTCGCTCGCTCAGCGGCTCGACCACGTCACCACCCTCGATCAAGCTGTGCAATGGCATGCCCTGAGTGGTCCCGCAATCTTCTTCTGTAACCACCAGATCCTGCGCCACGTCTACCAGACGGCGGGTGAGGTAACCGGAGTTGGCGGTCTTCAGTGCGGTATCGGCCAGACCCTTACGTGCACCGTGGGTGGAGATAAAGTACTGAAGTACCGATAGCCCCTCGCGGAAGTTAGCCGTAATGGGTGTTTCGATGATGGACCCATCCGGCTTCGCCATCAGACCACGCATACCAGCCAGCTGACGAATCTGGGCTGCACTACCACGAGCTCCTGAATCCGCCATCATGAACACCGAGTTAAAGGAATCCTGTTTGACGAGGTTACCGTCCTTGTCAGCGACCTCTTCTTTACCCAATTTATCCATCATCGCTTTGGCTACCTGGTCATTGGTGTGAGACCAGATATCAACAACCTTGTTGTAGCGCTCACCATTGGTGACCAAACCGGAAATGTACTGGTTCTCGATCTCCTTAACCTCACCATCAGCACGGGCCAGGATCTCGGCTTTTTCGTCCGGAATGACCATATCATCAGCACCGAAGGAAACGCCGGCACGGGTCGCGTTGCGGAAGCCGGTATACATCAGCTGGTCAGCAAAGATAACTGTATCCTTCAGTCCCAGGTCACGATAGCAAACGTTGATTAGACCGGATATGGCTTTCTTGACCATCGGGCGGTTGATCAGTTCGAAAGGCAGGCCGTCAGGGAGAATATCGAACAGCAGGGCACGACCGACTGTGGTGTCTTTAACGCTGACGCTCTCGTTCCTATCGCCATTCTCAGCGAAGCTCACCTCACGCACACGCACCTTGACCCGAGCATGGATCGAGACCTCACCGGACTCATAGGCGCGACGTGCCTCTTTAGTGTCGGCGAACATCATACCCTCGCCCTTAGCGTTCACCGCCTCACGAGACATATAGTAGAGGCCTAGAACCACGTCCTGGGAAGGAACGATGATCGGTTCACCGTTGGCAGGCGAGAGGATGTTGTTGGTGGACATCATCAGCGCGCGGGCTTCCAACTGGGCCTCAAGAGACAGGGGCACGTGAACCGCCATCTGGTCACCGTCGAAGTCGGCATTGAAGGCGGCACAAACCAGAGGGTGTAACTGTATCGCCTTACCCTCAATCAGTACCGGTTCAAAGGCCTGGATGCCAAGGCGGTGCAGGGTTGGCGCACGGTTGAGCATGACCGGGTGTTCGCGGATAACCTCCTCGAGGATATCCCACACTTCACCGCCTTCTCGCTCGACCAGCTTCTTAGCCGCCTTAATGGTAGTGGCCAGGCCGCGGCGTTCGAGCTTGGAGAAAATGAAGGGCTTGAACAGCTCCAGAGCCATCTTCTTAGGCAAGCCACACTGGTGCAACATCAAGGTCGGGCCGACCACGATAACGGAACGGCCGGAGTAGTCGACACGCTTACCCAGCAGGTTCTGGCGGAAGCGACCTTGCTTGCCCTTGATCATATCTGCAAGTGACTTGAGCGGACGCTTGTTCGAACCGGTGATCGCACGACCACGGCGGCCATTGTCCATCAACGCATCGACCGACTCCTGCAGCATGCGTTTTTCGTTACGCACGATGATGTCAGGCGCATTTAAATCCAGCAGGCGCTTGAGGCGGTTGTTGCGGTTGATGACGCGGCGGTACAGGTCATTCAGATCGGAGGTGGCAAAACGGCCACCCTCCAACGGAACCAGTGGGCGTAACTCAGGCGGTAGCACCGGCAAGACAGTCAGCACCATCCACTCAGGCTTATTACCTGACTCGAGGAAAGCCTCGATAAGCTTGAGTCGCTTGGTCAGCTTCTTTAGCTTGGTCTCGGAGTTGGTCTCCGGGATCTCACCGCGCAGCTTCTCGGCCTCGGCAGGCAGATGCATCGACTGCAACATGGCGAGGATCGCCTCAGCCCCCATCTTGGCCTCGAACTCATCACCGTACTCCTCAATCGCATCGAGGTAGGTCTCGTCGGAGAGCAACTGGCCGCGTTCAAGCTGGGTCATGCCCGGCTCGATAACAACGAAGGCCTCGAAATAGAGTACCCGCTCGATATCTCGAAGTGTCATGTCGAGCAGCAGGCCCATGCGGGACGGCAGGCTCTTCAGGAACCAGATATGTGCGGTCGGGCTAGCCAGCTCGATGTGGCCCATACGCTCACGGCGCACCTTGGCCAATGTGACCTCAACGCCGCATTTCTCACAGATCACGCCGCGGTGCTTAAGGCGCTTGTATTTGCCGCAGAGGCACTCATAGTCCTTTACCGGCCCGAAGATCTTGGCACAAAACAGCCCGTCACGCTCCGGCTTGAAGGTGCGATAGTTAATGGTCTCCGGCTTCTTTACCTCGCCGTATGACCAGGAACGAATTTTATCAGGCGATGCCAGACCAATACGAATGGCATCGAAGTCCTCGACCGGACCTTGTTGCTTCAGAAGCTTGAGTAGGTCTTTCACCGTTGTAATCTCCTCAGTTGTCCGTCGTTAAACAGCCCCGTGTTCAACGCACGGACTAGTCTTGCTCCAGTTCGATATCGATACCCAGTGCGCGGATCTCCTTCAGCAGTACATTGAAGGATTCCGGCATGCCTGCATCCATCCGATGGTCGCCATCCACGATGTTTTTATACATCTTGGTTCGGCCATTTACATCATCGGACTTGACGGTCAACATCTCCTGCAGGGTGTAGGCTGCACCGTATGCTTCCAGTGCCCACACTTCCATCTCACCGAAGCGCTGTCCACCAAACTGGGCCTTGCCGCCAAGCGGCTGCTGGGTAACCAGGCTATATGGTCCGGTTGAACGGGCATGCATCTTGTCATCCACCAGGTGGTTGAGTTTGAGCATGTACATATAGCCGACCGTGACAGGTCGCTCGAATGCTTCTCCGGTACGCCCGTCGATCAATATGGTCTGGCCGCTTTCAGGCAAATCAGCCAAACGCAGCATGGCCTTAACCTCCGCTTCATTAATGCCATCGAAGACAGGAGTTGCCATCGGCACGCCGGTACGCAGGTTTTGCGAAAGGTTCAGCACCTCTTCATCACTCAGGCTACTGATATCTTCAGCTTTACCACTGGCGTTATAGACCGTATCGAGGAATTTTCGCACCTCGTCAATCTTGGCTTTGGCCTGGATCATTGCGTTGATCTTCTTGCCAAGGCCTTTGGCGGCCCAGCCCAGGTGGGTCTCCAGAACCTGACCTACGTTCATACGCGATGGTACGCCGAGCGGGTTGAGGACGATGTCCACCGGGGTGCCATCTTCGCTATAAGGCATATCCTCGACAGGGACAATCATCGAGATTACACCTTTGTTACCGTGGCGCCCTGCCATCTTGTCACCAGGTTGGATGCGACGCTTGACGGCCATATAGACCTTAACCATTTTCAGCACGCCGGGAGCAAGGTCGTCACCCTGGGTCAGCTTCTTGCGCTTGGACTCGTAATGCTGCTCAAACTCCTTGCGCTGGTTCTGGATCTGATCGGCGATTGCCTCAAGCTGGCCGTTGGTCTCGTCACTCTTCAGACGGATCTCGAACCACTTGTCTCGTTCAAGCTCGGTCAGATATGCTTTTGTGATCTTGTCGCCGGACTTAAGCTTATTCGGACCACCGGCTGCGACCTTACCGATCAGCATACGCTCGACACGCTGGAAGGTATCCTCTTCCATAATGCGCTGCTGGTCACGAAGGTCCTTGCGAACCTTGCTTAGTTCCTCGTCCTCAATCTGCTGGGCGCGAGCATCCTTCTCCAGACCGTCACGAGTAAAGACCTGTACGCCGATCACCGTCCCGTTCATACCGGAAGGCACGCGCAGCGAAGTGTCTTTAACGTCAGAGGCCTTCTCGCCGAAGATGGCGCGCAGCAGCTTCTCTTCTGGAGTAAGTTGTGTCTCACCCTTCGGTGTGACCTTGCCCACGAGAATGTCGCCAGGCTTAACTTCGGCACCGATATAAACAATACCGGATTCATCAAGTTTGGCCAGGGCGCTTTCACCAACGTTGGGAATATCGGCGGAGATCTCCTCCGGTCCCAGTTTGGTGTCACGGGCGACACAGGTCAGCTCTTCGATGTGGATGGTGGTAAAACGGTCTTCCTGCACCACACGCTCGGAGATGAGGATGGAGTCCTCAAAGTTGTAACCGTTCCAGGGCATGAATGCGACCAGCATGTTCTGGCCCAGCGCCAGCTCACCCATATCGGTAGATGAGCCATCCGCCAATACATCGCCACGGGCAATCTCGTCACCGGGCTTGACCAGCGGACGCTGATTGATGCAGGTGTTCTGGTTGGAACGGGTGTATTTGGTCAGGTTGTAAATATCGACACCGGACTCGCCGGCTTCGGTCTCTTCATCGTTGACACGCACCACCATACGGGCGGCATCTACGGAATCGACCACACCGCCACGCTTGGCAACAACACAGACACCAGAGTCAATGGCAACAGTACGCTCCATACCGGTACCGACCAGAGGTTTGTCGGAACACAGGGTCGGTACAGCCTGGCGCTGCATGTTGGAGCCCATCAATGCGCGGTTTGCGTCATCGTGCTCGAGGAACGGAATCAGCGAAGCGGCAACCGAGACAATCTGCTTGGGCGATACGTCGACAAAATCAACCTTGTCACGCGGTGACAAAGTAAACTCATTCTGGTGGCGGCAGGAGACGAGATCATCCAGCAGCTCTCCGCTGTCATTGATGTTTACATTGGCCTGAGCGATAACATACTCGGCTTCGTCAATGGCGGAAAGATAGACAATTTCGTCAGAGATTTTGCCGTCGACCACCTTACGATAAGGGCTTTCGAGGAAGCCGTAGGGATTGGCGCGAGCATAGACAGCAAGTGAGTTGATCAGACCGATGTTAGGTCCTTCAGGGGTCTCGATTGGACAGACGCGGCCATAATGGGTCGGGTGTACGTCTCGAACCTCAAAGCCGGCACGTTCGCGGGTCAGACCACCCGGGCCCAGTGCCGAGATACGACGCTTGTGGGTCACTTCGGACAACGGGTTGTTCTGATCCATGAACTGGGACAGCTGTGAGGATCCGAAAAATTCTTTGATCGCTGCCGATACCGGTTTCGCGTTGATCAGCTCCTGTGGCATCAGGTTCTCTGATTCGGCGAGAGAGAGGCGCTCTTTGACGGCGCGCTCAACACGCACCAGACCAACGCGGAACTGGTTCTCAGCCATTTCACCAACACTACGGACACGGCGGTTACCCAAGTGGTCGATATCGTCGACGGTACCATTGCCGTTACGGATATCGATGAGCACCTTCATTACATCGGTGATGTCTTCATTGGACAGCACACCCTCGCCGACGACTTCTTTGCGGCCCACGCGACGATTGAACTTCATGCGCCCGACGGCGGACAAATCATAACGTTCGGAGGTGAAAAACAGGTTGCCAAAGAGATTTTCGGCGGCTTCCTTGGTAGGTGGCTCACCAGGACGCATCATGCGATAAATTTCCACCAGTGCTTCAAGCCCGCTGTTGGTGGTATCGATACGCAGTGTATCGGAGATATAGGGGCCATGATCCAGGTCATTGGTAAAGATGGTCTGGATAGCGTTGACACCGTTGGCCTGAAGCTTGGCCAGAAGCTCATCGGTCAGCTCATCGTTGGCATGCGCAATAATCTCGCCACTGTCTTCATCGATGATGTCGTGAGCAAGGATCCTCCCCAGGAGTGCTTCATATGGAAGATCGAGCTTTTCTATACCAGCCTTTTCGAGCGCGCGTATATGACGAGCCGTAATCCGGCGGTCCTTTTCGACCAGCACCTCACCATTTATAAGGATATCCGCCATGGCGGTTTCGCCACGAAGTCGATCCGGAATCAGCTTAAGGGAAATGCCCTTATCGCTGAGGCTATAGTCATCTTTGTCAAAGAACAGATCGAGGATCTGCTGAGTATCGTATCCCAAGGCGCGCAAAAGCACTGTCGCAGGTAGTTTTCGGCGACGGTCAATACGCACAAATAGCGCATCTTTCGGATCAAATTCGAAATCGAGCCAAGAGCCACGGTATGGAATCACGCGGGCACTGAACAACAACTTTCCTGATGAGTGGGTCTTACCCTTGTCATGCTCGAAAAAGACACCGGGTGAACGGTGCAACTGTGAAACGATAACGCGTTCGGTGCCATTGACGACAAAGGTTCCGTTATCAGTCATGAGCGGCATTTCGCCCATGTAGACCTCCTGCTCTCTAACGTCCTTAACGGACTTAGTAGCAGACTCCTTATCGTAAATGACCAGGCGCAATTTCACGCGAAGAGGAGCAGCATAGGTCATGCCGCGCAGTTGGCACTCCTTTACGTCAAATACCGGCATACCAAGACGGTAGCCGACATACTCCAGCGCTGCATTTCCTGAGTAACTGACAATCGGGAATACCGAACTAAAGGCAGCGTGTAGACCTGATTCTTTCCGCGCTTCTTCTGTGGAATCCGCCTGCAGAAAACTGCGGTAGGAATCCAACTGCATGGACAGAAGATAGGGAACATCAAGAATACTGGGGCGCTTGCCGAAATCCTTGCGGATACGTTTTTTCTCAGTGAACGAGTAGGCCATCAGAGTTCCTCAACTTGTCAGTACTTACCAGTCGCTGCCGGCGCATAATTCCGTCTTGCATCAGCAGCAAATGGTTCTTAAATTCTTGCAGGGGTATCCAGCGGAAAAAGGCCGGTGACACATTGGTCACCAGCCATATTTCTCTGCACACCCATACCATCCATGGCGTTGTAATCACGGGCATAATGCCCGCTTGTCAGGGCTGACCTGACCTGAATGGGCATTGATTTGCCGGTATTACTTCAGTTCGACTTTGGCACCAGCTTCTTCAAGCTGCTTCTTCAGGTCTTCAGCTTCAGCCTTGGCAGCGCCTTCTTTGATCGTTGAAGGTACACCTTCAACCATGTCTTTGGCTTCTTTCAGACCAAGACCGGTGACTGCACGAACGGCCTTGATGACACCGACCTTGTTTTCGCCAAAGCTGGTCATCACTACGTCGAATTCATCCTTTTCGGCAACAGCTTCGCCTGCGGCGGCAGCAGCCGGAGCAGCAGCAACTGCAGCAGCGGCGGATACGCCGAATTTCTCTTCCATTGCCTCGATCAGTTCTACCACTTCCATTACGGACATTGCAGCAATCGTTTCGAGGATATCGTCTTTAGATACGGCCATTGTTCACAACTCCTAATAGCAATAATTTATTAACCAAAATCGCATAAAGCGCTTAGGCAGCGTTCTGCTTCTGATCGCGGACCGCCGCCACAGTACGTACCAACTTGCCAGGAACTTCGTTGATGGTGCGAGCCAGCTTCTCGACCGGTGCCTTCATGACAGCCATAAGCAGGCTAATAGCCTGATCTTTGGTCGGCATGCTTGCGAGACGGTCAAGGTCACCGGCACCAAACATCTTGCCGCCGACGGCAATCAGCTTGACAACCAACGCCTTGTTATCCTTAGCGAAGTCTTTTAGTACACGAGCAGCTGCACCGGGATCTTCCATGGAAAACGCCAGTACCAGCGGACCCACCATACCCTCATTCATGCATTCGAATTCAGTACCTTCGACGGCACGACGAGCCAGTGTGTTCTTGACCACACGCAAATAAACACCACTCTCGCGTGCTTTTGCACGCAATGTGGTCATTTGCTCAGCGGTCAGCCCGTTGTATTCCGCACCGATAGCGGAATAAGCACTTGCTGCGACTTCGGCGACTTCTGCAACGATGGTCTTCTTCTGTTCCAGATTGAGAGCCACGCGAAATCACCTCTTGCGTAATGTGTGATGTCCAGGACATATCCCTTCACCACACCACCTTAGTTATGGGTCAGCGATTGCTGACTCACCCTTACGATGGCCCTCAGGAAATTCCTGTTCGGGAACACCGTCTGCGCAGGTTGTCGGGTAACAATTAAGCACATCAAATGCGCCTGCGGTCTTCGACGTCACCGGCTGCTAACCAGCCAGTGGGCCGTATCCCCTGACAGCGAACTGTCAGGGAGATAATTTTAGAAAGTCAGAGTCGAATGATCCACCGAGACACCCGGCCCCATGGTGGTTGAAACTGTAACTTTCTTGAAATAAACGCCCTTGGCACTACTCGGTTTAGCCTTCTGCAGGTCAACCATTAATGCCTGCAGATTCTCGCGCAGAGCATTTACTTCAAAATTAACCTTACCGATAGTGCAGTGAATAATACCTGCTTTATCTGTACGGTAGCGAACCTGACCGGCTTTGGCGTTCTTCACTGCTGTAGCCACATCGGGGGTAACCGTACCAACTTTGGGATTCGGCATCAGGCCGCGAGGGCCGAGGATTTGACCAAGCTGCCCCACAACACGCATTGCATCGGGGCTGGCAATCACAACGTCAAAATCCATATTGCCCTTCTTCACCTCTTCAGCAAGATCGTCCATCCCGACGATGTCTGCACCAGCTTCCTTAGCCGCATCTGCATTGGCGCCCTGAGTAAAGACGGCTACACGCACGGTCTTGCCAGTGCCGTGGGGAAGAACAGTCGCACTACGAACGACCTGGTCGGATTTACGTGGGTCGACACCTAAATTAACGCTTACGTCAATTGATTCGATAAATTTGGCGGCAGGCATTGACTTAAGCAGAGCCAGCGCATCATCAATTGCATAGTTTTTGCCAGCTTCGATCTTTTCATTGATCGCCTTACTGCGCTTGGATAATTTAGCCATGATTTATACCCCTTCCACGTCGATACCCATACTGCGTGCGGTGCCCGCGATGGTGCGCACGGCAGCATCCATATCGGCAGCAGTCAGATCGGGCATTTTTGTCGTCGCAATCTCTTCCAGCTGGGCACGGTTAACCTTACCCACTTTGGTCATATTGGGAACGCTGGAGCCGGACTTGATACCAGCAGCCTTCTTCAAGAGAATAGACGCAGGCGGAGTCTTGGTAACAAAAGTAAAACTACGGTCACTGTAAACAGTGATGACAACGGGAGTCGGCAGTCCCTGCTCCAGACCTTGTGTCTGGGCGTTGAACGCCTTGCAAAACTCCATGATGTTAACGCCATGCTGACCCAGTGCTGGACCAACTGGCGGACTGGGGTTGGCCTGACCGGCCGCAACCTGCAGCTTAATATAAGCCTGGATTTTCTTAGCCATGAAAAATTACCTCTTTATGGGTCCAAACGCCTTTCGGCTCCCCGGTGAAAATCAGTCACTTGCAACACACAAAAGTAGTAGGGCTACTTTCTTGATGTGTGTTGCGTGTTTGTAGTGACTTAGAATTAGCCTTTTTCGACCTGGCCAAACTCCAGGTCAACAGGAGTGGAGCGCCCAAAAATAAGAACCGCTACCCGCAGGCGACTCTTCTCATAATCAACCTCTTCAACCACACCATTAAAGTCATTGAAAGGTCCATCGATGATTCGCACGACTTCGCCGGGCTCATACAGTACTTTCGGACGTGGCTTCTCTACACCTTCTTGAACACGCTCAAGAATTGCCTGAGCTTCACGATCGCTTATCGGTGCAGGACGGTCTGATGTCCCCCCGATGAACCCCATAACACGAGGAACATCTTTAACAAGATGCCAAGTGTCATCGTTCATATCCATCTGAACCAGTACATAGCCTGGAAAGAACTTACGGTCACTTTTGCGCTTTTGCCCTTCACGCATCTCAACCACTTCTTCGGTTGGCACCAGGATCTGCCCGAACAGGTCAACCAGACCGCTTCGCGCAATCCGCTCTTCAAGTGAACGTTTCACCTGGTTCTCAAAACCGGAGTAAGCATGTACCACGTACCAACGCAGCGCCATCGCAATTAACTCCCTTGGCCAGTCAAAAGCTGAACACCCCAGGCAAGAAACCAGTCAAACACCCATAATATAAGCCCGACAATGACAACCATAACCATCACCATAATAGTCGTCTGGATAGTTTCTTTTCTGGTAGGCCAGACAACCTTGCGGACCTCAACTACTGCTCCACGAGTGAACGCCAATGCACCGCCACCAGAGGCGGTTCTGGTGGCGATAATACCCGAGACAACCACAGCGGCAAGTAAGCCCAGCACGCGCAAAACCAGCGCATACTCATCAAATGCGTAGAAAGCATACAATGCGCCGCCCAGCACCAGTGCAGCAATCAATAACTTTATCTTGTCCGCCATTCTGGTTAAGTCTTTCCTTGCTGTATACAACAAAAAATGGCAGGCCAGGAGGGAATCGAACCCCCAACCTGCGGTTTTGGAGACCGCTGCTCTGCCAATTGAGCTACTGGCCTAAACTCGTCAGAAAATGAAAACGCGAGATCGCGAGGTCGAATGTTCGACCTCACGATCTTTTATCTTCATGATCTTATGTTTCTTACTCGATAATCTTGGCAACAACGCCGGCACCAACTGTACGACCACCTTCGCGTATCGCGAAGCGCAGACCCTCTTCCATCGCGATCGGTGCGATGAGTGAGACGGTCATCTGTACGTTGTCACCAGGCATTACCATTTCAACGCCTTCCGGCAGGTCGCACGCACCGGTAACGTCGGTGGTACGGAAGTAGAACTGCGGGCGGTAACCGTTGAAGAACGGGGTGTGACGACCACCTTCG
>JBFEYJ010000046.1:0-16630 GCA_041562215.1 Thiohalomonadaceae bacterium | reverse complement strand
TTCGGTTCGGTCGATGAGGCCTTCGATCTGGGTGCGGTGGCGGTGGGCGCAACTATCTATTTCGGCTCTGAAGAGTCGCGGCGGCAGATTCAGGAGGTCAGTGAAGCATTTACCTACGCACATGAACTAGGCATGGTCACGGTCCTATGGGCTTACTTGCGCAATAGCGCCTTCAAGCACGAAGGGGTCGATTACCACACCAGTGCGGACCTGACCGGTCAGGGTAACCACTTGGCAGCGACTTTGAACGCCGACATCATCAAGCAGAAACAGGCAACGAACAATGGCGGCTACAATGCTATCGGTTTTGGCAAAACTCATCCCAAGGTTTATGACGAACTGACCTCGGAGCACCCCATTGACCTGGTGCGCTATCAAGTCGCTAACTGCTATATGGGGCGGGTGGGGATGATCAACTCAGGCGGCCCTTCTGGCAAGGATGATCTGCACCAGGCGGTACGCACCGCGGTGATCAACAAGCGGGCCGGGGGAATGGGGTTGATTTCGGGGCGCAAGGCTTTTCAGAAGCCGATGGCAGAGGGGGTGGCACTGCTCAATGCGATCCAGGATGTCTATCGTGATGGGGGTATCGACATTGCCTGAGAGAGGCAGGACACGAGCGAAAGAGGCTCTGTTCGAGGGAGGAAAGCTGCTCGTTTCCTTTCCCTCGCCCCACTTCTGATTTAGAACTCCAGGATTGGTGTTTCTAGAACACGTGAGATCTCGTTCAGCACCTTCTCCATCTTTTCCGTGTAGGTCTCTTTCTCTCCCCGTTTAAGGCTTGATTCCATTGCATCGACGGCCGCCTTGAGGGCAGGTACCCCGCAGTAGGTGGCGGAGCCATTGAGCTTGTGAACCGCATCCTGCAACGATTTCAGATCGCCATCTGCGTAGAGGCAGGGGAGGCGGCGCTGGTAATCGGGAAGCTCGTTTTGCAGTAATTGATAGAGATCGCGAGCCAGTTCGGTATTCCCGCCTGCCCGCTGCAACGCTAGCTGTTCATCAACAGCACAGAGTGCAGAACTCATCCCTGTGTTCCTCCGCTAGTAAAATATTACCTTCAAACTTTACTTGTAATCGTCATTGTTGACAAGCCCGTTTATAATCGAGCTTCACATATCGCCAAAATTAGCAAAAATGGGCACATCTCTATGACATTTTCCACCATCGAATCCTTCGTCGGCAATACTCCGCTGGTCCGTCTGCAACGCCTGCCCGGCAAAAGTTCTAATACCATCCTGGTGAAGCTGGAAGGTAACAATCCTGCCGGTTCGGTAAAGGACCGACCGGCCATATCCATGATTCAGCATGCTGAAGCTCGTGGCGAGATCAAGCCCGGAGACACTCTCATTGAAGCCACCTCCGGCAATACCGGCATCGCGTTGGCTATGGCGGCAGCTATCAAGGGTTACAATATGTTGCTGATCATGCCGGAGAATATGAGTATCGAGCGACGTGCCTCTATGCGGGCTTATGGCGCAGAGATCATCCTGGTAACGAAAGCAGAAGGGATGGAGGGGGCTCGCGACCTGGCTTTGCAGATGCAGGCCGAGGGTAAGGGCAAGGTGCTCGACCAGTTCTCTAATCCGGATAATCCGCTGGCCCACTATGAGACTACAGGCCCGGAAATCTGGCGTGATAGTGAGCACAGGATAACCCACTTTGTCAGCGCGATGGGTACCACCGGCACTATCATGGGCACCTCACGCTACCTGAAGGAGGTGAACCCGGCGATCCAGATCATCGGTGTGCAGCCTGAGGAGGGCGCCAGCATCCCTGGCATCCGGCGCTGGCCAAAGGAGTACCTGCCGAAAATTTTCGAGGCGAGTCGGGTTGACCGCACCATCGATATCGGCCAGGAAGCGGCGGAAGTAACCACCCGTCGGCTTGCCGCCGAGGAAGGGATCTTCTGTGGTATCTCTTCCGGCGGCGCCGTTGCCGCCGCACTGAAACTCTCTAATGAGGTGGAAAACGCCGTGATTGTCGCCATTATCTGCGACCGTGGCGACCGCTATCTCTCTACCGGGGTTTTCCCGGCGGAATAAATACACTGCAGCGCAAAGGGTGAAAAGTGAAATCCAATGCTCTGTTATTGGATGAAGTGGAGTTCGGCCTGAGAGCGGGATTAACGCTGGTTTTTGCACTCTCTTTTTCATCCAACTCAAGGCGCTTTACTTTGCCTTTTTTGGTCTTTGCGACCACACATCAAATTAAGTGAGATCTCATGGCAAGACGACGTAGAGGACCCAAGCTGCCCACCGATCCGGTAAGGGCAGTTATCGAAGATCTTTCCCATGATGGCCGTGGTGTCACCCATATCGATGGCAAGACGGTATTCGTCGAGGGCGCCTTGAAAGGTGAAGAGGTCAGTTTTCTCTATGTGGAAAAAAAGCGCAGCTATGATGTCGGTGTCTCGCAGGAGGTCCATACGCCTGCTGATGAGCGTGTCGAGCCGAAATGTGCCGTATTCGGCGTGTGTGGCGGCTGTGCGCTGCAGCACATGGAGGCTGAGCCGCAGATCCACGCCAAGCAGGAGGTGCTGCTGGAGAACTTCGAGCGTATCGGCAAGGTTACCCCGAAGGAGGTCCTGCCGCCTCTGACCGGTCCTCACTGGGGTTATCGCCGCAAAGCCCGCATGGGTGTGCGTTATGTGGAGAAGAAGGGACGGGTGCTGATCGGTTTTCGCGAAAAGCGCAAGCCCTATATATGCGACATGCACCGTTGTGAGGTGCTGCACCCTTCCGTCGGTGAGCATCTTGACGAACTCAGCGAGCTCATCGGCACACTGGAGGCACGTGATCGCATCGCTCAGATCGAGGTGGCAATCGATGACACGCAGAGCGCTCTGGTTTTTCGTAACCTCGATCCACTGAATGGCGGTGATAAAGAAAAACTGGTCGAGTTTGCCAGGGATAATAACTACTGCTTCTTTCTTCAGCCGGGCGGCCCGGATAGTGTTGAGCCGCTGTGGCCGGAGCGGATTCAGTTGAGCTATGCACTACCTGAGTACGACGTTCGCTTCAATTTCACGCCGACCGGCTTTACCCAGGTTAACACTGACATTAACCGCAAGATGGTGCCTTATGCCATCGACATGCTCGAGGTGAAGCCGGACGAACGGGTGCTTGACCTGTTCTGTGGTATTGGCAATTTCACTTTGCCACTGGCAAGACGTGCTAAAGAGGTGGTCGGTGTGGAGGGACTTGATGAACTGGTGCGGCGTGCACAGGAGAATGCCGCATTAAACGGTCTCGATAACGTCGAGTTTCATACCGCCGACCTTGCCAAGGAGGTAGAGAAGCTGCCGTGGTGGAAGCAGGGTTTCGACAAGGTGTTGCTTGACCCTTCACGCGATGGCGCCATGGAGGCGATCCCGCATATCGCGAAACTGGGCGTGAAACGCATCGTCTATGTCTCCTGCAATCCTGCCACCCTGGCACGTGATGCCGGTCTGCTGGTCAACGAATACGGCTATACTTTGGAGAAAGCCGGTGTGATGGATATGTTCCCGCATACGGCGCATGTGGAGTCGATTGCACTGTTTACCAAAAAGAAGTGACTTGGTTGTACGTTATATGGAATTGCAATTTTGACTTTGGTTTGTGTTGCTATCGCGATCGCGAGGTGTACTTAATGCGGGGGCTCGCCCCCACGCGGCGAAATACTTTTGTTTAGGCAAAAATATTCAAAACCATCTTCCGGTGATGCTGCCCTGACGGGCACCCTGTGCGCTTCGTTCACTGAAGGTTTGCAGACAGGACATCCCTGTCCCGGCTGCAAACGCTCGTCATCCATGGTTCGCCTTCGGGCTAAACAATTACATTTGTCGCGACAGCGATACAAACCCCTCCTGTATATAATTGACGAAGCACGACAAACATGTCCTCAAAAATTCTTTTCTCCATCATTGAATCCCCCAAGCACCCAAACTTGTCGGCGCTCTTCTCCCGCCTCGGCTACGAGGAGGTGCAACTGACTTCAACGCGCAAGGCGGTCAGTCGGCTGAAAAAACAGGTGCCGGATGTTGTGGTGGCCGATTTTGTCTATGGCTACAGCAACAACTATAGTGGCGTTCATATCAGCAATCTGGACGTGTTTCTGATGAGCATGCAGAAGTTTGCGCCTACTGCAGAGGTGATCGTGCTGGTTGACCCGGCTGAGACGGTCCATGCAGAGAAGATGCGGGAGATTTTCCCGCTAAAGGCGATCCTGCCGTTTGTTGTTGCTGCGCGGGAGCTGGAGAAGCTGCTCTCGAGCTGAAGGGGCTCCCCGTCGCAGTTGGAATAACCGCTAACCGTATCGAGCACTCTGCAAGGAAGGGGGGATGTGGCGTGGCCGATGCGGTTCGTACCGTTCAGTGGATCTTTTGGCTCTGAACTGGAATACGCAATGGGACTAGTTGTTACTGAAATACGGTTCCATTTCGGAAAAATTGCGCAGGCGGCGGATCCGTTCGAAGCACTCCGGGGCTTCATCATGCTCCTGCTTAAGCATGGCTACCCATTGTTTGATGCGTGTACCAACATGGCGGTTTTCTATGTCGGCAGCCATCATGCGACCCATGGTTAACAGTAGCTCTCTAATGCTCTGCCAGTCCATTGCAGGTGTATCGATTTCCTGTTGTGATTGTTTGATCTGCCACGCAAGGTTGGGGCGGCACACGCCGGCACGTCCGATCATCACATCATCACAGCCGCTGATCTCCCGGCAGCGCCAGTAATCCTCTACGCTACGAATATCGCCGTTGGCGATCACGGGGATGGCAACGGCCTCTCTTATTCGTGCCAGCCACTCCCAGCGCGCCGGATGTTTGTAACCGTCGGCCTTGGTTCGTGCGTGGACTGTGAGGAATGCAGCCCCTGCACTTGCTACGGCCAGGGCGTTGTCCAGCGCCAGGGAGGTATCCTCGTAACCAAGGCGGATCTTGGCCGAGACCGGAATATCTGCCGGGACAGCCTGGCGCACGGCGGAGACGATGCCCTGTACCCTTTCAGGCTCCTTGAGCAAAACGGCGCCTCCTTCCCTTCGGTTGACCCCCTTGGAAGGACATCCGAAGTTAATGTCGATGCCTGGGGCGCCCATATTCGCAGCGATGTTTGCCGTTTTGGCCATGGTCTCGACATCGCCACCGAGTAATTGCACGATGACAGGAATACCCGATGCGGTCATGCCACTGTTTCTGAGTTCGGGGCAGATACGATAAAGGTTTTTTTGCGGAACGGATTGCCGGGTAACGCGGACGAACTCAGTAACACAGTAATCGTAGCCACCGATACGGGTGATAAGTTCGCGCATATAAGGGTCGACAACCCCCTCCATTGGGGCAAGAAAGACTTTCATAGTGGGTGCTATTCAATCTGTAGGGATAAGAACGAAGGCGAGTCATTATGAACGTTCAAGCCATCAGGGCAAAGCTTCAGTTATTGGCAAACCCGGCACAGGCTGTGAGTCTGCAACGTTTTTTCAAGACCGGTCCCGGTGATTACGGGGAGGGCGATCGGTTTATCGGCGTTCGGGTGCCTCAATTGCGCCAGTTGGTGAAGCAGTTCACCGAGACACCTCGCAAGGATATCCAGGTGTTGTTGCGCTCTCCTATTCACGAGGAACGACTGTTGGCGCTTCTGCTGATGGTGCAGCGTTTTCAGCGGGCTCGGGAGAAGGAGAGGGAAGCACTCTACCGGTGCTATCTGGCTTCGACACGCTATATCAATAACTGGGATCTGGTCGACGCCTCGGCAGAGCATATCGTCGGTGCCTGGCTGCGCGACAAGTCTCGGCAGCCGCTCTATACACTGGCCCGTTCTGCCTCGGTATGGGAGCGACGCATCGCGATTATTGCGACCTTTCACTTCATCAAGCAGGGCGAGTATGGCGAGACACTGCACCTTGCAGCGTGCCTGATGTCGGATAGTCATGATCTTATTCACAAGGCGGCGGGCTGGATGTTGCGTGAAGTGGGAAAGCGCGCCCCCGAGGCCGAAGAAAAGTTTCTGAATCAACACTACAGGGAGATGCCACGCACTATGCTCCGCTATGCTATCGAGCGGTTTCCAGAGAAAAAGCGACAGGATTATCTTAAAGGCAGAGTTGGACCCACAAACTGATTTCCCCAGTAATGAGTCTAAATAACCTGAAAACTTTTTTCAGGTTGCCATGCCGCAAACACGCAAGTAATGGGCAGCGAATGAGAGAAAGGATATCGGGAAGCAGTAGGGGTGTTTCGCGGCTTGTCGAGAGCAGTAATTACCTCCGAGTAGCCCGCTATTCTGCGAAAGGACTCTATTTAGAGTAATTCTGTATCCTCATGCGAGTAGGGTGGTGAGCAGCAACAAAGGATCTTTAGTGGCTCTTCGCTGTAGTTCTCTACTGCATGCGCTGTGCCTGGGGGTATGGCGATGGTATCGCCGATGCGGACCTCGAATTTCTCTTCGCCCAGTTGCATGACCCCGTGCCCTGCAGTGATATGGTAGAGCTCTTCACTGTTATGGTGGCGATGCAGGAAGGTCTGTTTGCCCGCCGGAATGATGGCTTCAGCCAAGCTCTGGTTGAGGTTGCCCTGTATAGCCGGGTGTATCAGTTCCCGGATTTCTGAACCGTCTTTGGTGATGTATGGGGAGATATCCTGATATCGGCTCTTGATCATCATGGTCTCGTGTGTTGAATGCGCTGGCTAGTGGGAAATGTTTTTCTGGGAAAGACTTTCTGGCAAGGCGGTCAGCAAGAGCTTTCCGCTAACCCCACCGGCTTCGATGGGGCATGGGCTTTTTCCGCCTCTTCAGGGGGATCTAGTGAGAATAGTGCACCTTTCAGTTTTCCCTTAGATAACAACTCGCTGCATTGTCTCAGTATGCCT
This sequence comes from Thiohalomonadaceae bacterium, assembly GCA_041562215.1. Lineage (GTDB taxonomy): Bacteria > Pseudomonadota > Gammaproteobacteria > Thiohalomonadales > Thiohalomonadaceae > JBFEYJ01. Next base: position 9,777 of record JBFEYJ010000046.1, on the reverse strand, counting down.
GCCTGTTGCTGTTGTGTCTCCTCCCAGCTGAAGTACATGGGCGAAGCATCAGTTCCACACTGACAGAGAGGCTGCGTGGTTGCACCATCTTCCAGGCTATCTCGTTCGGCTGCAACAGACTCACCGCATGGCCTGACCATCCCGAATACGGGCCTTAGGGGATGAGAAGCCGGTGTTCACCTTCGAACCGGGAAGTTTCCTCACGCCAAGCCGTAACACTTGCGGTGTGTCTGCCCCATACATTAAGGGGCTTTCATCAACCTTTTCCTCTCAGGATTCGCTATTGTCGTGCTGGGGATTTTATAATTGCCGCAAATTTTCAGACAATGCCGGTTCAGATAGAGCGCTTCCGGCAAAGGGGACCCATGGCGATAGAGATTGAACGAAAATTCCTGGTCACCTCTGATGGCTGGCGTGAGGCGGCTGACAGTGGTATCCGCTTCCGTCAGGGATACCTCATTGGTGCAGAGAAGGCATCAGTACGGGTACGCATCGAAGGAGAGCGGGCGAATCTCAACATCAAGAGTGCGACGCTGGGGATACGCCGTCAGGAGTTCGAGTACGAAATCCCATTGGCCGAGGCTGAGGAGATGCTCGATACGTTGTGTGAGCAGCCTCAGATCGAGAAGATCCGCTATCGCGTGCCAGTTGGAGCACATATCTGGGAGGTGGATGTCTTTACCGGGGATAACGAGGGGCTGATCGTTGCTGAAGTGGAGCTGGCCGATGAGCAAGAGCCCTTCGAACGACCTGAATGGATTGGCAAGGAGGTTTCAGACGATACCCGATATTATAATGTCTGCCTTACCAAGTATCCATATAAAGACTGGGATTATGAGCAGGCAGATTAAGGTGAGTCTCGCCCGACAACGCCTGCAACTGCTCGATAACGAGCGTGTGCTGATGGATGTCGCTGTATCAACGGCTGTTAACGGAGCGGGGGAGCGTAATGGCAGCGGTTGCACACCACGGGGCTGGCACATCGTCCGGGCCAGGATCGGTGAAGGCTGTAGGGAAAATACCGTCTTCCGTGGACGACGCCCGACGGGTGAGATTTACTCACCTGCCCTTCGAGAGGCTGAGCCCGACCGTGACTGGATCCTCAGTCGCATTCTCTGGTTGAGCGGGCTGGAGCCCGGCCTTAACCGTCTCGGCATGGTGGATACGATGCGCCGCTATATCTACATCCATGGTACTCCTGATGAGGAGCCGATGGGCGTGGCGTTGTCACATGGGTGTGTCCGCATGCGCAATCGCGATATCATTAGGTTGTTTGAGCTGGTGGCGAACGGTACACGCGTACTGATCGAGGAGTAAAACCGGCTCGCAGAGACGCCAAGGCTGTTTTTATCGACAACCATACCGATAAGGAATCGACGAATGTCTTTAGGTCCGGTGATGCTGGATCTTCAGGGAACCTCCCTGGATGAGCAGGAACGTGAAATGCTGCAACACCCGCTAGTGGGGGGCGTGATTCTTTTTACGCGCAACTATGAAAATCCCGCACAGTTGAGTGAACTGATCGGCGAGATCCACGCCTTGCGCAACCCGCCATTGCTCATTGCCGTCGATCACGAAGGTGGACGGGTGCAGCGCTTTCGTCAGGGCTTTACACGCCTGCCGGCGATGCGACGCTTCGGTGAGATCTACGAGCATGACAAACGGCGTGCCCGCCGGCTTGCCGAACAGGCAGGCTGGCTGATGGCCTCTGAACTGCGTGCCGTTGGTGTCGATTTCAGCTTCGCCCCGGTGCTGGATCTGGACTTCGGTGCCAGCACGGTGATCGGTGATCGTTCCTTTCATCGTGATCCGCAGGTGGTCGCCGAACTGGCCAATGCTGTGATGCAGGGCATGCATCGTGCGGGGATGGCTGCCACCGGCAAGCACTTTCCGGGACACGGCGCCGTCGAGGCGGACTCCCATGAGGCGATCCCGGTCGATAGTCGCCCTTACGAGGATATCGTCGCTGAGGATATGAAGCCATTTGAGCGGATGATAGAAAACGGCATGGCGGCAGTGATGCCTGCCCATGTGATCTACGCCAATGTCGATCCGAGTCCGGCCGGTTTTTCGCCTTTTTGGCTTAAGGAGGTACTGCGCCGGCGAATGAATTTTCAGGGAGTGATATTTAGCGATGATCTCAACATGGAAGGAGCCAGCGTAGCCGGTGATTACCTGGCTCGTGCTAAAGCGGCGCTCGCGGCCGGCTGTGATATTGCCTTGATCTGCAATAACCGGGAGGGAGCTTTACAGATCCTTCGCGGCCTTGAGTTTGAGCACAATCCAGTGCTGCATGCCCGGCTGGCCAGGCTGCATGGGCGTCACCCACTGACTCTCGAAGCTTTACACAGCGATCCGGCCTGGCGCCAATCGGTGAGTGCAATGCGTGAACTTGAAGAGACCCCGCCCTTCTCCCTGGAAATCTAAACCGGAGATTAATTGATGGAATTTGAGCAGTTTTTGAATGAGATAACTCAGGGAAACCAGACCACGCTGCTGGTGATCCAGGTTTTCGTGGTGGTGTTTGCCGCCCTGATGCTGGACTTTTTACAGAAACGACTACTCAACCGCCTCTCTGCCCGCATCGAGAAAAGCAGGCAGCTGTGGGACGATGCTCTGTTCAATGCCTTGCGTCGGCCACTGAGCTTGATGATCTGGGTGCTTGGCATCAGCTTTGCCGCCGATATCGTCGGTAGACAGACCGATGCCGCTATTTTTGAGGCGGTGGCGCCACTTCGCGATGTTGGCGTGATTGCCATCATTGGCTGGTTCCTTTTTCGCCTCATCGGGGAGGTGGAAAACAACCTCGTCGCTGCCAAGGCGCAGCAGGGTAAAGAGGTCGATCGCACCACGGTCGACGCCATCGGTAAACTGCTGCGCCTTTCGGTGATCATCACCGCTGCGCTGGTCGCGCTGCAGACTCTTGGCATCAGCGTCTCGGGGATCTTGGCATTTGGTGGTGTTGGAGGTATCGCTATCGGTTTTGCCGCCAAGGACTTGCTGGCCAATTTTTTCGGTGGCTTGATGGTCTATCTCGATCGTCCCTTCGCCGTTGGCGACTGGATCCGTTCGCCGGATCGCAGCATCGAGGGAACCGTCGAGCGCATTGGCTGGCGACTGACGGTTATCCGCACCTTCGACAAACGTCCGCTTTATGTCCCCAACGCCACCTTTACCAGTATCGCTGTGGAGAATCCGTCGCGTATGAGCCACCGGCGTATCTATGAGACGGTGGGGATCCGATATGATGATGCCCGGAAAATGGCTCCCATTATTGAGAAGGTGAAGGCCATGCTGATAGCTCATCCCGAAATCGATGAGAACCAGACCTTGATCGTCAATTTCAACAGTTTCGCCCCCTCGTCACTGGATTTCTTTATTTACACCTTCACACATACCACCAACTGGGTGAAGTACCATGGTGTCAAACAGGATGTGCTACTGAAGGTGGCTGAGATTATCGAGGCTGAGGGTGCCGAAATCGCCTTTCCCACCTCGACGATTCACCTTGCGCACTCCCCTGAGCCGGAAACTATGCCGCTGCAGACCTCCCGAGCATCCAACCAGTAAACAAGAGTGAAGACAGAATGAGTGTTACGACGGAACAGGTTCAGCGTGTCTATGAGCAGGCTGACTGCCTCTTCACCCGTGAACAGGTAGAGGGCGCCATCATCAGGATGGCCGATGCCATTACCGTCGATCTGGCGGGCAAGAACCCCCTGGTTCTGGCGGTAATGAGTGGGGCTCTCATCCCTGCGGGTATCCTGTTGAGCCACCTGGATTTCCCCTTGCAGATCGATTACATCCATGCCAGCCGTTACCGCGGCAAAACTGACGGTGGGGAACTCCACTGGCGCGTGCAGCCACGTTTCGAGCTTAAGGACAGGGCGGTGCTGGTGGTGGATGACATTCTCGACGAGGGTCTGACCCTGCAAGCGATCCTCGAGGCCTGTCGTGAAGGCGGTGCCACCGAAGTCCACAGCGCGGTACTGGTGAAGAAACTTCACGAGCGTAACATCGGCATCGAAGCCGACTATGTCGGGCTGGAAGTCGAGGATCGTTATGTCTTTGGTTACGGCATGGACTACAAGGAATACCTGCGCAACGCGCCGGGCATCTTCGCCGTCAAAGGCAGCTGAAAAATATCGTAACCGCAAAGGCACGAAGGAACGCAAAGCAGAATTCTATATTTCCTACGTCATGTGATCCGGCAAATGCTGGGTGAATGCCGGTTACACCGGCTAACCTGACCTGCAACGAAACAAATTATCGCGTCGCTCTGCGACCTTTTCGGTTAAAAAAGCAGCTTTTCATTATTATATCGTTTCGAGGAAAAATCATGGCAAAACTGGCCATTATCGGTGGTACCGGACTGACTTCGCTCAAAGGGCTTGAGATTACGCGACGTGAGGTAATGCATACCCCTTATGGCGAACCTTCCGCGCCGTTGATGTTTGGGGAGATGGCAGGTAATGAGGTCTTGTTTCTTCCCCGTCATGGAGCCGGACACACCATTCCGCCACATAAAATTAATTACCGCGCAAATATCTGGGCACTGAAGGAGAGTGGTGTGGAGCAGGTGATCGCTGTAAATGCGGTCGGTGGGATCCGTGCTGATATGGCTCCTGGGTGCCTGGTGGTGCCGCATCAGATAATCGACTATACCTGGTCAAGGATCAATACCTACTTTGAAGAGGGGTTAAGCCAGGTCGTGCATATTGACTTCACTGATCCCTACTGCGAGACCCTGCGGCAGATGTTGCTTAGCTGTGCGAGCGAGATGGGACTTGATGTGATCGGAGAGGGAACCTATGCGGCGACCCAGGGGCCGCGGCTGGAAACCACCGCCGAAATTAACCGTCTTGAGCGCGATGGCTGTGATTTGGTCGGGATGACCGGCATGCCGGAGGCGGCCCTGGCCCGGGAACTGAGGCTGTGTTACGGCTGCCTGGCCGTGGTTGCCAACATGGGGGCGGGTCGGGGAGAGGGGGAGATCACTATGGAGATGATTGAGCATTATCTGGGCACCGGCATGGCCGATGTGCGGCGACTGCTTGAGCATATCGTCCCACGTATTGCTCAGTGTTGAATGTTTGAGTCGAACCGTATTACTTCCAAACTACCTGCTCAAACGACCGGAGCGCTCCAGCTCCGGTTAAACTCGCTATTTAGTACGTGGTGAATGTCGCGCGCATATTATCCTTCATAGGGCGTAACCATGATCGCCATGCCGAAGAGTGGATGATCCAGATAGTGCAGCTCACGACTGCGCATGCGCCGGGATTGCTTCAGGTTATATGTCTGATAACGCGGCTGAGTCGAGATGCCTGAGGAATCATCGCCGGTACGCGGTTCGCGGTAAATCAGATCGGTATTGATATGGAGGTAGCGTGAGAGCACCAATTTGAGAGTGCCACTCAATCGTTGGGAGGTCCCCCCATCCAGCCGTATCGCTACCGCCTTATCTTCAGGCAGACCCGGCTGTCTCCAGCCCATGTGCAACAATAACTCCATGTCCTTGGCAGAGTTGATGCGACTGGCCTGTGAATTCAGTCGAAGAGAATTCCTGTCGAGCCGTGCAAACGCGACCGGTTTGCTACCGCTGGATCGCGCAGGAAGCAGAGCCTGTGTTACCCCCATTGGCGGTAGTTCATAGTCGACTGGCCACTGCTCGGAGTTGCGGTATTGTTGGCTATTGTGGCTGAAGATGATGACTTCCACATCGTACCAGCGGGTCTCTGCTGCCGCGGCGAATTGAGGCGTTCCGGTTACTAGCAGTGCCAGGCCCAGTAAAGTGAATAGGTTTTTCATGTGATTGCGGACGAGTAATTCAGACAACACAGCTTAATCCTTTTGACAGAAATTTTGTTCGACCGCCATCACAGCGGCCTCAACGCGTGAATGTACATCAAGTTTACGCAGGATGGCCTTGACGTGGAGCTTAACGGTGCCGTCGGAGATACCAAGGTTGCGCGCGATGACCTTGTTGCTCTGACCTTCGGCCAGCAGGCAGAGGATCTCCAACTCGCGCGGGGTCAGTTCGGCGAAGGGGGAAACCGGTTCGCTTGCATCATCCGCGGCCTCTCCCTGAACCACGCGCGCCAGGACAGTTGTCAGCTCTGGAGCGACAATGGTCTTCCCGGCGACGATCTCGCGTAACGCAGTGACCAGCTCGCTGGGTTCCATATCCTTGAGCAGATAGCCGGAGGCGCCATTGCGCAGGCACTCCACCAGGTCTTGCTCTTCATTGCTGGTGGTGAGCATGACGATGGGGCTGCGAAAGCCTACTGCACGTAATCCCGATAGCACCTCCAGTCCGCTCATTTCCGGCATGCGCATGTCCAATAATACTACTTCAGGCTGTAATTCACGCGCCATAAGAAAGCCTTCACGACCATTACCGGCCGTGGCGATGACCTCGATACCGTGTCGTTCGAGCAGGGTTTCAAGCCCACTGCGGAACAGGGTGTGATCGTCGACCAGGAGTACACGCATAAGTTTCTTATCAGATTAGGGCAAAATGTTGAGGCTCTTTGTCTTTTGCCTCAACCGAGCTTGGGTTGCTGAAGGTCAATTGTACCCTTGTTCCTTCTCCGGTTTCACTCTCGATGCGAAGATCGCCTCCCAGATATCGGGCGCGCTCCTTCATAATAGACATGCCGAGGTGTTCACCGGGATGACCACTAAAGGCAGGCTTGTCCATGCCGATGCCATCGTCCTCGATGAGAATATGGTAATGGTCATCCTTATCGCAACGAAGGAGCACACGCACCGTGTGGGCCTCACTATGTTTACGCACATTGGCCAGCGCCTCCTGGATGATTCGCAGCACCTGCATTTCGCTGTTTGCGGAAAGACGGGTGGAGTCCCACTCCTTTTGTAACAACACGTGCATTCCGGTCTGTTTACGGAAGTTGCTGATCAAGTCCTCCAACGCCGGTAGCAGGCCGCGAGAGTTGATGGGCGCACGAAAGTGCGCCAGCAGTTCGCGCAGCTCGGTGTAGGCATCATTGAGCCCGCTCTTGATCTGCTGAATATCCTCGTGGGTGACATCGGCGCCTTGCTGGTCGATGGCTTCATCAAGCATGCTCACCTGAAAGCGCAGGCTGGCCAGGGTCTGTGCGAGGGAGTCGTGTAGCTCGTGAGCGATTGCGTTTCGCTCCTTGATGATGGAAAGACGTTTGGCCTCGTCGTCGAGGTGGGCCTTTTCAATAGCCATGCCGAGGTGACGGCCGATACTGGTGAACAGTGCTTTGACCTCATCATGGGAATCGATGTCAGCCTTGTCTACAAAGAGGTTATAAACACCCAGGTTCTTGCCATGGTACTGCAGGGGGACAGCGATCATTTCCAGATCCGGGTTACCCAGCATGGGGCGTCCGACCCACTGATTACAGGTATTGAGATCCTGTTGGAATAACACCTCGCCTTCCGTGACAGCATTACCGCAGAGGCAGCGCTGTACCGGCACCATTCGCTCCTCCTCGACCACCGCTTCATCCAGACCGATGCTGGCCACCAGCTCCATTTGGTTATTGTCGGTGAGCAGACGTACCGTGCCCGCCCTGGCATTGACGATATCGCGCATGGTATGCAGGAAACGGGTCAGCAGGTCCTTGAGGTCGCGCGAGGCGTTGAGGCTGGCGGCCACATCATAGAGTACCTGGAGAGAGTTGGCCTTCTGCTCGAAACGTTTTGTTTGGCGCTTGATCTCATCATCCATATGCATGGAAAGGCTCTGCAGATAATCAAGCAGGTTATTGATGTCCTTGGACACCTCCTTGAGTTCTCCCATTTCGTCGGGAAAGAGGCGAACCGCCAGGTTCCCTTCTCGGATCTCGTCAGACCAGTGTTTAAGCTCCTCACTGGGATGTAGCAGATATCGGCGGAAGGCGAGCGAGATGGCGACCAGCAGGCCGATTCCGGCGAGAATAAATACGCCGAAGAGCAACAGCAGGATCTCTTGGTGCTCGGGGAAATTGAGCAGCAGGACAAGATTGACACCAAGAAGGGCAAAGGTGTTGCCCACGCCGATCAGTAGGAAGCGCAGGCGTTTGCCTGGCAGCCCGTCGCCACTGAGCAGTAACAGGGCAGTCAGCGACTCGAGGACAGCCTGGAGCCGGTTAAGAATAAATGGTTTTTGAATAGTGCCCATTCTGATACAGGCCAAGGAGGTCTGCCGGACCGTGGATGCGGCAGGAGGCCGTTACTCGATGATTAAAGCCGTATATTACCACAATGAGGTCTCATGACTGAGTACATTATGGTCTCCGCTGGTACCAGACAAACAAAACCGGACCGGAAACGATCCGGATGCATTGCAGATCTCAATTACAGGAGTTGCAGCCACCGCTTCCGCAACCGCCAGTGCCTTCGCCCTGAGGCTGGTAATTGGCATCGTTGGGATTCATGAAGATGAAGTTAAACTGGCCGGGCTCAAGTTCGACAAAGTCGATGGTGGTGCCGCTAAGCAGGGGGCCGAACTCACCACTCATGACCACCTCGATATCCCCGAACCTGAATGCCAGATCATCATCGCTGGGTTCATCGAAGCCCATGCCGTACTCCATTGTTCCATCAGCATTTTTGCGTGCAGCCAGGCGCAAGGCCAGACCCTCGGTTCCGCTTTGTGCGGCAGCGCTTTTTACCTGTTCGATGGCGGCGGATGTCAGTGTAATCATGTTGTAGCCTTTCTGTTTACATAAACGGGGGTAGAAACGCAGTACTACCCGTGATCGATTTGTCATCCTTGTGTGTGCGGCTGTCGCGCACGGCGCGGACAAAGCCGATAAAACGCTGCGTCCAGTGGTTGGCGTCCACATCGCGCAAGTGAATATAGTTGGCCATCAGGTTCTTATAGAGGAATCCGTCGTGTTGTCGGTCGATGCCATGACCACGCTCCAGCCTATAAGCATACTGTAGTCCCGCAGGCAGGTTTTCAAGGCTGGAGTAGTGGAACTCATGAACGTGATGGCAGCGGCCGGGCTCACTGCCGGGCCAGGGTGCAGTGTCCGTTTCGACGATCCTGGCATAGCCGCGGCCGATGGGCTTGTCATGCATCACGGTATCACCAGGAATGATGCCGACCATTTCGCAGTGGCGGTCTCCCCAGCGCAGCGAGCGACTCAGGTACATGAGACCGCCGCATTCGGCATAGGCAGGCAGGCCGTTCTCGATGGCCTGATGGATACTGTGCCGCATGGCGGCATTCGCTTCCAGCTCCTCCATCCTGCTTTCGGGGAAGCCGCCGCCAATGAATACACCGTCGATGTCTTCGGGAAGTGCCGAGTCGTGCAGGGTATCGAAGGGGACCAGCACGGCACCGGCGGATTGGAATTGTTCCAGGTCGTCCGGGTAGTAAAAACCGAAGGCGGCGTCACGGGCTATGGCGATTCGTATATCTGCTGGGGATCTCTTTGGAATCTTTTCAAAGGTTTCGGACAAGAGCGGCAGGGGAGCGGTCACGGCGAGCCGCTTCAGAGCTTCAAGGTCGACCTGAGATGCGATGATTGAGGCAATTTCACTCAGTTTTTCCTCAACATTGGACGCTTCGTTACTGGGAATGAGCCCGAGATGACGCTCATCAAGGGCGAGGCGTGAATCCCGGTGGATGGCTCCAAGAACCGGAATGTCACAGTAATGGGCGATCGCCTCGCGCAGGCGTTCCTCATGGCGCTTACCGGCCACTTTGTTCAGAATCACTCCCGCAATATTCAGCTGTGGGTCGAATTGTCTGAAGCCGAGGATGATGGGAACGATACTGCGGGTGGCGCCCTT
>JBFEYJ010000045.1:0-17318 GCA_041562215.1 Thiohalomonadaceae bacterium | reverse complement strand
CGGTCCTACAGCGGGGCTACCGGCTGTGGTGCCGAAATCACTGGTGTCCTGGTAAGCGAATGCCACTTCAATCGGGCCGACAGGAACGTTAACGCTCAGGCTGATGGCGTGATCACCGGAGGTCTCCCCTGCATTTTCGTCATCAGCAGCCTCGTCAATGACAAGTGCAGCGACAACCTTGGCAGGACCGAACTTGTTGGCATAAGCGATAGCGTTCTCGACGTAGCCATTATGCAGATCGGACATGGCGTAGTTACCGCGAGCCTGAGCAGCGGAGGCCAGGAAGGGGTCCCACTTGACGGTGGAGCTCTTGTAGGGGCTAGACATGGTACCGGCAAGAACGGTACCGAAGCCGCCGGTGAGGCCGACATAGGCATCACGGGTCTTAACACCTTTAGTGTTGGTGTCGGGAGCCCAGATGTTCAGGCCGATCTTGGCGAGGGCTTTCATGCCATTGCCGAGGTCCTCGGTAGCGGAGAAGTTCAGCGCACCGAAGTTGCCCTTGTCAGGAGTACCGGCCTGCTGTGCATCGTGCAGGTACAGACCTTCCTGGACGGTGTCACCGGTGAGGCTGCTAAGTTCAGCCTGAAGCTGACCGGAAACAGTCACTTCAGCCTGTGCGGCCAGGGGAGCTGCCATAGCGGCGGCTACGGCCAGAGCGATTACGTTCTTCTTCATGATGTACGTTCTCCTAGTGGTTTTACAGAGTAATGCAATTAATTCGAATTAATTGTGGTTTCTTTCGTAACCGAACCAAACTTTATCGCCAGGCCAAAGTGATTGCAAGGACTTTTTCACAAAAAAACAACAGATTTGGTTTTTGTTGCAGAAACGCAACAAATAATCAAAATCAATAACTTAATTATTAATCTTAATAAGTCACTCCAGTTTTATGACCCAGATTCAACTGAATTTGGCTCGTTCTTTACAAGTCAGCAACTGGATTATCATCAACGGCATTACTGACTAATCTGCAGCTCCCAGCCAACGGAGGTCACCTTGGACGGCAAGAGGGTCTCTCTACATCACAGGGTTTTTCTCCGCGGATTCAAATCCTAAACCTAACCCCAAACAGACATCTGCTTTTGATGGATGCCCTCCCGTGTGCATCAGCCGAGGGAGCTGTAATTTTTCGTTAAGTACCACAACATTCGGCCCTATGCCTCAAACGGGTAGTCATGTTGCCGGCCTGTTACCACTGCACTGTCTTGTGGAGACTAAGGAGAAAAATAGGGAACGCGGGGTATGAGGAGCCGGCGGAGAAATCCTTACACATAGAACACTGAACTAAGGCGTACCTCTTCCCCACCATAAATTTTGACGGCAATAAAAAAGGGGTTACGCTTTCACGTAACCCCTTAATTATATTGGCTGGGGGACAAGGATTCGAACCTTGGTTGACGGAGTCAGAGTCCGTAGTCCTGCCGCTAGACGATCCCCCAAGAAAGCAGCTATAAGTGGCGAGATGCCGGAATCAGTACGTCCGGCAATGCCCTGTATCTCCTTGAAGCATTTCAGACATTCCAGCGTCTTCTACAAGTATCCTGAAGACGACGGCCTTATACAGCACTCCTGGCCCGGCGCTAATATAGGGTTGTATAGGAGTTCCCAAAGGATCATTTTAGAGGATGATTCTTTTACCGAATCAAGATTGTCCTGCCTTTAACCGAGAGTGCAATATCGAAGGACACGGACAATGCTGGGTATTTGGTAGTGATGTTTGCCAACTGATACCACTCGGCGTGACGTCAGGAAGATTCTGCAACACATCCAGCATTTAGAAAGCATCCATGCTTTCTTGGCACTTTCAAGTTGATACTTGAAACTATCGCTTCGAGTACTGGGGACGCTTGCGTGCTTTGTGGAGGCCGATCTTCTTGCGCTCGACTTCGCGGGCATCGCGAGTCAGGAAACCACCCTGACGCATGGTGCTGCGCAGGTTTTCGTCCTGATCGACCAATGCACGGGCGATGGCGTGACGAATGGCGCCTGCCTGCCCGGTGTTGCCACCACCTTTGACGGTGACATTAACGTCGAACTTTTCCATCACATCAGCGGCCTCAAGCGGCTGACGAACCACCATGCGGGCGGTTTCGCGACCGAAGTAATCCTCGATGGTGCGCTTATTGATGGTGATCTGACCCTTACCGGGCACCAGGAAAGCACGGGCGCTGGAGCTTTTCCGACGGCCGGTGCAAATGTTGTGTTTTTCTGCCATGGTCTATCCGTACCTTAACGTTTAGATTTCCAGCTGCTTGGGCTGCTGTGCGGTGTGCATGTGTTCCGGGCCGGTATATACCTTCAGCTTACGGAACATGGCGCGACCCAGAGGGTTCTTCGGCAGCATGCCTTTGACGGCGCGCTCGAGAACCTGCGGGGCGTCCTTCTGGATCAACTTATCGAAGCTGATGCTCTTCATACCGCCGGGGAAACCGCTGTGGTTGTAGTACATTTTGTCGCTGGCCTTACGACCACTAACGTGGATCTTCTCGGCGTTAACGACAACGATGTAATCACCGGTATCAACGTGCGGGGTATATTCCGGCTTGTGCTTGCCACGGAGGCGAAGGGCGATCTCAGAAGCCAGACGGCCCAAGGTCTTGCCGGTAGCATCTACGACAAACCAGTCACGTTTGACGGTTTCTGGCGTAGCGCTGAATGTCTTTGTCCCAATCATCTTGAAAAACACTCCAGGTCGAGCGGGGTATCTCGTGAAAAGAGGCGGAATAATACAGAAACGAGCCACAAGATACAAGCTTAAAGATACAGAGGATTCTCCCCTGAGGCCATATCAAGTTTATACACTGATCCGCATCACTGCCTCGGATATAAAAAAGGCGCGGCAAAGGGGGGAGGCGCCGCGCCTAAAAAATCCACCAAAGGAGGATGGAGGAGTCTATGATGCGGTGAAACCACTTACACCACATCAGAGGTTGCTAATATAGCAAAATTCTAATTTGTGTCAACCCCCCTTTAATACGCCAGTGCCACCATGAATCCTTGAACCGGGGCTTAACGGAACAACCGGCGCTGTATCAAATGCGCTGCAACGGTCAGTCCAATGACACAATAGAGAAGAATAACCCCCAGGTGGAGGGCGATGTCCTCTACCGGCAGGCCAACCATCAGCGGCCGCACCAGCTCGATGGCATGAGTCAGCGGCAAGAGGCCGGCCAGTTGCTGTACCGGCACCGGCATCCCATTCAGCGGAAAGAACACACCGCTGAAAAGGAGCATGGGGGACAGCAGCAAGGTAAAGTAATAGAGAAAGAAGTCATAACTGCGGGAGATAGCGGTAACCACCAGAGCCATGCCGGCAAAAGCGATGCCTGTGATTACCGCCACCGGCAACACCCAGAGGGCTTGCCAGGTGTGTACAGCGTCGAGAATCGCCGCAACCGCAAGGATGAAGATCGCGCTGAGCAGGCCCTTGCTTGCGGCCCAGAAGACTTCACCCAGGAGGATGTCGCGTACATCCAGCGGGGTATAGAGCATAGCGGTCCAGGTCTCCTGCACCGCCATTCTGGTATAGGCGGAATAGATCCCCTCGAAACTGGCGGTATTCATCACGCTGGCGCAAACGAAGCCTGAGGCGAGAAAAGTAATATAATCCATACCTTCCACATCACCGACAAAACTACCCAGTCCATAGCCAAGGGCGAGCAGATAGAGCAGCGGCTCGCCGATGTTGCCGAGCATTGCCGGGCCGGCCAGCCGACGCCAGACCCTGGCATTGCGCCTCCATACCGCCATCCAGCGCAAGGAGAGAAAGGATCGCAGCAAGCGGCTCATTCGCGCAACTCCCGCCCAGTCAGTTTGAGGAAAACATCCTCAAGATCGGCTGCACGACTGAGATAGTGCAGCCCCTCATGCTCACACAGGGCTTCGACCAGCTCACGCTCGTGGTCGGTGTAGCAGAAAAGGGTTTCGCCAACCCGCTCGCTCCGCAGTACCCAGCACATCTCCCCCCGGGCCATCCAGCGCTCCAGCCCTGGACCGTGTACTTCGACAACGTGGGATTCGATGTGTCTTTCGATCAATTCCATCGGTGAGCCCACATCAAGAATGATACCGTGATCCATAATCGCCAGGCGATCGCAGAGCCGCTGCGCCTCGTCCATATAATGCGTTGTGAGGATGAGGGTTCGCCCCTCGTTAAGCAGCGCGCGCAGGCGCTGCCAGATGAGCTGACGGGCCTGTGGATCCAGGCCTGTTGTGGGCTCATCAAGAATCACCAATCGTGGGTCGTTGACCAGTGCACGAGCAATCGCCAGGCGTCGTTTCATCCCCCCGGAAAGCTCCTCGATCCGCGCACCGGCTTTGTGCTCCAGCGAGGCGAAAGCAAGCAGGTTCTGGATACGCGGAGTCTTCTCGGCGAGGGTGATGCCAAAATAGCTGGCATAGGTGCGCAGGTTCTCCACCACGGTGAAATCAGGATCGAGGTTGTCCTGCTGCGCCACGACACCCAGCAACTTGCGCATCATCGGGCCCTGCTCGGGAATGGTGTAGCCCATGACCTCAAGCCGCCCACCGTCAGGCGGTGTCATGCCGAGCAACATCCGCAAAGTGGTGGTCTTTCCGGCACCGTTGGGACCCAGCAAGCCAAAACACTCGCCCGGCTGTACCTGCAGTGAGATCCCGCCAACCACGGCCTGGCCATCATAGCGTTTAATTAATCCTTCTGCGGTGACAATAGGCTGCATATAAATTTCTCAGACCCGGGTCGTCCCGGAGACGGCCTCGCCCCACTGTGACATGACGGTATCGCGGATGCGGTTGAGACGGCCATGGAAGAAATGATCCGCATCGGCCATCCAGCGTAACACCGGCCGATGCCTGCGACCGGCTACCCACCGAGAGACCTGCTCCGGGGCGATGATTTCATCCTTGCCCCCCTGGATCACCATCCATGGAATGCTCACCTCAGGTAACTCGGCAAAATCAAAAAGCGTGACAGGGGGAGCGACCAGCAACAACCGCTCGGCAGCGACATACTGATGACCTCGCAGCGCCACATAGGCGCCGAATGAGAAGCCTGCCAACCACAACGGCGCCTTGGGATGGCGCTGGCGGAAGAATTCCACCACGGCCTGCAGATCCTCTGTCTCGCCAATCCCTTTGGCATAACGCCCGCCGCTCTGCTCCACACCCCGAAAATTAAAGGTGACAGTGAGCATTCCCATGCTATTGAAGGTCTCGGCCAGAATGTGCACCACCTTATTGCGCATGTTGCCGCCGTAAAGAGGATGCGGATGGCAAATCACGGCGATAGGCCGATTCTCTTCGTAACATTCCGGACAGGAAGTGAGCACCTCTATATTGCCGACCGGCCCCGGGATCAGTAGTTCCTCGCCTGTACACAGGTCCTCTTCCAGGCCATCGTAGAGATGGCGAGCTTGCAGTTCGGAAAAATAGATATCGTCGGACATTACTTAGATTGTCAGTTGTAAATCAGGATGCCCGATGCGACGTCTGACTGCCGGCGGAGTCGCAAAACAGCGTTGAGCTAGTCTCAAAGCCACGAGGATCCCTTTCTCCTTTCTGTCAGCCTTCAGATTTTCAGCCGTTCGACCACACGACCGTTCACCAGATGTTGCTCGATAATTTCGTCGATATCCTCGCGATCCACATAGGTGTACCAAACCTCTTCAGGGTAGACGACAATCACCGGACCTTCGGCACAACGGTTGAGGCAACCAGCATTGTTGATGCGCACATTGCCCGGCTCGTGGATACCTAGAGCCTTGCACCGTTGTTTGGCGTAATCACGCATGGCACTGGCGTTGAAGTCCTGGCAGCAACGCCCACCGTCTTCGCGCTGATTGGTGCAGAAAAAAACATGGAAGCGATAATAGGACATAGTATGAATATGGTTATCTATCGGGTCGGGTTTCCGCTAAAATGCAGATTCTAGCACGTAAACCCGGCATGCCCTCACCTACCTCAATTTCACTGAACGACATACTATCCTTGTCCGACTCTCACGACATCCTCGCCGCCGCTGACCGATGTGTTATGTGCGGCCTCTGCCTGCCGCACTGCCCTACCTATCGTCTATTGCGCAATGAGGCCGATTCCCCACGCGGACGTATTGCGCTGATGCAGGCATTGGCCGATGGCAAACTGCAGCCCAGTGCACCGCTACTGGAACATCTCGATCGTTGTCTGGCCTGCCGGGCTTGTGAACGGATGTGCCCCTCTAAAGTCGAGTATGGCAAGCTCATCGACATCACCCGCAGCGGGCTCAGGCATGAAGGGAGCCTCAAGCCCCCCCGTCAGCTGCGCCTGCTGCTGCGGAGTGTTACCGATATCGCCCGGTTGAAACGCATTGCGATGGCACTGCGGACCTACCAGCGGAGCGGACTGCAATGGCTGGCGCGCCGCAGCGGTCTGCTCAAGGGGCTGGATCTCGAATCACTGGAAACCCTGCTACCG
This sequence comes from Thiohalomonadaceae bacterium, assembly GCA_041562215.1. Lineage (GTDB taxonomy): Bacteria > Pseudomonadota > Gammaproteobacteria > Thiohalomonadales > Thiohalomonadaceae > JBFEYJ01. Next base: position 10,883 of record JBFEYJ010000045.1, on the reverse strand, counting down.
GCAATCCCTGAGACCAGACGATTTCACAGCCACTATCCAGCACAAGGGATGCACCGCGGTAGTGTAGGCCTGTTTATCGGCTGTATCGGCAGTATCATGGAAGGTGAGATCCACACGGCTACCATCGAACTGCTTACACGCCTCGGTTTCGAAGTGCACATACCTTCCACTCAGGGTTGCTGTGGCTCTCTACACCAGCATAACGGCGAAACGGACACGGCACGCCGGCTAGCCGCGCGCAATCACCAGGCCTTTGCCGGACTGGAGCTGGACGCCATCATCAGTACCGCCAGTGGGTGCGCCGCCCAACTGTTCGAATACGGCAGCCTCTACGGAGGTGAACTGACACTCCCGGCCCCTCTGCTTGAGGTCTGCGATTTTCTGCAACAGTATTGGCCGGAAGAGGCGGCAACGCTGAAAGTACAACACCTGCGCGCCGCGCTGCACCTGCCTTGCAGCCAGCGCAACGTCCTACGCCGGCCGGATGCCATGCAACAACTGCTGTCCCGGATCCCCGGGCTGGAGTTGGAGCCGTTGGAGGGGAATGATCAATGCTGTGGCGCCGCCGGCAGCTACATGCTGACCCAGCCCGACAACGCCGCTGCGTTACGACAACTCAAAGTGAGTGCTGTGGCGCAACAGCGACCGCAACTACTGCTGAGCAATAATATCGGCTGCGCACTGCACCTGGCAGGTGGACTGAAGGAACAGGGAATCGACATTGAAGTTATGCACCCGGTGGTGCTACTGGCGAAATCCCTGCAGGAACACTCCCGACGTACTCCAGCATGATGCCCAGCCGGGCTATTCTTTGTCTAATGCCGCGGCAACCGCTTGAACCTTGAACCCTGAAACCTGTATCTTTCCCACATCAGCCGACAGGACCTTTAGCCATGCGAAATTACTCACCTCTCGACAAGCTGTTCATCAACCTGGATACCGCGCTACGCACCCTCGGTGGGAAACCGATTATCACCGAGCGCCCCAACCCTGCGGACGGACTTGATGAAGCACCGCTTTCAGCGAGCGAGCGTGATCTGGCCGGTCGCCTGATGCGCATTAACCACGCCGGCGAAGTTTCCGCCCAGGGGCTCTATCAGGGCCAGGCCCTGACCGCCAAGCTACCGGAAGTTCGCGATAAGATGGAACGCGCCGCTCTGGAAGAAAACGATCACCTGGACTGGTGCGAGCATCGCGCCGGTGAACTCGGCACCCACGTCAGTTACCTCAATCCTCTGTGGTATGGTGGTTCAGTAGCCATCGGCGCACTCGCAGGAGTTATCGGCGATAAGTGGAGCCTGGGCTTTGTCGTCGAGACCGAACACCAGGTGTGCCGCCACCTGGAGTCACACATGGCACAGCTCTCACCGGAAGACAGGAAGACCGGCGCCATCCTGCAACAGATGCACGATGATGAGGCCCGCCATGCAGACATGGCCCAGGCCGCCGGTGGCGCGCCCTTTCCGGCACCAATCAAGGCCCTGATGCAGCTCACTTCCAAGGTAATGACCAAAACCGCATACTGGATTTAAGTCTAGGAGTGACGCTTCCGCCGCGACCTAGGCTGACGTGCTTACTTTCCTTCACAGTGGAAAGCCCCTCCAGCCCTGGCACATGCGTTCTACAAAAAAGGCCCCTTTCGGGGCCTTTTCCTATTTCGGCATCTTGTTGATGTTCTGCCCGAAGAAGATCTCCAGCATCTCCCGCTCGAGGCGACGATGGATTTTTTTATGCTCCCTGGGATCAAGGTCCTTGGCCTCGACACCGAACAGATAGGTATCGAGATCGAACTCCTTGAGCATCATTTTGGTGTGGAAAATATTCTCCTGAAAGACGTTCACATCGATCATCTGATAACGTTCCAGAGTGTCCTTGGCCAGATAGTTCTGAATCGAGTTAATCCGGTGATCGATGAAGTGTTTCTTGCCACGGACGTCACGCGTAAACCCTCGCACCCGGTAGTCCAGGGTGACGATATCGGACTCGAAGCTATGAATCAGATAGTTCAGCGCCTTCAGCGGTGAGATTCGCCCACAGGTGGAGACGTCGATATCGGCGCGAAAAGTAGAGATTCCGTTATCAGGATGGCTCTCCGGGTAGGTGTGTACCGTCAGATGACTCTTGTCCAAGTGGCCGACCACCGATTCAGGCAGCGGACCAGGTGCCTCGCTATTGGAGAGCTGCTCGGCCATTACCGGCTCTTCAGAAATGAGGATGGTGACGCTGGCGCCCTGCGGCTCGTAGTCCTGGCGGGCAATATTGAGTACGTTTGCGCCGATAATGTCCGAAACATCGGTGAGAATATTGGTCAACCGCTCGGCGTTGTACTCCTCGTCGATATACTCGATGTATTCGCGCTGCTGAGCGTCAGTCTGCGTGTAGCAGATGTCATAGATATTGAAGCTCAGGGTTTTGGTCAGATTATTAAACCCGTGCAGCTTCAGTTTCTTGGAAGTTACCACTAATTACAATCTCCAGCTTGAGAGCTAACGCTGACAACAGAATAGCTGCCCCCTGACAGGGTAACAGCCAAATCGGGTCGCCATTATCCACGATTCTTCGCTAAAGGTGGATGAAAAATCATCTGTACCGTAGTACCGGCCGGATCCAGGCAATAGAAGCTCCGCGCCCCATCACGATGGCTGCGTGGATTAGTCTTCATCCGTACATCGTGGGCACTGAGAAAGGCGAACCACTCATCTACCTCGGCAGGTTCATTGAGGATAAAACCGATATGATCGAGATGCTGAGGACCACTGTAGTCAGCCTTGAGCTGATGCAGGGCCAGATTGTCGCTGCCGGAACTGAGATAGACGTTGTCAGCATCAGGCCGCCACTCAACCTGCATCCCCAGCAGTTCTACGTAAAAGTGCTCTGCCGACGCCAGATCCTCAACGAAAAGGGCCACATGGTGCATGCCACCTGTGGCTTTAGGCCGTCTCATTCGCTAATGATCTCATAGTCATGGCTAATCGCAACCCCGGCGTTACCGAGCATGATCGAGGCCGAACAGTACTTTTCCGCCGATAGTTCGACCGCCTTTCTTACCTTTGCATCATTGAGCGCCAGACCCTTGACGATGAAATGAACATGGATACGGGTGAACACCTTGGGCTCGGTCTCAGCTCTTTCCGCCTTCAGCTCGGCAACACAGTCGGTGACCTGCTGGCGCGACTTCTTCAGAATATGAACCACATCGAATGCGGTGCACCCACCCATCCCCAACAACATCATCTCCATCGGCCGCACGCCAAGGTCGCGTCCGCCCATGTCCGGCGGTCCATCCATCACCACCGCGTGACCACTCCCTGATTCTCCTAGAAAAGTAGCATCCTCTACCCACTTTATCCGTGCCTTCATTGTGTGAACTCCCCTTGATAAATGACAAACTTTCCCCCTGAAGCCGTTGATTTTCTTGCCTTCAGAGATTTTGACTGGTATACCTAAACGTATTGTTATTAGCAAGCTTGCTAGAAGGAAACGGCATGGCCGTATCATCAAACCATAAACAACTCAGTCCAGCTATAGAACGCTTTTTGGAGCACTGCCATCGTCGCCGTTACCCCTCCAAGAGCACGATTATTTGTGCCGGGGACAGACCCGATGTGCTCTATTATATCGTCAAAGGTTCAGTCAGCGTTCTCATCGAAGACGATGACGGGCGTGAAATTGTCCTGGCTTATCTCAACGACGGTGATTTCTTCGGCGAAATGGGGCTGTTCGACGAAAATCAGGGCCGCAGCGCCTGGGTTCGCGCTCGAGGCGACTGCGAAGTCGCCGAAATCAGCTACCCCCGCTTCCGCCAAGTCGCTGAAAAGGATCCCGAGATTCTGTTCCAGCTCGCCACTCAGATGGCGACTCGTCTGCGCAAGACAAGTCGAAAGGTCAGTGATCTGGCGTTCCTCGATGTCACCGGTCGCATTGCCCGCACCCTGCTTGAGCTGGCCAGAGGCCCTGATGCCATCACTCACCCCGACGGCATGCAAATCAAGATCACCCGACAGGAGCTGGGACGCATTGTCGGCTGCTCACGCGAAATGGCCGGCCGAGTACTCAAAGCGCTTGAAGAGCAAGAGCTGATCACCGCCAAAGGGAAGACCATCGTCGTTTTCGGCACGCGATAAACTGAAGGTCACAAGTCTCAGTTTACAGAAAAAACTCCCCGTCGCCCGGCAGGGAGTTTTGCGTTCTCCTGCGCCCGCCTTCGTTGAATTTATCACCAAACACCTATTATCTGCCACCTTCCTGAAAAAGCTCCGCCAATTTATCCCCCGGCTCTTCTTCGCGCATAAAAGCTTCTCCTACGAGGAAGCTATTGATCCCATGCTTACGCATCAGCACAACGTCCTGATGTGTGTGGATGCCGCTTTCAGTGACCACAATGCGCTCCTCGGGGATCCGGGGTAGTAGTTCGATAGTGGTATCAAGCCGCGTTTCAAAGGTGCGCAGATCGCGGTTATTGATACCGACCAGGGGCAGATTCAGCGGCAGTATACGCACCAATTCCTCCCCGTCATGTACCTCCACCAGGACGTCCATCCCCAGTTTGACCGCCAAGGCGCTCAACTCACGCAGCTGCGCATCACTCAAGCAGGCGGCAATCAGTAGGATACAGTCGGCACCGATAGCCCGTGCCTCATAGACCTGGTAGGGGTCGATAATGAAATCCTTGCGTAAGACCGGGAGTGAGCAGGCGGCACGAGCCTGCTGCAAATATTCATCAGCACCCTGAAAGAAATCAATATCGGTCAACACCGACAGGCAGGCCGCACCACCCTTTTCGTAACTTACTGCGATCTCGGCCGGAACAAAATTCTCACGGATCACCCCTTTACTGGGTGAGGCCTTCTTGACCTCGGCGATCACAGCGGGCAAACCCGCTCCCAATTTCACCCTCATTGCGTTTACAAAACCACGTACGGGCGGAGCCTCATCAATACGCCGGTGCAAATCCTCCAGGGTCAGCTTACGCCTCCGCTCAGTGATTTCCTCTGCCTTACGCTGGATGATTTTTTTCAGGATATCCGGGGTATCATTCATCAATCGTAACCATTAGCTATAGTCAAAAAACATTCACCACAAAACGCCAAAACTGTTAAGGCGTTTTCTGGTCCTGTATTGGATTCGCAGCCATTTAGGACAAGGAAGTCACATGTGCCGCGCTCAGCTTTGCGAACCGGCGTCTTTTATGGTGGTTTTTAAACCCGGTTTGAAACGGCGACCAACGCCTCAAGCTTTTTAGCAGCCTCTCCGCTATCAATCACCTCACCGGCACGCTTGATCCCGGCGGCCAGGCTCTCTACCAAACCAGCGACATAAATCGCAGCACCCGCATTAAGCTGAACGATATCCCGAGCCGGCCCGATCTCGCCGGCAAGCAGCCCTTTGACAATCGCCAGCGACTGCGAGGCGCCGTCGACTGCCAGGAGGGTAATATCACTACGTGCAAAACCGAAGTCCTCCGGTTGGATGGTATAACAGTCGATCACGCCGTTCTTCAACTCCGCGACATAGGTGGGCGCACCAATACTGATCTCATCCATCCCATCTTCGGAATGAACCACCATCACATGGTTGCTGCCCAGCTGCTTCATTACCTCAGCAAGCGGCTTCACCAGCGCCTGACTAAAGACGCCAAGCAGCTGATTGGGCGCACCGGCCGGATTGGTCAACGGGCCAAGGACGTTGAATATTGTGCGAACACCCATCTCACGGCGTGGACCGATAGCGTGCTTCATCGCACTGTGGTGCATGGGGGCGAACATGAAGCCCACACCCACCTCCTCAATACAACGGGCCACCTGCTCCGGTGAGAGGTCCAGTTTGACCCCGGCCACATCCAGCAGGTCTGCCGATCCTGATTTGGATGAGACAGAGCGGTTGCCATGTTTGGCTACGGTGCCCCCGGCAGCAGCAACCACGAAGGTACTGGCTGTAGAGATATTGAAGGTACTGGAGCCATCGCCACCGGTGCCGACGATATCAACCACGTGCTCGCCCGAAACCTTGACCCCGCTGGCCAGCTCTCGCATCACCTTCGCCGCCGCCGCGATCTCATCCACCGTCTCACCCTTCATGCGAAGACCGATCAGAAAGCCACCGACCTGTGCCGACGTGGCCTCGCCGGACATGATGAGACGCATCACCGCCTGCATCTGTTCACTGCTCAAGTCCTGCCGTTCGGTTACCGCTTTGATCGCCGCCTGCATGTCCATTACGTCTACCTTTGTCTTCTCAATAGAATTCACCACGAAGGCGATGACACTGACGAAGTACATTCGTCGGTTAATACTGCCATTAATCCCTTATTCGTGCGCTTCGTGGTATCGCTGTTATTGAATACTGAGGATTTTGTCGCCCCCACCCGGAAGGGTCAAGGCGAAACTGCCTCGTCGCACTCCTCTTCCCGCCTTTTCAGCCAGTGCCAGAGGGAAAACCCCGCAAGATTGAGCAGCAGCATCGTCAGTGCCAAACTCAGCACACTATGACTGACCAGCGGCACAAGAGTGCCTATCAACAGGCCGGTAAAACTCATCTGAACAAAGCTCTGCATCGCCGAGGCCATGCCGCGATTGCGGGGAAAGCACTCCAGCGCCATCAGGCTGAAATTGGGCATGGTCAGCGCCATTCCCAGCACATAGAGCGTGAGTGGTGCCACAACATTAAATGGCGCCGGTGCCAGCAGCAGAGCCTGCAGCACATTAAGCAATGCAGCCAGCAGCATCAGAACAAAACCGACGGTCACCGTCGCATTGGGTGACAGGCGCCCGGCCAGACGCCCGGATAACTGTGAGCCCAGCATCATCGCCACCACGCTGGGAACAAACAGCACCCAGAAATCATTCACCCCGAGCCCAAGGAAGTCGTAGATCACATTCGGTGCACCGGCGACATAGAGAAAAAAGGCACCGAACATGAGGGCGAAAGCTGACACCAACGCCATAAACCGGCCGCTACGCAGCAGCTTGGCATACGCCCGCCCGACGGCAACAGGGTGAATGCTATGGCGCTTTTCCTCTGACAGAGTCTCACTCGTGGCAAAGTGAATAATCATGAGTAATAGGAGCGCGAGCAGGGCGAGAAACCAGAATACCGCGCGCCAGCCGTAAAGGTCGTGCAATACCCCACCGAGCACCGGAGCAAGTGCTGGTGCGATAGCAAACAATAACATCACCCGCGCCATCACCCGTTGTGCAGATGCGCCATGAAACACATCCCGCACCATCGCCCTACCAACCACAAGAGCGGCACTGGCGGATAACCCCTGGAGAATACGCAGAACAATCAACTGATGAATATCTTCGACCAGTGCGCAACCGATGGAGGCCGCCATGTAAATCAACAGTGCCACCCACACTACCGGGCGCCGGCCAAAGCTGTCTGACAGGGGACCGTAGAACAGCGTTGAGATGGCAAAAGCGAACAGGTAAAGGGACAGCGTCTGCTGCATCTGCAGCGGCGAGGCCGATAACTGTAACGCGATATCAGGAAATGAAGGCAAATAGGTGTCAATAGTGAACGGCGCCAGCATTGCCAGCACCGCCACGACGACAGACAAGGAGAGCCCTCGCGAGATTGGTGCTACCGAGGAACCCACCTTCAACAGCGACGACCACCGTGCATAGCAAGGAAGTTCGCCAGCTGCTGGTGACCATGCTGAGTCAGGATCGACTCGGGATGGTACTGCACCCCTTCAATAACAAACTCCCGATGGCGCACCCCCATGATCTCATCCATCGAACCGTCCTCGTTACCGGTCCAGGCGGTAACCTCCAAACAGTCAGGCAGGCTCGCCTGTTCGATGACCAAGGAGTGATAACGGGTCGCCTCGAAAGGATTGGGCAAATCTTTAAACACACCGACATCGCTGTGGTACACCATGGAGGTCTTGCCGTGCATGATCTGCTTGGCATGTACGATCCTGCCGCCAAAAGCCTGGCCGATAGATTGATGGCCGAGACAGACGCCCAGAATCGGCAACTTGCCGGCAAAATACTGAATCGCCTCAACCGAGATCCCCGCCTCACTCGGTGAGCAGGGTCCGGGAGAGATCACCAGGTGATCGGGCGCGAGCTCCTCGAGCTCCGCCACGGTGATCCGGTCGTTACGGAACACCTTCACCTCCGCACCCAGCTCCCCGAAATATTGCACCAGGTTGTAGGTAAAAGAGTCGTAGTTATCGATCATCACTAACATGTCAATTCCCCCTTACCGGTGCTGCTTGCTGTCGAGACCGGCAGCGGCGATGGCGGCGGCACGGAATACGGCGCGGCCTTTGTTCATGGTTTCGTCCCATTCGTTGCGCGGCACCGAATCGTAAACGATACCGGCACCGGCCTGGATATTCAGGGTACGATCCTGAATCACTGCAGTACGGATGGCGATAGCGGTGTCCATGTTGCCGTGCCAGCCGAGATAGCCTACAGCACCGGCGTAGACACCGCGCTTAACCGGCTCGAGTTCGTCGATAATTTCCATGGCGCGGATCTTCGGTGCGCCGGAGACGGTACCGGCAGGGAAAGTAGCACGTAGCGCATCCATCGCGCTCATACCGGCTCTTAGCTTTCCCTCGACGTTGGAGACGATGTGCATCACATGGGAGTATCGCTCGATCACCATTTTGTCGGTGAGCTCGACGCTGCCGGTCTCGGCAATGCGACCAATATCGTTGCGCCCGAGATCGATGAGCATCAGATGCTCCGCCAGCTCTTTCGGATCCGCCAGAAGTTCCGCCTCAAGTGCCTTGTCCTCAACCTCGTCCTTGCCGCGTGGTCGCGTGCCTGCGATGGGCCTCACAGTGACCATTCCCTCCTCGTAGCGGACCAGAATCTCCGGTGAAGACCCGACCACATGGAAATCCTCCAGATTGAGGAAAAACATATAAGGCGAGGGATTAAGGCTGCGTAGCGCTCGATAAAGGTCCAGTGGCGGCGCAGCGAAGGGGATCGACATGCGCTGAGAGAGCACCACCTGCATGACATCGCCGTCGATGATGTACTCACGCGCTTTTTCCACAGCCGACTCAAAGCCTTCCTGGGTGAAACCGGAGATGAAATCATCCTCGCTCACCTCGGCAGGGTGGATATATTCAGGGCGCTTCACCGGCTGCTCAAGCAGTCGTACCAGTTGGCTTAAACGGGACACCCCCTTCTCCAGCGCAGAGCTCCCGGCCGGGTCCACATGCACCACGACAAAGAGCTTGCCGCTAAGGTTATCGAACACCACGACCTCGTCGGAGAGCATCAGCAGGATATCGGGATTGCCAATCAGATCCGGGTTGGGGCACTCAGCCAAACGCGGCTCAATATAGCGCACCGTGTCATAGCCGAAGTATCCGACCAGGCCTCCGGTAAACTTGGGCAACCCCTCAACTTCGGGTACCCGGTAACGCGCCTGGAAGGCCTCGATAAAGCTTAGCGGGTCATCCACGGTCTCTTGCTCGACCACAATGTGATCGGTGGTCACCGTGACCTGGTGATCGCGCACACTGAGCACGGTTCTCGCCGGTAGGCCGATAATGGAGTAACGCCCCCACTTCTCACCGCCCTGCACCGACTCGAACAGGTAAGAGTACGGCGCATCGGCGAGTTTGAGATAGGTGGAAAGCGGGGTATCGAGGTCGGCCAGCACCTCGCGCATCAGCGGGATGCGATTATAGCCGGCCTCGGCAAAAGAAGAGAACTGTTCGGGTGTCATATGACATCACCTTCTGGAAAAATGGAACGGATGCGCGAAAAAAACTAAGTGGGGCTCAGCTGCGCCATCGCTTATTGAAGTGTGATCTCACCATTCCAATCATCCTGATGTAATGCCTCTATATATTCAATCGGTTCTTTAGCCATGTCATTGCGAGCAAACGAAGTCATATTGAAGAACGTCACCATCGGCAATGGATTGCTTCGTCACAGGCGTTCCTCGCAATGACAAATACCGCGTTCCTCGCATGACAGACGCTGCATTCCTCGCAATGACCGATGCCGATTTAAACGTGCACCGAAATACGGAACACCTATCGACCATGTCATTGCCAGTGAAGCGAAGCCATCTTCAAGTGTGCAACCATCGGTAACGGATTGCTTCGTCACTGGCGTTCCTCGTAATGACAGATATCGCGTTCCTCGCAATGATAAATGCTGCATTCATCGTATGACAGACGCTGCTGCATTCCTCACGGATGCCGATTGAAACGTGCGCCTATATACGACACCTATCGGCCATATCATTGCGAGCGAGCGAAGCAACCTTCTTCAGGCTGCTTTCTCCAGCAATGCAGGCAATTCCGCCATCGAATCGATCACTGCATCCGGTTTGGAGTCACGAATATCGATACCGTGATTATAACCATAACTCATGCAGACAATCTGAAAACCAGCGGCGCGCGCGGCCTTCACATCGCTCATGGAATCACCCAACATCATCGCATGTTCCGGCCTGATGCCAAAGAACTCCGCCGCGTGCAGCAGCGGCATCGGATGCGGCTTCTTCTCCGCCAGGGTATCGCCGCTGACGATGATACCGAACCGGTCATAGATCCCCAGGTCCTTTAGCAACGGCACGGTAAACTGCTCGGCCTTATTGGTGACACAACCAATCTTGAACCCGGCCTGTTGCAAATAATCCAGCCCCTCGATCACCCCCGGATAGAGGCAAGAGCGCTTGGAGGTGTTTTCGGCATAGAGCTCAAGGAAGATCGGGTAGGCTTTGCCGAACAACGCATCATCCGGCTCGCCATCGAGGCTATCGGTCAGGGCTCTGCGCACCAGGCGCTCCACCCCGTTGCCGACCCAGGTTCGCACCTTGGCCTCGCCGCGCTGCGGCATTTCCAGAACTCTCATCATCTCATCGACACAGTAATGCAGGTCCGGCACGCTGTCGACCAGTGT
>JBFEYJ010000044.1:0-17467 GCA_041562215.1 Thiohalomonadaceae bacterium | reverse complement strand
GCTGTTCGTGTCTGTGTTGTTGCACGGTAATGAGGATACCGGTTGGGAGGCGATGCGCGCCCTGCTGCAAGACTATCAGGGAAATGTGTTGCCGCGCGCCCTGTCACTGTTTATCGGTAATGTCGCGGCGGGCAGGGAGGGGGTCCGCCATCTGCATGGCCAACCCGACTTTAACCGGATCTGGAAGGTTGGTGAGGGCGAGGAGTGCCGGATGGCGCAATGCGTGCTGGATATCATGCGCAAGCGACGCGTTTTCGCCAGCATCGATATTCACAACAACACCGGGCTCAATCCACATTACGCCTGCATCAATGTGCTGGCGCAGCCCTGGCTGCATCTGGCCACACTGTTCAGTCGCACGGTTGTTTATTTCACCAAACCCGATGAGGTGCAGTCACTGGCTTTCAGCGGGCTTTGCCCGGCGGTCACCATTGAGTGCGGAAAGGCTGGAGAAGCGCACAACAAGGATCATGCAAGGCGCTTTGTCGAGGGTGCCTTGCACCTCGCGCACTTTCCCATGCACCCGCTACCTGCCTCTGATTATGACCTTTATCATACGGTCGCCATCGTCAAAGTTCCGTCGGGGGTCGACTTCAGTTTCAGGGATGAGGGCGCCGATTTGTGTTTTCCCGATGACCTGGATCATATGAATTTTCGGGAATTACCGGCGGGCACCCGAATAGCATGGGTAAGCGGTCAGAATTTACAGCTTGAGGCCTGGAGTGAGGCTGGCGAAAACCTGGCCGATCATTACTTCGTGCAGGAAAACGGTGCCCTGTCCACCCGCCTTCCGGTCATGCCCTCAATGCTGACGTTGAACGAGGAGGTGATCCGACAGGACTGCCTCTGCTATTTAATGGAACGGATGCCGCCGTTGGCCTGACCCTATCCTTCGCAGAGAAAATGACCTTCGCACCGAGCAGATGATTACCCTGAGATGGAGGGATTTTTCGTTGCCGGCACGTTTTGCTTTTTTATGTGAAAAATCAATAAAGCGCCATAAGTAACTGTTTGTCAGTTCAATTGCCCGTCTCATCTCATAAGCTAACACCCCTGGCTCTCGGTTGACATGGCGAACCTCTATGGCAGTACCTTCAAGATCTGAAAACTTCGTCACAGATATATTCGGCTTTAGGGTCCAAAGTTACTGTCAGGCGAAATGATAAATACAGTAATAATGCAGCCAGAGAGAAGCAGCCATGAGTGAGAAGCGTTACCTCGTCTTTTATACGGGAAGAACCAAGCCCGGTGTAGACCTGAATACAGTCAAAAGTAACCTCGTTCTCTCATTGGGCATTTCCGATATCAAGGCCAACATCCTGTTAGACGGCGGAAGGAGATTGCTCAAGCGCTGTAATACCTCGATCGATGCACAGATTCTGGCGGAAAAGTTCGATCAGAACGGTCTTGTCTGCGAGGTTTGTGATGGTATCAAGGGTATTAGTAATCCGGGTGTCGAGGCTGGTGGTGAAAGCTCACTGGTTCGGGTGTTGAAAAGCTTCTCTACCGGGAGTGGCGACGGGCAAAATTCCTCAGTTTTCTCTCGCCTGATCAAGACCGGCTCACGCCGCAAGCGCGCCTGATTTACACTCCTTATTGACACCGGCGATCGTTTAGGGATTTCAGTTTCCGCTCACTGGTTTGACCAGCCCGGCCGCCAGTCCGGCACGTTCACGACACTCTTTGCTCTCTTCCCCGTAGGCCAGCGCCACGCCCATCCGACGGCGCACAAATGATTCCGGCTTACCGAATAGGCGAATTTCGATTTGCGGCACGCGCATTGCCTCATCCACCTGTTCGAAGGCTATCCCTTTCTCGTCCATACCCCCATAGATCACGGCACTGGCGCCGGCGTTACGCAGCTCCGTGAAGACAGGTAGCCCGAGGATGGCGCGGGCATGCAGTTCGAATTCGTTCTGCCACTGAGTCACCATGGTGACCATGCCGGTGTCGTGGGGACGGGGAGAGACCTCACTGAACCAGACATCATCCCCACGGATAAATAGCTCCACGCCGAACAGCCCACAGCCGCCAAGGTTGGCGGTGACTTTCTCGGCGATTTGTTGTGCCCGGTCCAGGGCTGCGGCGCTCATTGGTTGTGGTTGCCAGCTCTCGACATAATCCCCCTTCTCTTGGCGGTGGCCGATAGGGGCGCAGAAGTGGGTTTCGACAGAGTTGTCCGCGCCCAGGGCGCGCACCGTGAGCAGAGTGATCTCGTAATCGAAGTGGATCATCTCCTCGACGATGATCCGCCCGCGATCGATGCGTCCGCCGGATTTGGCGTGATCCCATGCGGCTTGCACTTGCTCCTGTGCATTAATGGTGGACTGGCCCTTGCCCGAAGATGACATCACCGGTTTGACGATACAGGGGTAACCGATGCCGCTGTCGATAGCAGCTTGTAGCTCCTCGAGCGATTCGGCAAAGGCGTAGTTCGATGTCGGCAGCTCCAACTCCTCTGCGGCCAGGCGGCGGATCCCTTCACGGTTCATTGTCAGTTGGGTGGCGCGCGCGGTGGGGATTACTTTAGCAAGGCCGTCAGCTTCGATACGCGCCAGCTCGTCAGTGGCGATGGCTTCAATCTCAGGCACGATGAGTTGCGGACGTTCCTGCTCCACCAGCGCACGAAGAGCTGCTGCATCGGCCATGTTGATGACGTGTGCACGATGCGCCACCTGGTGTCCCGGGGCATTTTCATATCGGTCGACGGCGATAACCTCAACGCCCAGACGCTGCAAGGCGATGATAACCTCCTTGCCGAGTTCGCCGCTGCCGAGGAACATGACACGGGTGGCGGAGGGAGATAGCGGGGTGCCTAGCTTCATCGTGGGGGACTCCAGAGTTATGGCCGCAAGTTTCTGTGTAATCACGGATCACCATGGTTCTTATCCGGTGGTATTCCATTCCTTGTGAACCTGCGGCGAGCTGAGATTCGTGCGTATTCTACGGGAAAGCGCCCTGAGGGATAAATCCTTCTCATGCTGTGTGTCATGAATAGTTCATTGACCAGTAACCCGTCTGTCACAGAGATGGACCAGAGTTAATCATAACTCGGGCATTTATCAGGTGAGGGGCGATGACAGTCTCACTACTGGTGCTGCGGTTGTCCGTTAAGGGCCACCGTGTTGAACTAGTACGTCGCAAACAGCCTGTAGAGCCTGCGTCGGCACACGGCGCTGAGAGTACTGTACTGGCTCCTGGTCTTCCTATCCCGGGCTATCGGGAGTTTCTTGGGGCACCGTCGACACGTCCTTGACTCGCACCTGGCAACGGTTAGCGGCCCGATGTGCTATGAGCTGTGGAAGCTGGACTTGTGATATACAATCTTTCCGGCCGGCTGTGCACAGTCAAATTTTGCCTCAAATGCATGCCTTATGACGTTATGCTGAATCCGCTAAGCTATTGGCATATTAGGATGTTTTAATGTTTTTGCTTGTCGTGGTCACTCTTCTGACGAGCGGCTATACTGAGTTTAGCGTCGGCGGTTTGAGGGGCCGGGGGTGAGCGTGCTGAATCTTTTCGCACCGACACGATAAATCGTGACGCAGGGAAACGTTTTCATTCTTTCTTCGAGGTTTGTATTTATGCGTACTGGTACTGTTAAGTGGTTCAATAATACCAAGGGTTTCGGCTTTATTGCGCCGGCAGAAGGCGGTGAGGATGTCTTTGTTCATTTCTCTGCGATACAGGGCAGCGGTTACCGTAGCCTGGATGAAGGGCAGAGTGTCAGTTTCGAGGTAGAGCATGGGCCAAAAGGGTTGCAGGCGACTCAGGTCAGCGTTACCGGTTAACGGCAGAATTCATTCTCCAATCAAAGGCTCCGACCTGTTCGGGGCCTTTGTCGATTGAGGGTGGACAGGAAAGTCCTGGATTTAGCCGTAGACGGTGTTTATGTTGCCGCCTCCTGAAATCAATGCTCCTCAGAAATATGTTCCTTGGATAGGCGGTTCGAGCAATCTATCGATTCCGTCACTTTAATTCCACAACAATGCCCCTATTGATCCATGGGTTGGGTCGGCGTAGAATTCCCGACTGAAATTCTTGGTTGTTAACTGTTTATCGCATAAGTTAAGGAGAGAGAGAACATGGGCGTACTGGTTGGCCGCAAGGCACCTGATTTTACCGCTAACGCTGTAATGGGCGACGGCACCATCACCAATAACTTCAATCTTGCGAAGGCTGTCGAAGGCAAGTATGCCGTCGTCTTTTTCTATCCGCTGGACTTTACCTTCGTTTGCCCATCCGAGCTGATCGCCTTCGATCATCGCCTGGAGGAATTCAAGAAGCGCAACGTGGAAGTGATCGGTGTCTCCATTGACTCCCATTACACGCACAATGCCTGGCGTAACACTGCCATCAATGATGGTGGTATCGGTCAGGTCGGTTATCCGCTGGTCGCTGACATCAATCATGCGATCTGCCAAGCTTATGATGTTGAGCACCCGGCTGCCGGCGTCGCCTTCCGTGCCTCTTTCCTCATCGATCGTGAAGGTATGGTGCGTCACCAGGTTGTGAACGACTTGCCGCTGGGCCGCAACATCGATGAGATGCTTCGTATGATCGACGCGCTGCAGTTCAACGAAGAGCATGGCGAAGTCTGTCCTGCCGGTTGGAACAAGGGCGACAAGGGTATGAAGGCCGATACTAAAGGTGTTGCCGAGTACCTGGCTGAGAACGCTGACAAGCTGTAATAGGTCACGCGGTTTCTGCAAAAAAAAAGGCCGGGCGCGTTAGCGTCCGGCCTTTTTGTTTTGCGGCGGGTATTACTGAAAAGGCGTTGACAGCGGGCGGTTGTTACACCACCCGTCTGCGAGTGTTGCCTGCTCAGTTACCTGCGGTGGCGCTGCGTCGTTTGGCACCAAACCCATCACGCTTGCTGCGGATGCTGGGGGCCG
The DNA here is from genome assembly GCA_041562215.1 of Thiohalomonadaceae bacterium. Taxonomy (GTDB): domain Bacteria; phylum Pseudomonadota; class Gammaproteobacteria; order Thiohalomonadales; family Thiohalomonadaceae; genus JBFEYJ01. Next base: position 12,572 of record JBFEYJ010000044.1, on the reverse strand, counting down.
CTGACGCGCGCTGGCCCTGGTTGCCGCCAAAGCGGCGTTTGTTACCGTTGGCGTTACCCGGACGTCCTTTGCTGCGCTTGTCGAAGACTTTTGGCTCAGGATGTCTGGGTTCCAGGCCTTCGATGACGCGACGGGTAATCGGGCTGCCGGTGAGTCGCTCGATACGTGCCAGTTTATCCCAGTCCTGCGGACCAACCAGAGCAACAGCAACACCACTGGCGCCGCCACGGCCGGTCCTGCCGATGCGGTGGATATAGTCCTCGGCAACCATCGGCAGATCGAAGTTGAAGACGTGGGTGATTCCCTTGATGTCGATACCCCGAGCAGCGACGTCAGTGGCGACCAGGATACGGCATTGGCCACGGCGCATCCGCTCAACGGTGCGTCGGCGTGCCCCCTGACTCATGTCGCCGTGAAGGGCGTCGCTACGATGTCCCTGTTCGCGCAGGCGTTTTGACAGCTCGTCGGCACCACGTTTGGTGGCGGTGAACACCACCGCTTGTGTGACCTCTTCCTGTCCGAGGTGGTGGGCAAGCAGGGCCTGTTTGTGACGAAAATCGTCGGCCTGGTGAATATGCTGCTCAATGGAGTCATGATTGACCTTGACCCCGGCGATTTGGATGCGTTTCGGATCTTTGAGGAGACGGCGCGCGACGTTGCGAACTTCACCTTCCAGGGTAGCGGAGAAGAGCAGTGTTTGGCGGTCCTCCGGCAGGGCGGCGGCAATTCGCTCGACATCGTCAACGAAGCCCATATCAAGCATGCGGTCAGCTTCGTCCAGCACCAGCATCTCAAGGCGTGAGAAATCGAGGCGGCCGTTCTCGAAGTGGTCGATCAGGCGGCCTGGGGTGGCTACCAGCAGATCCAGCGGTTCGCGCAGCATTTTAATTTGCGGCGGATAGGGCATCCCACCGACGATAGCGGCTGAGCGTAGACGGCTGGAGCGGCCCAGTTCCCGGATCGCTTCAGTCACCTGGGTGGCCAGTTCCCGGGTAGGGGTCAGAATCAGGACCCGAGGTCCGTGGCCCGGCTTGGCTGGATTTGTGAGCAGTCGATGCAGAGCCGGTAGGACGAACGCGGCGGTTTTACCGGTGCCGGTCTGTGCCGAGGCCATCAGGTCATGACCTTCAAGGGCGACGGGGATGGCTTGTTGCTGGATATCGGAGGGTGAAGTGAAGCCGCAGGCCTGAATGGCACGCAGCAGCACCTCGTCAAGATTGAGGTGTTCGAAAGACAAATTATCTCCTTGTTCATCCACAAGGGATGAAAGACAGGCGGGGATCATCCCCAGGAATGATTATGTTAGCGCAGCCTCAGCAAGGCAGACGCCGGTGTCCAGTGTTGCCCGAGTGCGGGTTGGCTTGTCGCTAACCCTTGGGCAGTGAACATCACGGCGGAAGGTCAGAGACGACGGAGCGTCCATGCAGACCGCGCACTATACGCAAATGCGACAGTGAAAGCTATTGAAATAGATCCTGTCGCAAGTGTAGAGGCCTCGATGATGACGACAAAGAATACTTTCGCCGGTTGTACCTTTGGGGCTAAAGTAGAGATATGCGACTATCGACGTAAGTTTCCACAGTGGTTTTGTATGGTGGAATGGTTTGACTTTATCTCTTGGGGAGAGTGCTATGCTTGGCGAAAACCATGATCTGATCCATGAATTACCCGAGTTTCGGGAGAAAATCCACGAACTGAAGGTCAGCAACAACCATTTCGCCAAACTGTTCGACGAATACCATGAAGTGGATCATGAGGTTCGCCGAATTGAGCAGGCGTTGGAGACACCTTCCGACGAGTACACTGAAGGGCTGAAAAAAAAGCGCCTGCATCTTAAGGACGCGCTCTTTGAGATGCTCAACCAGGCATAGTGAAGAGCCGCCACACCATCATTTGAAAAAAGGGAGCCGGCGCTTCTCTTCACTGTTAGCGCCGGCAGCGTATGGCTCGTGAGGATCTACATAATTATCAACCGCTGCTCATAAAGCATGATGGTAGTGCCGCTCGAGGATTCGCCGGGTGAAGGCGGGGCGCAGATAGTAACCGCGGGGATTGGTGAGTATGGACTCACCGGAAGCTCCGACGCTGCGACAGCGTACGCGTGAGTTGGCGGCTTTGGGGCGGATCTGTAGCACCGTGCCCAGTCGTGCGCTGATCTGTTCGAGCTCCCCCATGCAGATCATCTCCGTCAACTCTTCCCAGTCCTGGCGCAGCAGTACTTCTTCCTCGGCACTCGGGCTCCATATCAGTGCGGTGCCGATACGCCGCTTACCAAGTGGTAGCTGCGGTGCGGCCTCGACCGGTACCCATAATACCCGTGAGAGCTTCCTTCGCAGCCAGGTGCTCTCCCAGTTTGCCTCAACGCCTTCTTCCAGTGGGACCGTGCAAACGTAGGTGGATTCTCGTGGTCTCCCCTGAATATCCAGTGGCACTGTTTTCATCTCCACGCCGATAGCACGAAAGTCAGGCTCGGCCAACGATTGGGCATCGGCACCCAGTGCCAGTTCGAGCAACTGTCCTACCCACCCCTTCTGGCGGCGCAGATCCTGCGGCACCTCGATGTCGCAGTCATAGGCGAGTGTCGCCAGGCTTTGCCCGGCAATTCGGCGGGTACGCTCAAGCAGTTCGGCTTCGCTTTTTGGCGGTGGCGGGGTATTGGGCCGGTTCATTGCTCTATGATGGGGATTGGCGGCGGGGGTGTCCAGATCAGGCTTATCGTGAGGCTAAATTTTTTATTATATGGTTAAAACCACACGCCTGTTCTTGATAGTTAGTGTGTGTTTACTATTGTTCTATTGGCTTGAAGCTTGTGGCAATGCCCCCATTATGGACACTAATCCACCCATAATCTGTAGCTGAGGAGAGAGTATGGCTTCCCACCCCCTTTCGGATGATGCGCTTGATACACTTTTTCGAGAGGCGCGCAGTTTTAACCGCTGGCAGGACCGGGCGGTGACTGACGAACAGCTGCATCAGATTTACGAGCTTATGAAATGGGGGCCGACCAGCGCCAACAGCTGCCCGGCGCGTATCGTCTTCGTCAAGAGTGATGGGGCCAAGGCGCGACTCAAGCCGTGCCTCAATGAGGGCAACGTGGAGAAGTCGATGACCGCGCCGGTGGTGGCGATTATCGGCATGGATATGGCGTTTTACGAAAAGCTGCCAAAGCTCTTTCCCCACACCGACGCTCGTTCCTGGTTTGCCGGAAATGAGGCGAAGATCGCCGAGAATGCGATGCGCAACAGCACCTTGCAAGGTGCCTATCTCATGCTGGCGGCTCGCGCCCTGGGACTCGATTGCGGACCGATGTCCGGATTCGATCGGGTCAAGTTGGAGGCGACGTTTTTCCCCGGTGAAACGATTAAGTCCAACTTTATCTGCGCCATTGGTTATGGCTCTCAGGATCAGCTCTATCCGCGAGGCCCTCGGCTCGATTTCGATGAGGCCTGCAGAATCGAATAGTCAGCGTGGGTCCCCTCCGGGGTGGTGGGTTAACTTGTCCCCAGTTCGGTGGCGTATTTGCGCGTGAGTGCGAGAAATCGTGGCGTCAGGCCGATATCCTCGTAAAGAGGATCGCCCTTGTCATCCTCAGCTACCACCCGGTCTCCGGGGATGTAGGGAAAGGCCTCTTCCAGGGCATGCAGGGCAGTGATTAACAGATCGGCGATAAGCTCATCCTCTCTCTTGCCCGGATACATCTCCTTTAGTGCGTAGATCTTGGCCAACTCGTAACGTGGCAGGTGTAGAGTATGCTCTTTCAGATCCTGGTAGCCTTCGGTCTGCTTGTCCCACTGTTGTAACAACTGCTGAATTCTCATCGATGTGCCTCCGCCTGAGTGAAATGGTAATAGCGGAAGTTTAGTGTACTGACCACGACTCAACTAAGTATAAGGTGTCGAAAACCCTGCGGCATAAGTTAGTTGGCCCTGTCAGGGACACCGTCGTGATCAGCGTTTCCAGTGGCCGGATTTTCCACCGGCTTTTTCCAGCAGGCGAACCCCTTCGATGGTCATGCCCTTATCAACCGCCTTACACATGTCGTAGATGGTTAGGAGAGTGATCTGGACGGCGGTGAGCGCTTCCATCTCCACTCCGGTCTGGCCGCTGGTTTGTACTGTCGCCTGGCAGCGAACCGTGTGGCTCTCCTCCACCGGGGTAAGTTCGATGCTAACCTTGCTTAAGGCCAGGGGATGGCACAGGGGGATCAGGTCGGCGGTTTTTTTTGCCGCCATGATGCCGGCGATTCGGGCGACACCGAGTACATCGCCCTTTTTCGCTTCGCCCTTGAGGATCAGCGCCAAGGTTTGCGGCAGCATAGTGATGCGCCCTTCTGCTACGGCGATGCGTCTGGTAACGGCCTTATCGCCAACGTCGACCATGTGGGCCTCGCCGGCGTTATTGAAGTGAGTCAGTTCGCTCATGTCGGGAAGACCCGTCTGTGGTTGGTTTAGGGCATTCATGATAGGCTGAGGCCAAGTGCGGCGCAAACCATACAGGCGTGAACGAGGGTGAGGAGATGACTGTAAAGGTGAAGTTTTTTGCGAGTTTGAAGGAACAGATGGGCTGCGATGGGGCGACAGTTGAAATCGGTGAGGTGGCCACCGCAGCCGATGTCTGGCTGGCGGCCTCTGGGGGCAAGGCGTTGCCTGCCAATGTCCTGGTCGCGGTCAACATGGAGTATTGCGATCCCAATCAGCAGGTGAGCAGCGGTGATGAGGTGGCCTTCTTTCCGCCGGTGACCGGGGGCTAAGGGTGAAGATTGAGATCCGTGAGCTGCCATTTGCTCCGTGGGAAGCGCTGCAGCGCTACGAGAGCGAGATTGTCGCGACGAGATACCCCGGCAAGTTCGGCGCCAGCGCGGTATTTGTCGGCAGTATGCGCGACTTCAATGAAGGCGATGAGGTGCGTGGCATGACGCTTGAACACTACCCGGGGATGACCGAACAGGAGCTCGGGCGCATTGTCGACGAAGCTCGGGAGCGCTGGACACTGCTTGATGAGTTGATCATTCACCGCGTGGGAGACCTGCTGCCGAATGATCCGATTGTCCTCGTCGCTGTCTGGTCCGCACATCGTAAGGATGCCTTCGAGGCCTGTCGTCACATTATGGAGGCGTTGAAGTCCAGGGCACCATTCTGGAAAAAGGAACAACTGGATGCCACCAGCCGTTGGGTTGAGAAGAATACCGATGGTTATTGATCAATTTCTTTATCAGAAAGGGTAATAACATGTCCCACTTGAGCGATGAACAACTCTCCCAGTTGAAGCAGCGGCTGGAAGCCGAACGTCAGCAACTGCGCAAGGATATTCGCGATGAGCTGTTGCGCACTGATGAGGAGCAGTACAGCGAGCTGGCCGGTCAGGTACACGATTCCGGTGATGAATCGGTGGCCGATCTGCTATCGGATCTGAACACCGCTGTCCTCGGTCAATCGATCAAGGCCTTGCGTGAGGTAGAGGCTGCGCAGGAAAGGATGAAAGAGGGCTGGTATGGTCGTTGCGAGGATTGTCAGGAGGAGATCCCCTATGAGCGTCTCGACGCCTACCCAAGCGCCCGCCGCTGCATGACTCATCAGGAGCAGTACGAGAAGAGCCACTTCGAGAGCAAGTCCAGTCTTTGAGTGGCGCGACTACCTTTCCGGACTTGGCGTTAACTCGTATAACAAAGAAATAGCCACGGAATGCACGGAGGGAAAAGTCAATTCAGTCCGTGTGCTCCGGGCGCGTTCACCTCTGAATCATTACTTGTTACTTGCGGGGTGCCGGCTCGGGAACCTGCCGGATTTCGAATTCCAGTGTTTCCAGATCGCCCATGATATAACTGGCGCAGGGGCCGATGCCGGCCACCGTACCTGGATTGAGGATCAGGGTCTTTTCCTGTTGCATGTTCTGTACAGGCGTGATCGCGGCACGATGATCGTGACCGCAACAGACAATGTCCCAGTCGCCGGTCAGCGCCATTGCCTCAGCATAATGGGGATAGTGGACGATGAAAATGCGACGTCCGCCCAGCTCCAGGCCGGCATCCATCCCATGATAGTGAATAACACTCTCCGGTTCCTGCGCCAGCATGAACATAGCATAGGTATCACCGCTATTGTTGCCGTGGATCACGTGCACCGGCAGGCCGAATTGCTGCAGTGGACGTAGTGCCGTCGGCGCTATTACGTCACCGCAATGCAGAACGGCCTGGGCGCCGAGATCCCGTGCTTCTCCGACGGCGGCGGCAAGCATATCGCGGCGGTCATGGCTGTCTGAAACGATGCAAATCTTCATGAGACTAAGTTAATTGAAAAAAGGTGCGCGATGAAAGGGAAAAGTATCACACCCCTTATTTCTTTCCAGGTTAACGACTGATTAGAAATTGGGCTTCTCGGGTGCCTGTTTATACATCTCCATCGAGGCCATTATCTCCTTTTTGGCGTCATCGACATCCCCCCAGCCTTCAACGCGCACCCATTTTCCTTCATCGAGATCCTTGTAGTGCTCAAAGAAGTGGGCGATCTGTTCCAGCAGTGCCGGTGACATGTCATTGATATCCTTGGCATTGCGGTAGAGACGGCAGAGCTTGTCGATCGGCACTGCCAGTACCTTGGCATCGTCGCCGGATTCATCGGTCATCTTCAGTACGCCAACCGGGCGGCAGCGGATAACCGAACCTGGGATGAGGGGCACAGGGGTGACCACCAGTACGTCTACCGGGTCTCCATCGTCGGACAGGGTGTGGGGAACATAGCCGTAATTGCAGGGATAATGCATGGCGGTATTCATAAACCGGTCCACAAACATGGCGCCGGTCTCCTTGTCGACCTCATACTTGACCGGATCGCTGTGGGCAGGGATCTCGATGATTACGTTGATGTCGTTAGGGACGTCGTTACCGGAGTTGACTCTGTCGAGATTCATGGGAAAGCCCTTTGAGATATAGCAAAAAAGAAAAGGCCAGCATTATATACCGGCCTTCTCTTAATACAAAGGTTCGAGGGATAGAGGCCGTGACGAGCTACGAGAGTAACGACTCGAGGGGATGAGTGAGCTACCCGCAGTTCAGCAAAAAACTGCGAGTGCTGCGAGCACCTTCCCTCGTCTCTTATCCCTTTTTACCCATGTTCCTGCTTTTAAAGTATAGGCACGATCATCAGCGCAACGATGTTGATGATCTTGATCAACGGGTTGATTGCCGGGCCTGCGGTGTCCTTGTAGGGGTCGCCCACGGTATCGCCGGTGACCGCCGCCTTGTGCGCGTCGGAACCCTTGCCGCCGAAGTTGCCGTCCTCGATGTACTTCTTGGCGTTGTCCCAGGCACCACCACCGGTGGTCATGGAGATAGCCACGAACAGACCGGTGACAATGGTACCGATGAGTAGGCCGCCAAGCGCCTCTTTGCCAAGGGCCAGGCCAACCACCACGGGTACAAGAACGGGTAGCAGTGAGGGGATGACCATCTCCTTGATGGCGGATTTGGTGAGCATGTCCACCGCCCGGGAGTAATCCGGCTTCTGGCTGTAATCCATGATCCCCGGCATTTCCCGGAACTGGCGGCGTACTTCGTTGACGATACCGCCGGCAGCACGGCCTACCGCCTCCATCGCCATGGCCCCGAACAGGTAGGGCACAAGACCGCCGATAAACAGCCCGATGATCACCATATGGTTATCCAGTGAGAAGTTCAGCACCTTCTCGCTTTGTCCGGCAAGGGCGTGGGTATAATCGGCAAATAGCACCAGGGCGGCGAGACCGGCTGAGCCGATGGCGTAACCCTTTGTGACGGCCTTGGTAGTATTGCCGACGGCATCCAGAGGATCGGTGATGTTGCGGATCTTGTCGTCCAGCTCGGCCATCTCGGCGATTCCACCGGCATTGTCGGTGATGGGGCCGTAGGCATCGAGCGCCACGATGATGCCGGTCATGGAGAGCATCGAGGTGGCGGCGATGGCGATACCATACAGGCCGGCAAGGTCATAGGCGCCCCAGATGCTGGCGCAGACGGCCAGTACCGGCGCTGCTGTGGATTTCATCGACACCCCAAGACCTGCAATGACATTGGTGCCGTCGCCGGTGGTGGAGGCTTCGGCGATGTGGCGCACCGGCTTGTATTCGGTGGCGGTGTAGTACTCGGTGATCACCACCATCGCCGCGGTAAGCAGCAGGCCGATAAGGGCCGATCCCCACAGCGCCATCACGCTGTGACTCCCGTTGTCGCCCATCATCATGGCGGTGACCGGATAGAAGGCAGCGGCCGCCAGCACGCCGGCGACAATGAGGCCGCGGTAGAGGGCGTTCATGATTTTACCGCCTTCTCTGACCTTGACGAAAAACGTCCCGATGATAGAGGCGATGATGGAAACCCCACCGAGCACCAGCGGGTAGATTGCCGCCGTGCCGTCACCATTGCTTAACAGCAGGCCGCCGAGCAGCATCGTGGCGATCACGGTTACTGCGTAGGTTTCAAACAAGTCGGCGGCCATGCCGGCGCAATCGCCGACATTATCGCCCACGTTGTCGGCAATGACGGCCGGGTTGCGTGGATCATCCTCAGGGATACCTGCTTCAACCTTACCGACGATATCGGCGCCGACATCAGCACCTTTGGTGAATATGCCGCCACCGAGACGGGCGAAGATGGAGATCAGCGAGCCACCGAAGGCCAGGCCGACCAGAGGGTGGAGCGGGTCCTCGACGCCAAAGGCGAGCAGGAGCATGTAGTAGCCTGCGACACCAAGCAGACCGAGGCCAACGACCAGCATGCCGGTGATGGCCCCACCGCGAAAGGCGACCTGCATCGCGGCGTTGAGGCCGTCATTGGCCGCCTCGGCGGTGCGCACGTTGGCACGTACCGAGATGTTCATGCCGATGTAACCGGCGAGCCCGGAGAACACCGCACCGATGGCAAAGCCGATGGCTGTGGCGAGGCCGATTTTCCAGGCGATAAGGACCAGCAACACGATGCCGGCCAGTCCGATGGTCGTATACTGACGGTTGAGGTAGGCCTGCGCACCTTCCTGTACCGCGGCGGCGATCTCCCGCATCCGCTCGTTACCGGTCGGCTTGGCCAGTATCCATTTTACCGATATTGCTCCGTAGGCCAGCGCTAGGCCGGCACAGAGCAGGGCAAACCATAGTCCTGCGTTCATTCGTTTATCCTCCCAGTCTCATTTCGACTTTTTTATTACGTTAAAGCACGGTGTTCATCTCTCCAGTCATACAAACAAAAGGGGAGCAATGGCTCCCCTTTAGTATTCTTATTTCAGTTCAAATTCGCCTAGCTTTTTTGGCACGGCGACGTTTTTAAGTCTGACGTATTTGGGCATGCCGTTTTTGTTGTAAGGCGGGTAATCCTCTCCCTGAATCAGCGGCTCCAGATATTGGCGACACTTTGGCGTGATGCCGAAGCCATCCTTGGTAATAAAATTCTTTGGCATCATTTTTTCGACATTGGCGACCTTGCTTAACGGCGCCTCGCCGACTGTCCATTTATAAGGTTTGTCGGATTTGCGCACCACGGTCGGCATGACCGCATTCTTGCCCTTAAGGGCAAGTTCGACAGCAGCCTTGCCCATGGCGTAGGCCTGGTCGACATCGGACTTGGAAGCAATGTGACGGCTGGCACGCTGCAGGTAGTCTGCCACAGCCCAGTGGTACTTGTAGCCCAGGTCCTCGCGGATCATGTTGGCCACCACCGGCGCGACACCTCCGAGCTGAGCATGGCCGAAGGCGTCCTTAAGACCCTGATCGGCCAGGAACTTGCCATCCGCATCGTGCACCCCCTCGGAAACCACGACCGAGCAATAACCGTATTTCTTGACCTTCTCATCCACCACAGCCATGAATTTTTCGCGGTCGAAAATGATTTCGGGGAAGAGAATAACCACCGGGATCTCGGTATCCTCATCGGATGCCAAGCCACCGGCAGCGGCGATCCAGCCGGCATGACGCCCCATTACTTCGAGTACGAAGACCTTGGTGGAGGTCGCGCACATGGAGGCGACATCGAAGCTCGCTTCGCGGGTGGAGATAGCGATATATTTGGCCACCGAGCCAAAACCTGGGCAGTTGTCGGTGATTGGCAGGTCATTGTCCACGGTTTTTGGTACGTGAATGGCCTGGATCGGGTAGCCCATTTTCTTGGAGAGCTGGGAGACCTTGTGACAGGTGTCGGCGGAGTCGCCACCCCCATTATAAAGGAAGTATCCGATATCATGGGCCTTGAAGACCTCAATCAGGCGCTCGTACTCGGCTTTGTTCGCTTCCAGACTCTTAAGCTTGTAGCGGCAGGAGCCGAAAGCGCCCGATGGCGTGTAACGCAGGGCGGCAATGGCGGACTTGGACTCTTTAGTAGTATCAATGAGATCCTCGGTCAGCGCGCCGATGATGCCATTACGCCCAGCGTAGACCTTACCGATTTTATCTTTATGCGCGCGTGCGGTTTCGATGACTCCGCAGGCCGAGGCATTAATGACTGCGGTCACCCCACCTGACTGTGCGTAAAAAGCGTTCATCTTTTTTGCCATGATTTTCTGTCTCCCCAATGATTCAGTTATTGTTGTTGCTACGCTTCATCTGCCTGGCGTTTCGCCTCGTGGTCAGCATGCACCTGAAGCAGCGTAACGACGCATTCGGTTAAATCGTTGTATTCTTCAACGCCGGTGCCGAACTGTTGGTGGACGCGATAGAAGAACTGGCTGCGGTAGCGTCCTTCCCCCGTCTTGATGATGACAAAATGCACATCTCCCGCCTCCCAGTAAATTGCAGGACAGGGTGTCAGCTCGGATGAGTGGGGGTTGAGTCTGAGTTCGGTATCCACTTCCTGAACCTCGATATCCTTGCTATATCGCTGCTTCAGGGTGTCGTGGATGACCCACATTTCGTTTTTATTAAAATCCGGGATTGTCGCCATAGTTGATAGGTGTCACTCTTTCGTCAAAACAGAAAGCCCATATTAGTGCATTGTTCGCCGCTCCTTGGCAAATAGTTAGCCGCTATACCAAAAGTGCCTCCACAGACTGACATGTTTATGCAAACCATGTTCCTCACAGGTTTCCTCCTTGTCTTAGCGCACAGTTTCTGTTTTTAAGATGACTTCTAGTGATTGACTTGACCATATAAGTGGGATTAGCTTAAACGCTTGCTTGCGCTAACGGTAATGCAATTTGTATATACCAGCATGCAAAAAACTTAACCGGATGTTTTATGAGTTCGCGCGGTGATAACGCAGGGGCTTGCTTTAACTGATTTTTCGGAAGGTTCGGTGTAGTGATTCAGATACCGGCCTGAAGAAAAATCTTTGTGGGCGCAAGAGGCTAGAGAGGATGCGCGCGATATACGAAATGTCCGGGTTGAGTGTTGATGACAACAAATAACGCTGTTAATCAGGGGAGCGATAGACTGCAATGAGAATTGTGCTGTTGGGGGCGCCCGGCTCGGGTAAAGGGACACAGGCCAAACTGCTTATCGATAAGTACCGGATCCCTCAGGTGTCTACAGGGGATTTATTACGTGCCGCGGTGGAAGGTAAAACGGCTCTGGGACAGCAGGCCAAGGCGGCGATGGAAGCCGGCCAGCTTGTCAGTGACGACATTGTGCTTGGTATCATCAGGGAGCGTCTCTCGGAGCCTGATGCCGCTAATGGTTTCATCCTTGACGGATTTCCACGCAATATTCCACAGGCCGAGTCGCTGGATATCATGCTCGATGAGATGGGTATGCCGATCGAAGCGGCCATTCTTATCGATGTGGACCTGGATATTCTCCTGCAGCGTTTGACAGGTCGTCGCACCTGCGCCTCTTGCGGTCAGATGTACAATATCTTTACCTCACCGCCGCGCATGGATGACCGTTGTGATAAATGCGGAGGCGAATTGCGTCATCGTGCTGATGATAATGAAGAGACCATCGGCAATCGCCTGCGGATCTACGAGGCTCAAACCGCTCCGCTGGTCGAATTTTTCCGCCGCCAGAACAAGCTCTACACAGTAAACGGCCAAGGGGAGATTGATGAGATCTTTGCTAAGGTCGATGCCATTATAAAGCAGGTTGAGGCAAGCCAGACTGAGCAGGTGAAGCGAGAAGAGGTCGAGATCGATGAGGCGGTGCAGAAAATCAGCGCCATGATGAAGTCCGAGTCCGAGTCCGAGTCCGAGTCCGAGTATGAGGTTGGGGAGGAGGCGGAGACTGCTAGTGAGTCAGCTCATCCCTCACCAGCTGAGGAACTGCCGGAGATCACTCCTCCGGCCATTCGTGAAACAACCGAGAAGGCCCCGGTGAAGAAGGCTTCGGTCAAGAAGGCCCCGGCCGAGAAGGCGGCAACGAAGAAGGCTCCAGCCAAGAAGGCCCCGGCGAAGAAGGCGCCGGCCAAGAAGGCACCGGTGAAGAAGGCTCCGGCCAAGAAGGCTCCAGCCAAGAAGGCCCCGGCCAAGAAGGCTCCGGCTAAGAAGGCTCCGGCTAAGAAGGCTCCGGCCAAGAAGGCTCCAGCCAAGAAGGCTCCAGCCAAGAAGGCTCCAGCCAAGAAGGCTCCAGCCAAGAAGGCTCCAGCCAAGAAGGCTCCAGCCAAGAAGGCTCCAGCCAAGAAGGCT